>CAYNDR010000475.1:0-4464 GCA_964395295.1 uncultured Planctomycetales bacterium
CCCCCAGCCCGTCACCTACCACGACCCGTGCAACTTCGGCCGCTCCTGCGGCATCACGGAGGAGCCGCGGGACATCCTCCGGGCCTCCTGCGCCGACTTCCGCGAGATGATCCCCAACCGGGCCGAGAACTGGTGCTGCGGCGGCGGCGCGGGGCTCTCCGCCATGGACGACATCCGCGAGTTCCGGATGACCGTCACCGGCGTGAAGAAGATGGAGCAGATCCGGGAGACCGGCGCCCGCTACGTGGCCACCGCCTGCGCCAACTGCAAGCGCCAGCTGACCCAGCTCATGGAGCACCACAAGGACAAGATCGAGGTCGGCGGGGTCCACGACATGCTCTCCCGGGCCATCCTGGTCGACGGGAAGGCCGGGAACCGCAAGAGCTACACGAATTAGCGGCCCGGCGCCCCGGCGGCTATAATCCGCCCTGATGGATCGCCTGCGCGAACTCGTGGCGGAGGGCCGCTTCGGGGAGATCGCCGAGGAGGCGGGCCGGCGGAAGGGGATCCTCGGGCGCCTCCTCCCGCTCACCTACGACCCCGACCCGCTTCGGGCCTGGCGCGCCGTCGAGGCCCTGGGGGCGGCCGCCGGGCGGATTGCCGACGACTCGCCCGAATCCGTCCGCAACTTCCTCCGCCGCCTCCACTGGCTCCTCAACGACGAGTCCGGCGGCGTCTGCCCGCGCGCGCCGGAGGCCATGGCGGAGATCGTCCGCCGCCGCCCGCTCCTTTTCCCCGACTATGTCCCCATCGTCGTCCACCTCCTGGACGAGGAGGAGGAGAATCCCGCCGGATTCAAGGAGGGGATCCTGTGGGCCGTGGGCCGGCTGGGCCCCGCGGCGCGGGACGCGGTCGCCTCCATCCTGCCCGTCCTGGCGGCCTGCCTGGAGGATTCCTCTTCGCAGGTCCGCGGCCTGGCCGCGTGGGCGCTGGGCGAGACGGGCCGGGGGGATCTCCTCGCCGGCCGCGGCGGCCTGCTCTCGGACGAAGGGCCGGTGGATCTTTATGAGGGCGGCCGCCTGGTCCGGTGGAGCGTGGGCGCGCTGGCGCGCCGCGCGCTCGGAGGCGCGGCCGGGTGAGGACGACGCTCAGTGCGCCGGCCCCTCCCCCTTGGGCCGGCACGCGTCCGCGACGAACTTCACGGTCGTCAGGGGGCAGACGTCGAGCGCGCACAGGTCCCCCTTGGCGACGCCCGCGCGCACCTTCGCGTGGATGTCCCGGATGGCCGCGTCCACGCCGGGGTAGAGGCTTCCCTCGCCGATGACGTCGATCAGCCGCGACCTCTTCATGATGTCCAGCAGGGCGTCGTTCACCCCGCTCATGGAGACCTCGTAGCCGTCGAAGCGCAGTTTCCGGAAGAGGGAGGAAATGACCTCCTCCCCCGCCACGTCGATGTCGTTGATGCCGTTGCCGACGATCAGGATGTATTTCAGTTCCGGCATATGGGAGACCTCCTCCGCCAGGCGGTCCTCGAAGTGGATCGCGTTGGCGAAGAACAGGGCGCCGTTGAACCGGATCACGAGGATGTGCCGGCACCGGTCGAGGCCCCGGCGCTCCGCGTCGCGGTAGGAGCCGTCGGTGAACTTCGAGAGGATCGCCGTCCGCGGCCTCCTCTGCCGGAACAGGAGGAGGGCGATCGACAGCAGGACGCCGATGGAGATCCCCGCTTCCAGGTGGGGCGCGAAGACGAGGGTCGCCGCGAAGGCCACGATGGCCACGACGCCGTCGTCCCGCCGCACCTGCCAGGCCTTGACGAATCCCCTGACGCTCACGAGCCCGATGGCGGCCATCACGATGATGGCGGCGAGGACGGACTGGGGCATGTGATACAGGAGGGGGGTGAGGAACAGCAGGACCAGCAGGACGACCGCTCCGGTGAACGCGCTGGCCAGGCCGGTGATGGCGCCGGCGTGGTAGTTCACGGCCGTCCGCGAGAACGAACCCGCCACGGGGCAGCCCTGGAAGAAGGCCCCCGAGAGGTTGGCCAGGCCCTGGCCGACCAGCTCCTGGTTGGGATCGATGCGCTGGTCCGTGCGGCCCGCGATGGCCTTCGCGATGGAGATGGATTCCATGAAGCCGACGAGGGCGATGATGAGGGCCATCAGCGAGAGGTCCCAGATCCGCCCGAGGTCCACGCCCTTTCCCGGCAGGACCGGGCGGGGGACGCCGCGGGGGACCTGGCCCACCACGGCGCCGCCGCTCATCATCGTGACGGCATCCTCGCGAAGGCGGCTCGATCCCGCGCGGAGGCGCCACGTCCGGCCGTCCCCCTTAAGGCCCGCGGGCAGGCGCCCCTGGAGGTGGAACCGGCGTCCCCCCGCCGGGACCTCGACCGCCTCGAACCGCGCGTCCCGGAGATCGGTCCGGTATCGGGAGGCTTCCTCGCGATGTTCCCGGATCGTCAGCTCCAGCTCCGCGCGCTGGTAGTGAAGCTGGATCGCCTGGATGGAATGGCGGCCGTGGAGCTTTTCCGCCCCCCGGCCCCTTTTCTCCAGGTCCCGCCCGGCCTCCTCCGCGTCGTTCATCGCCGCGAGGGTGGCGTTGTATTTGCGGAACTTCTCCCGGACCTCCTCCGACTCGATCCGGTCCAACGGGATGGCGTCGTTCCTCTCGTAACCGACGATCCAGGAGAGGGCGGTCGCCAGGACGGCCGCGACCAGGACGGTCGGCGTCTTCGGATGCAGGCGCTTGAGCCCCCACATCAGTCCCAGCGCCAGGAGGCCCATGGCCAGGGTGGGCCCGTGGGTGTGGGACAGGGCCGCACGAACCGCGTAATAGACGGTATCGTAGTGGTGATCCCAGCGCCCGGCGTCGACGCCGAAGAACGTGGGCAGCGGAGAGGAGGCGATGATCCGGGCGGCGGCATTCGAGAAGCCGATGATGACGGGGTGGGCGACCAGGTTGACGATGATGCCGAGCCGCAGGAGGCCCAGGGCGAACAGGATCGAACCGACCAGCAAGGCCAGGAGGAAGGCATAGGCCACGTAGGATTCGCCGCCGACCGGCGCCAGGGGGGTCAGGGCGGCCGCCGTCATCAGCGAGACCATGGCCACCGGACCGGTGGAGAGCTGGCGGCTCGATCCGAAGAGGGCCCCCACGCACGCCGGCAGGAGGGACGCGTAGAGCCCGTAATAGGGCGGCAGGCCCGCCAGCTGGGCGTACGCCATGGACTGGGGCACCAGGACCAGGGCCACGGTGATCCCCGCCACGGCGTCCTGGCCCAGTTCCCTGGGGCCGTAACGGCGGAACCAGCCGATGAACGGGAACAGCCGGACGGGCCAACCCGGCCGCGCGTGCCGGTCGGAAGGCTTCTTGGGTATGAGGTTTCCTGGTGCTCTCTCCACTTTTTCAGAGCCCCGGGGCAAGCCCGCGGATGAGCCGTCTCATGAAGGACGCCCCGCCGCCATCCATCCCGTCACCGCCCATACCTCTCGATTTCCTGGGGCTCGATCCGGACCACCTGGATGCCCGGGACGCCCTTCGCGATCCTGGCCATGTTGGCCTCATCGGCGGCCGTGGCGCTCCTGACCCTCAGGCAGGCGACGCCGTTCTGGACCGCCACGTCGATGTCCGGCTTCAGGTCGATCAGCGCGGCCTTGGCCATCGCGGCCAGGGTCGACTCGTCCAGGATCTTCTGCGACGCCGGCGTGGCCCGGAACCGCTCGAATCCGGCCGTGTGGCAGACCATGTCCACGGCCTCCTCGACCGTCAGCTTCCGGATGTGGATGACCAGGTCGTAGAGGTTCGGGTCCATCACGTCGATCCCGTACATGTGGAGGCTCCACCGGCGGCGCTCCTCGTCGTCCTTGTTCAGGAGGCGCAGGGCCACGGCCCGGGAGGTCCCCGAACGTTCCATCTCCATCCGCACGCGGTCCTCCAGGTCCGCGATGATCCGGACCTTCAGCACGTGGGAGACGCCCTTCAGGAAGAACTGCCCGGCGAGGCCGTGGTAGACGACGTTGTCCTTCTGGACGTGCTTCAGGAGGGCCGCCTGGAAGTAGGCGACGTACTTCTCCCGCCCGTGGGAGAACCGGTCCAGCAGGGAGGGGGCGTCATGGATGGCCCGCTCCAGCTTGACCTCCGGGATGTTGAACTCCTTGCAGGCTTCCAGGAGGACTTCCCGGCCGATGCACTCGTAGCCCAGCCGCTGGGCCGCCTTCTCGGCGACCTCCTTGCCCCGGTGGTAGGCACCCCGGGAAACGGTGATGATCGACATGTCCGGCCTCCCTCCCCCTCCGCATGGTTTCCGGTCCATCAGAATGGGCGCGGAAGCAAGATTACCCGTCCGTCCTTCGGAAGTCGAAGGAAATGTCCTAGGCAGGGGTTTCGTTTTGGCAAACCGGCGAGGATTCGGGTATACTGGCCCCGGAACAAAGGGAGGCGCGGGCCTCTTCCAATCCGTCCGGGATCGATGCGATGGCGATCATCACCAGAATATTCAGTATCAGTTTATTGGCGTTCATT
>CAYNDR010000476.1:0-4458 GCA_964395295.1 uncultured Planctomycetales bacterium
GGCGCACCAATAGCTACGCTGGGCGCTAGAAGCGCCGGACTGGTTAATTCCCACCGAGACCTCCTCCTCCCCCTGGATGGGTCGCTCGAAGAGGGAGAGCTGGACCCGGCCCTGGCCCTTCTCGTCGGGCTCGTGGAAGACGAGCCGCTCGACGAACATCGGGAGCAGCCTCTTGAGTTCGTCGGGATTGGCCCCGTCCAGGATGTCGCCAAAGGTCTTGAGGCTCGTCACCATGACCCCGGCGTTCATCGACTCGGTCTCGACGAGCTTCATCTCCTGCTTGATGTCGGCGAGCTGCCTCTCCAGCCTGACCCGCTCGACCTCCAGCTTCTTCAGCTCGTTGCCCACGATCTTGAGGCCCGCCGCTCCCTGTTCCTTGAGGACCTCGACGAGGCGTTCCGCCTTGTCCGTCGCCGCCTGGAGCTCTCCTTCGATCCGGCGGCGGTTGTCGGCGAGCTCCTTCAGGGAGTCGTTGGAATGCTCGTTGGTGTCCCGGACGATGCGCGCGATCTCGTCGCTTTTGAGTGCGATCTCCCGGAGCTTGGACAGGATCGCCTGTTCCAGGGTCTCCGCGGGGACATACCGCATCGCGCAGGCGGCCCCGTTCGTGTGCCCGTTCCGGGTGCATTGGTAGTAGAAGTTGGTCTGCTTCGTGCCGGAGCAAGCCTTCGGGGTCATGTGGGCTCCGCACTTCCCGCAGAATACGAGCCCCTGGAGGAGGTAGACGTGCTCACGGCGCGCCCGGGGGTTCTTCCGGAGCGGCGCGTGGACCCGCAGGTGCTCGTTCACCCGGTTGAAAAGCTCCTCCGAGATGATGGCCTGATGCTTGCCCGGATGGACTTGCCCCGCGTACCGGATCTTGCCGATGTAGACGGGGTTCCGGAGCATTTTGAGGAGGGTCGTCTTGTAGAACGGCTGGCCCCCCACCTTGCGGTCTCGGCGGCTGATGTGGATGGGCGTCTTGATCCCCTGCCGGACGAGGTATTTGGCGAGCTCTCCGGCGCTGCCCAATTCCAGGTACTTCTTGAAGATGGTCTCGACGAGCGGCTGTTCGTCGGGGTGGGGGAGGAGGATGCCCTTCTGCTTCGGGTCCAACTTGAAGCCAGGGGGACGGCCGCCATTCCAAAGTCCCTGTTCGGCGTGCCAGAGCATCTTGTTCCTGACCCGCTCGGCGGTCATCTCCCGCTCCAGCTGGGCGAAGGTCAGGATCATGTTGACCATCGCCTTGCCCATGGGCGTCGTCGTGTCGAACTGGTCCCGGACGGAGATGAGCTGGACGTTGTGGCGCTCGAACTCGCCCCACAGGTCGTAGAAGTCCTTCACCGAGCGGGTGAGGCGGTCGATCTTCGTGACGGCCACGGCATCCACGGCCCCTCGACGGATCGCCTCCAGCAGCTTCTTCAGCTGCGGGCGGTCCGTGTCCTTCGCCGAACGCCCCTCCTCGCGGAAGAGTTCCTGAAGCTCGAAGATTGCCTGGGACGTCTGGCGGAACTTGAGGTATTGCCGGATCTCGTCCGTCTGGGCGTCGAGCGACCCGTGCTCCAGGTCCGCCTGTCGCAGGGTCGACACCCGGACGTATCCGGCGCACCGAACCTTCTTGGCGTCCTTCATCGTTCCTCCCTCACGCGGCGAGTTTACGTTCCGCGGGCGCCTTGAGGACGCCCTCCCGCCGCCTACAGATCGCGCCCCAAACCTCGGCCAACTGGTGCATCACGCACTCGTATCTTTCAGAAGCCGAAACGGGGGCGAATGGGTTTTCACGATTGACCGGAACGTGGCTGAGGCGTACGACCTCCACTTCGTACGTTTCTGGACGTCGCCCAGAACGGCCACGAGGCTTCGGAGGACGGACGGGGAGATGGGCCTGGTCGGGGGGTAGATGTGCTTCGTGGGGGGCCTCTTCTTCGGGGGACGTTCCCGGGGGGCCGGGGCGTCGGTGTTCGACTTCTCTGCCTATTATAACCGATTCGGGCGGCGAAGGTTCGTGGAATTCCGCCTTCCCCCGCGAAAAATCCTTCGTTATCCCCATCCCGGCTCCTTCGAGGGGGGGCTTTGCCCCTCTGCTGTTATGATCTTTAAGGAGGCCGAAGTGCGTACAACAATCGGCTTCCACCCCGAAGATTCTCGGTAGGGGTACACCTCCCCGCCCGCTTCATCGGCGTCCGACCAAGCGGAGGTCCTGCCAGTGATGGAAAGTCCGCATGCGATAGAGGCGCTTTCCCACCCGGGTCGGTTCCCAGTCCACGTAGATGCATTCCCGGCCGCTCGGAAAGACGGCGGTGCCGGCGATGATCCCGAGGGTGCCGCGCGGGGGTATCGACTCGGTTTCGAGAGGATCGGGCGCGAAGCGGACCACCTTCCCGGCATGCGTCTCCGTGGCGAGCCTGAACGAGGGCTTCTTCAGGCCGGATTCCAGGGCAGCCCCGGCGTCCTGCATGTAGTCGATCTGGCGCTTTTGCTGCCGTTCGGCCATGCGGCCCGCCTCATCGGTGAGCCGAAACACGCCGGGGGATGGCGACCAGGCGAGGTCGAGCTCGACGAGCCTCCTGAGCGCGAAGGCCGTCGTTCGGTGGCGTCTGGCCTCCGCCTCCTTCATGCCCGCTTCGCGGAGCGACGGCTCACGGAAGATCGCCATGATCGCGGCGGCCATGGGCTTCGTGAGCCGGAGTTCCTTCTCCGGGTGGTTCATGGAGCCTCCCAGATTAGCAAACGGAAGGATCGGGTCCAATCCTGGAGAGACACTTAAGTCCCGGGAAGTCGCTTGATCACGGTGAACCCCGCGTCTTCCGGCGGGACGATGGCCAGGTGAAGGCCGTGGGACGCGATGGCCGAGAGATTGGCGACGAGCTCCTCGTAGTTGTCGCCCAGGACCTCGGGAAATGCGACGATGACGACGTCGGCCTTTCCCTCCGACTCTTGAATCATCTGCCAGAACTGCCCCCATTTCTCGCCCCTCACCTCGATCCGCGGGAGGATCTGGCATGGCCGCGCGTAGGTAGCCGCCTTCAGTGTTCGCATATGATGTTTCTCCTGACACGTTCCGAATTCGACATCATCCGCCGGCGTCCTCGAGAAGGCGGATGGCGTTCTCCTGCCAGGGATCCGGCTCCTCCACCGGACTGCCACGACCGGACGGGGTGTCGCTGGTGGGCCCCGTGACCATGGGGAGGATGTCGAAGAAGATCTCGCCGAGACAGTCGCGGCAGAAGGAAACCCTACGACCCTTCTCCTCCCAGAACGCCGCGAATCTCGTGCGATCGAAAAGCGGGGTCTGGCAGGCTTCGCACCAGGGGAACTCGCCGGATCTTGGGCTCATGTCGTCCTCCGTTGGATCGGGACCCGATCCCTGCGGCCACTGGAGAACGTTCATGCGACTTCCCCCTGCATTTCCAGGATGTTGACGAGGTGGAGCGATCGGGCAAAGCGGTGGAGATCGCGCTCGACGGAAAGCGCGCCGTTAGTCGGATCGTAGTAGGAGAGATGGCGGACGGCGTGATCCAGGAATCCCTGGAGGGCGGCAGCCTCCTCCAGGGTGGCGAGGACGAATCGCCGCCCGCGGAGCTTGCGACGGACGCCGGCCCCCGCCCGCGCCAACGCCTTGGCCTTGAACTCCAGGTGGTCCCCGGCGATCTCGGTCGTGGCATGGTCGAGCCTGGTGGAACTGACGTGGTCGTCCGCCGCGAGCCGCAGGAAGACGCGGGCTGTCCGTCCGAGACGGAACAGATCAACGTGAATGTTCATAACGTTCTCCTCCGTTCATCATCTGAACTCGTTGTCATTCGATCAGGCGGCCAACTGCCGCACCCTCGGGTGATAGCGCAGATGCCCTATGCCTCTCGACCACAGCTTGCGGGCCGTCGACGGCTTGATCCCAAGGGCCTTGGATATGTCCCGGAAGGAGGAGCCGTGGGCCCACCTCTTCAGAACCTCGCCTTCACGCGGAGAGAGGCTGGCGACCTCCGCCCAGAGGATCGCCCGGGATTCCTTCGCGATCATGTGCTCCAGGGGTGTCGGCTGAGAGTGGGGTATCGCGAAGAGCCGGCGGAGTTCATCCTCGCGCAGTTCGCCGAAGAGGACGACACGCTTGCTTTCGTTCCTCTCCTTCCTCAGCTCGTTTACCGCCGTCTGGATGATGTAGGGACGCCAGGCGGCCACGGGATTGCGAAGGCCGCGCCTCGTCACTCCCACAAGCACTCGGCAGATGGCGCGGTGAAGGGCCTCGCGCGCGTCGTCCAGCGAGGCGCCCGTGAGCGCCTTGATCGCGGGTGTGATCTTTTCATACTCCTGGATCAGCTCCAGCTTGAGCTGCTGGGCCAATTCGAAGTTCTCCATGGTCCCGCTCCTATAGTTTTGGAGGTAGGTTTCCGACGTAGGTGGCCGCACCCGCGGCGGCGGTTCCGAGCGCCGGGTACAGGGTCCAGAGGGCGGGCGCGAACGGGCAAAGGGCGACGAAGACGC
>CAYNDR010000477.1:0-4440 GCA_964395295.1 uncultured Planctomycetales bacterium
TCTTCGCGCCATGACCGGATTGAAGACGTCCGGAGTACGGAGGAAGGGGCGCACGAGGGGGCCTCCTATGCTAGAACGGCGAACCAGACTATACCAGAAGGGGAGAGGGAACGGAGGGTTCACCGCGGAGGCCGCAGAGGGCGCGGAAAGGATCCAGATCCAGGAATCGATCCCCCCGGCCCGCGAGGGGGACTCCCCGCGCGGCGAAGAGAGTGAACGCCCCTTTCATGCGGATCGCAGAGGTGATAGAAAGAGCAAGGAACAAGGCATGCGCGTGATTCTGAAAGCGAAGGCGCTCCGGGGATATCTTCTGGAGCTGACCTTCGACGACGGCGTTTGCGGGACGGCGGACCTCGCCAGCCTGGCGGGGAAAGGCGTTTTCGCCCTGTGGAACGACCGGCGGACGTTCGAATCCTTCCGGATCGGACCCTCCGGAGACCTCGCCTGGGGCGGCCGGATCGACCTCTGCCCCGACGCCCTCTACCTCAAGGTCACGGGCAAGAAGCCCGAAGACCTCTTCCCCGCCCTGCGGCCCGAGCGCGCGCAGGCCTGAGATCAGCGGTTTCTGCGCATCCGGACATTGGACGCCCCCGGCGGGGGACCGGACCTACCACTCCTCCCCAGCCACCTGCCTCAGGACCTGCCGGAGAAGGTCCGAATCCAAATGAAGGCCTGCCGAGACGAGGTCGCGAAGGACACGGGTCGCCGAGGGGATTTGACCCCGCACCTTCGCGCGCAGGATGAGGCCGAGCGTGCCGACCACCGGAATTCCCAGCGCCCGGGCGCACGAGCGGGCGTCCCAGTCGTCCAGGACGGCCTCACAGGAGGGGGTCCGGCAGGCCACGGCGAGGACCTCGGATTCGCCGGGCCCGAGACTCCATTCCATGATTGAAGACGGTATGGGCTCGACCCGGAGGCGTTTTCCCCAGCCTCCTTCGACGAGACGGCGCGCCGGATCGTCCGGAGGCCCCGCGACGATCTCTCCGGCGACGGATGGCGGGAGAAGAATTTCCCGGGCCAGCGCCTCGAAGAGGCCGATGTGGCCGGCCTTGGCCAGGACGATGACCGGGGAGGCGTTGACGACCAGGGCGTCAGGCACGTCCCGCTTCCTCGGTTATCTCCCCCGTCCCGGCCTGGAACGGGGAGACGCCGAAGCGCGCCAGCGCGAAGATGAATTCCGTGCGGGAGAGGCCGGCGATCTCCGCGGCGCGTTCCTGGGAAACCGCGCGCAGTTCGTACCACTTGACGGCCGCGGCCAGGCGGAGGTCTTTCGCGAGGGAATCGGGGTCCTTTCGCAGCGAGGAAAACACCCCGTCCGGAAGATCGAACTTCAACTGCACCATGAATGCCTCCGACGCCATCTTATCCCTCAACCAACAGGGAAACAAGGCCCAAGGCGTGGGCACGGAGAAGACGGAGGATCCACCACGGGGAGCGCAGAGGGCGCGGAGAAACAGGGAATCACCGAGAGGGCACGGAGGGGACGCCCGCCCCTTTCACGCCCCCGACACCCCCAGCGCCGCCGAGAGCGGGACCGCCAGGACCCGCGCCGTCACGGGGCGCGCCTCCCCGCCGGAATAAAGCACCACCCCGAACGGCGCCGACCGCGGCCGCTCGTCCAGGAAGGCCTCCACCGGCGCCGCGTCCGACACCTTGACCTCCCGGGCCGCCTTCACCTCGATCGGGAGCAGCCTCCGGCCCGACTCGATCACGAAGTCCACCTCGCGGCCCTGCCGGGTCCGCCAGTAATGGATCTCGGGACGCGGCGAGGCGGTCTCGCGCCAGGCCAGGAGCCCCAGAAGCACCAGGTTCTCGAGGAACGCCCCCGAGAGGGGATCCGCCTCCAGGGCCTCCGGGCTCCCCAAGCCCCCGAGATGCGCCCCGAGGCCCGGATCCGCCCAGTAGAGTTTGGGCGCGCGGACCAGCCGGGAGGAGGCGCGGCTTGCCCCGAGCCGGGTCGAGGGGCTCCCCGCGTACGCCGGGACCCGCACGATCTGGAACGAGGTCTCCAGCAGGTTGAGCCAACGGTGGCACGTGGGCTGGGGGAGCGCGGCATCCCGCGCGAGCGTCGACTGGTTGAGCACCTGCCCCAGCCGCGCCGCCGCGAGCCTCATCAGCCGGCGGAAGTCCGGGAGGGCCGAGATGGACGAGACCTCCTGGAGGTCGCGCTCCAGGTAGGTGCGGACGTAGCCGTCGAACCATGGTCCCCGGGCCGCGGGATCGGACGAGCAGGCCTGGACGGGGAATCCCCCCACGAAGGCCCTCCCGGGCCAGTCCCCGAGCTCCGGACCGGGCTTGAGGAGGCGGAGGGCCGCGGCGGGATCCTCCGCCCCGAGGAGGCCGCCCCAGGGCCCCGCCCCCGGGGAGCCCGCCGTCGCCGGCTACGTCATCGGCCAGAGGCGGACATAGACGGCCCTGCCCGCGAGGGTCTCGGAGACCCGCCGCATGAGAAGCAGATTGGCCGATCCGGTCAGGAGGAACCGGCCGGGCCGGCGGTCGCGGTCCACGTCCCGCTTGATCGCCGAAAGCAAACCCGGGGCGCGCTGGACCTCGTCGAAGGTGCACGGCGTCCCGGCCACGAGGAGGCTCTCCGGCCTCTTCTGGGCGGCCTCCTGGACGTCGAGATCGTCGAGGGACCGGAAGAGCCGGTCGGGGAACCGCCCCGCGAGCGTGGTCTTCCCGGTCTGCCGGGCGCCGGCGAGGACCACGACGGGGAACCGCCCCAGGGCGCGGCCCAGCTCGAACTCCACGAGGCGGGGGAGATATTCAGCGCTGTTCGTGCCGTGAATAATATTAATTCACAACGTGAATGTCAATGCCCGGATGGCGGAACGGGCTCGCCGCCTTCGCCACCCAAGGCGCCGACGGCCGGGCGGTGAAGAAATAGGCCATCTCCTGCGCGGGCCCGCTCCTCTCTTCCATGGCGCCTTCGGAGGAAAAGCGATTGATCGGGAAGAGGAGATCGCTTAGAATTCCAGGCGTCCAAGGAGCCGTAATCCATGCCGGTGATCGCGAGGTTCTATGGCATCGTCATCAAGATGTACTTCAGCCAGAGAGAGCATGGAATCCCCCACTTCCACGCCATCTATGGGGAATTCAACGGCGTTTTCGCGATCGAATCCCTGGAGATGATCGAAGGAGACCTGCCCCCCCGATGCCAGCGACTGGCGAAGGAATGGGCCACCCTGTACCGCCAGGAACTCCTCGAAATGTGGAACCGGCAGGAGTTCCGGCAGCTCCCCGGACTGGAGTAGCCACCCATGGATGGAATCCCGAGAATCCTGGAGGTCGCCCCCGCCGGAGATCTCAAACTCCGGGTGCGGTTCGACAACGGCCAGGTGAGGATCTACGACTGCGGCGCCCTCCTCGCGCGGGAGGCCTTCCGCCGGCTTGAAATCCCCGCCTTTTTCCGGGCCGTCCGGGTGGACCCCGGGGGCTATGGGATCTCCTGGAACGACGACCTGGACTTGAGCGAATACGAGCTCTGGACGAACGGGAAACCCGTTCCCGAAAAGGTCCCGGGCCGGTGAGAAGGAAGCTGAAGCCGTCCACGCGGATGAAAAGCCGGAAGCCTGAAGCGAAAAGCCGGAAGCGATATTCCTACGCGGATTTCCTGAAGTTCCCGGACGACGGGAACCGCCACGAGATCGTCGAGGGGGAATGGATCATGACCCCGCCGCCCACGTTCAACCACCAGAGGGTCGTGGCCAACATCCTTCACATCCTCGAATCGCACGTCCGATCCCGGAACCTGGGGGACGTCCTGGCCTCGCCCGTCGGCGTGGAACTCTCCCGGCACGACGTGGTCCAGCCTGACGTCCTGTTCCTGTCCGGCCGGCGGAGCTCCGTCGCGAGGGCGGACGGCCTCCACGGCGCCCCCGACCTGGTCGTCGAAGTCCTTTCCCCTTCCACGGCCGGCATCGACAGGCTCAGGAAACACCGGGCCTACGAGCGCGCGGGCGTGCGGGAGTACTGGATCGTGGATCCCCAGTCGCTCTCCGTCGAGGTCGTGGAGTTCGGCCGCGCGCGCCGGACCCGCGTCCTCAAGGAAGGCCAATCCTTCGAATCCGCCGTTCTCCCGGGGCTCACGGTCAAGCTGGCCGATATATTCTCCAGGCTCCGTTGAGGATCCTCCTCGTCTCCCCATAATCCCCCCCGCCGGACGCCGCGGCCTCCCTAATTCCCCACGCGCGCCGCGTGCCAGAGACGCCGCGCCAGCGAGGGCGGGAGGGGCCCGGGGACCGTCGTATAGACGTGGCGCAGAGTCTCCAGCACCACCCGCCGCGAAACCTCCGCGTCCGGCTGCGTGGTGCCCATGCGGAATAGCCAGCCCCAGCCCCCCAGGCGATGGCCCCCCGCCGGCGGCCCCCCCGCCCCGCCCCCCCCGGGGATCCCCGGCTCCCCCCGCGCGCGGTTCACCACGCCCCCCACCCCCCCCCC
>CAYNDR010000478.1:0-2371 GCA_964395295.1 uncultured Planctomycetales bacterium
AACACGGGCGGCGGGATCGCCGAGTTCGCCTTCCCGATGATCGTCGGCGTGGTCGCGGGCACCTACTCCACGATCTACATCGCCTCGCCCATCGTCCGCTGGTGGTACCGCGGGGTGCGCCCGGACTGGGAGGCGAGCCAGGAGAGGGGCAAGCTGGAGAGGGCCTCCGAGAAGCGGGACGGCCTCCTCCGCGAGATCGGCGAGGCGGCGCTGGCCGCCCAGGTCCCCGGCCCCGAGGCCGAGGCCGCCGCGAGGGCGCGCGAGGACCTGGAGGCCGCCAAGAGGCCCGTCAAGGCGCAGGACGACAAGGCCGCGCCGGCCGGGAGGCCGGGCGTCAAGGAGGCCGAGGGCCGGCTCGACCGGGCGCTCCAGGACCTGGGCCGGCACGTCGTGAACCGCGGCGCCCGGCTGAAGGACGTCGTCGAGAGGATCGCCGGGATCAGGGAACTGGCGGAGAAGGCCGCCGAACTGCGGGAGACCGCGGAGAAGGCCCCCGAGGCGCGGGATCTCGCGCCCAAGGCCGCCGAGGTCCGGGAACGGGCGCTCCAGGCCGCCGGCGAGGGGGAGACCGCGAAGAGGGCCGCCGAGATCGACGCCGTCGTGAAGATGGCCATCGAGATCAAGGAGGCCGCGGAGCGGGCCCGCAACAAGGACCTGGCCCAGAAGGCCGCGAAACTCAAGGAGGCGGCGCTGAGGGCCGCCTCCCATCTCGGCGACATCGAGAAGGTCCTGAAGCTCGACCGGGACATCGCGGACTTCCAGTCGCGGATCGCCCTGCCCCAGGCGGCGCCGGGCTAGCGGTTCGACACGCACGATTCTTCCCCCCGGGTGCCCGCGGGCGGCGCACCCCGGGGAATCCCCATTTGCTTCAGCTCCGCGCCTCAGCGTCTCTGAGGCGTTGAAACGGGCTCTAAATATAATTTACAATTTGTAGTTGACAGATGGCGGAAACGCGCTATACTTATCATCGCCGGAGAGGGGAAGAACGGTGAGAGAGGGGCTATTCCGCGAGCGCGCGATCCGGTCCTCCATGGCCGCGTTCCGGGCCCCGCGATTCGGAAGGAGAGAGGGATGAACACCAAGGTCAAGGTAGGCATCGCGGCGGTGATCGTCTCCGCCCTGGGGGCGCTGATCGTGATGGATCAGACGCCCGCCCCGACAGACGAGGCTTCCAAGGGCGCCGCGGCGGGGGCCGATCCCGCGGGGACGGACCTGCGCCGGGCCGAGGAGCCGGAGGCCGTGTTCCTCCACAAGGCGTTCCAGAAGACCTTCGATGCCGAGGGCCTGAAGGCCGCGCCGGCCCAGGGCCCGATCAAGGGCGCCGAGCCGGCCCAGGGCAAGGAGATCAAGCCCCAGCCCGCCCCGGCCGACGAGTACGTCGTCCAGCCCGGCGACACCTACGCCGACATCGCCGAGAGGAAGTACGGCGACCGCGGCCTCTGGGAGCTCATCGCCAAGGCGAATCCCGCGGTCAAGCCCACCGCGCTGAGGCCCGGGAAGAGGATCGCCGTCCCCGCCCGGCCGGACGCCAAGGCCGCGGCGACGGAACCCTCCCCCGCGCCCACCAAGCCCGAGACGCCCGCCCTCGCGGCCGGCGCCCCCCTGCCCAAGGTCTACGAGGTCGCCGGCGGCGACACCCTCAGCGGCATCTCCAAGAAGCTCTACAACACCGCCCGCCACGCCAACGCGATCTTCGAGGCCAACCGCGACAAGCTCGACAATCCCAACGACCTCCGGGTCGGCATGAAGCTCGCCCTCCCCGAAGGCGTCGGCCGCCAGGAGAACGCCGCGCCCGCCGTCGCCGCCCCCGGCGCCTCCGCCGGGACGGCGCCCGCCGCCGCCGCGAATCCCGCGCCGGCCGGCGGCAGGACCCACCAGGTCGCGCAGAGCGAGTCCCTCTGGAAGATCGCGGAGAAATACTGCGGCGACAAGGGGATCCTCGAGATGATCGAGGCCATCGTCAAGGCCAATCCCGAAAAGCTCAAGGACGAGAAGGCGATGCTCCGCGTGGGATGGCATCTGGTCATCCCCGAATAGCCGCATATAACCGGGCCGGGAAGGCCCCAGGGGATCCCGCCCCCGAGCCGCCGCCCTCCGGGTGACGGCTCCGGGATGGAACCCGGGGCCTTCCCGGTTTCGTTTCCGGCCGGCCCCTGCCGGGGCCGGAGAGCACGGAGAGAACAGAGAAAATCAAACACAGAGTGCACAGAGGACACAGAGACCCCACAGGGGACTGCCGAGGGCACGGAGGGGACGGAGGCCGCGGAGACAATCAAACACAGAGTGCACGGAGGACACAGAGTCCCCACAGGGGATTGCCGAGGGCACGGAGGGGACGGAGGCCGCGGAGACAATCAAACACAGAGTGCAC
>CAYNDR010000478.1:2471-4436 GCA_964395295.1 uncultured Planctomycetales bacterium
GGAGATCACGGAGACCCGACAGCGGAGAATATTCAAACACGAAAAGCACGGAGGACACGGAGAGGAGGCGAGGGGCCCCGCGCTTTATCCCGCCGGCCCCGAAGGGGGCCGCCGATCCCCCGGCTCCGATCAATCCCTGGGCGTCCATACCGGTTCCTTTCCACTCCTCCCCATCCGCGGTAGAATAAGGACATGCCGGTCGGGTTCAAGTGCGAAGTGTGCAATTACAGCCGCGAGCTCCCCGACTCCTACGCGGGAAAGAAGATCCACTGCCCCCAGTGCGCCGCGGCCATCCAGATCCCTCCGTTTGCCCCGAGCCATGCCGAGGGACCAGCCCCTCCGCCGCCCCCCGCCGCCGGCCCCCCGCCCGACACGCGGCCCTGCCCCTTCTGCGCGGAGCCCATCAAGGCGGAGGCCCGGAAGTGCCGCTGGTGCGGCGAGATCGTGGACCGCCAGCTGGCCATCGCCAAACAGCAGGAGAAGGTCCGCGAGGTCGAGCGAAAGCGCGAGATCCTCCTCAAGGAGGCCCCCGGCGCCAAGAGCTCCCTCATCCTCGGCATCGTGGGGCTCCTCATGGGCCCCTACGCCCTGATCGGATTCCTCCTGGGCCCCATCGCCATCATCATGGCGATCTCGGCCAGGCGGGCGATCCGCAAGGAGCCCCGCCTGGAGGGCCAGAACATGGCCACCGCCGGGCTTGTCCTCGGCATCCTCACGATCGCGGCGACCGTCGTCATGCTGGTCACCAACGTCCACCTGTTCTCCCGAAGCTTCGGGGACTGATGTTCCTCCCCCTGGACCGGCGGATCAACGACCACCGCCCCTGGGCCACCTTCGGCCTCGTGGCGGTCAACGCGGCCTGCTCCTTCGCGCCCACCTGGGGCGCCGGGAGCATCCCGGGCGGTCATGGCGAGATGACGGTTTCTCCCACTTCATCCACGCCAACTGGGAGCACCTCGTCGGGAACATGCTCTTCCTCGTCTTCATGGGAATGAACTGCGAGCGCCGGCTGGGACCGGCGGCCTACCTGGGGGTCTACTTCCTCTCGGGCCTCGGGGCGCTGTCGCTCTTCGCGGCGTTCAATCCGCGCGCCGTCATCCCGCTCGGGGGCGCCAGCGGCGCCATCTCGGGCGTGGCGGGGGCCTACCTCGCCCTCTTCACCCGGAAGGAGGTCGAGGTCCTCTGGTTCGCCCTGGTCGCCGCGGGGACCCTCCGCACCCCCGCGTGGACCTTCACCCTGCTCTGGGCCGCCTGCGAGGTCGCCCAGGCCATCCTCCTCAACGGCACGAGCCACAACGTGGCCAACCTCGCCCACGTGGGCGGCTTCATGGTGGGCCTCGGGGGCACGGCGATGCTCACGAAGCTCTTCGGCTTCCGCGGCCGGCCCGAGAAATACGCGGCCCGCCCGGAGGCGCCCCCGCGCCGGGACACGTTCGACGAGCTGGCCTACATCCCCCTCCGTCCCGGCGACAAGCCGCAGGGCCGGCCGGACACGGCCGTGATCCCCGGCCTGCGGCGGCAGTCGTTCGCGCTCGTGGCCCGGCGGTCCGGCGCGCCCCCGGACGCCGCCGCGCGGATCCTGGCCGCGTCCGGGAAGGCGCCGCCGGGCCCCTTACGGCACGCCTGCCTGGCCCGGGGCCTGGACTTCCCGGCCGCGGAAGACCTCCGGGCCCGCCTGGAGGGCGCGGGGTGTCCTGCGTTCATCATCCCGGAAAGCGGCCTGGTCAACGTGCCGCCCCTGGTGCCGCTGGCGGCCCTGGCCTTCGAGGGCCCCAAGCTCCTCTTCGGCGACGAGATCGGCCAGAGCCACCCCCGCGACCTGAGCGCCCTCTACATGATGTGCGCCGGCCGGGTGCGCACGCCGTCCGGCGGCGAGCGCACCTGCATCGACCTCTTCACGACCTCGGCCTGGACGGACTTCCGCCTCTCGGAAGGAGACCCCGCGGCGCTGGCACGCGCGCTCAT
>CAYNDR010000479.1:0-4433 GCA_964395295.1 uncultured Planctomycetales bacterium
GCCGCGCGGGTGCTCCTTCTCGAACTGCCGAAAGGCCTCCTCGGCCACGCGGAGCCGGCCCGAGAGCTGGAGGCACGCCACCATCCACGCCAGCGCTTCCTCGCCGCGCAAACCTGCCACGAGGCCCCGGTAGACGGGCGCGGCGTCCGCGGCGCGCCCGGAGCGCCGGAGGACGTCGGCCAGCTCGAAGGCGACGTCGGCGGCCTCCGCGGCCGCCTCGGGATTCCTGGAGAGCGCGTCCAGGGCCTGCCGGTAGAGCTCGGCCGCCTTGGCCAGGGCCTGCGCGAAGGGCTGGGCCTGGGCGGGATCGGCCCCGCGGACAAGCGCCCGGGCGGTCCACGCGCGGGCCCGCGGGCCCAGGCGCGGGTGGGCCAGGAGCGGCTGGAGGGCGCCCGCCGCCTCGGCGTGCTTTCCCAGCTGGACGTGGCAGATCCCCGCGAAGAGCTGGGCTTCCGGCACCCGGGGGTGCTTGGGATTCCGCTGGGGGACGCGGGCGAAACGGACCTGGGCCGGCTCGTACTTCCTCTGCTCGTAGAGGAGCAGGCCGCCGTGGAAGAGGGAATCCTCCACCAAGTCGGGCGGCGGCCCGTTCACGAGCGCCTCGATGCGCGCGCGTTCGAGGGGGTTGTCGCGCAGGGGGGGCGCGTTCGCCTGGAGCGCCTGGCGGGCGGCCTGGACGTGCTGGTCGAACGCGGCGGGCACGGCCTCGTAGTGGTCCCAGGCCTCCGCGGCCTCGCCGGCGACATGGTGGATCCGCGCCAGGAGGTAACGGGCGTGGGCGCCCTCGATCGGCTGATCGAACGGGGCCAGCCGGACGAGGGCCCGGCCCGCCGAGACATGGTCCTCCGCGGCGTAGGCCGCGCAGCCGAGCACGTAGAAGACGGACTGGCGCCCGCGGCTCCGCGCGAGCCACTTCTCCTTCGCGAGCGGCGCCAGGACGGCCGCGGCCTCCCTGGCCCGGCAGGCCGCCAGGAGCGCCTCGGCCTGTCCGCAGCGGGACAGGACGGAGATCTCGAGGGGCGGGGGCAGTTCGTTGTTCCCCTTGTCCTGCCAGTCCTTGGCGGAGGCCGCGAAGAGCTGGGCCGCCTCGCCGAGGCGCTTGGCCGCCCGGTCGAGGACGGCGGGGAGATCCACGGGCCCCGAGGCCCGGCGGGCCGACTCGCGGTGCGCCGTGCCGGACCAGTAGAGGGCGGTCGGCCGGTCTTGGAACTTGGGATCATCGGCGACCGGGTCCAGGAGGGCGGCGGCTTTCGCGAAGTCCCGGCCGGGCAGGTGGAGGAGCGCGAGGGCCAGCCCCCAGCGGGCCCGGTTGGCCTGCTCGTGGGCGGGGAACTTCTGGAGGAAGTCCTGGTACTTCTGGGCGGCCGCCTTGAAGTCGCGCCCGGCGGCGGACTTCTGGCCCTGCTGGAGGAGGTCCTGCGCGGGATCGGCGGCCTGCGGCCCCGCGGCCGCGAGGAGGAGCGCGAGCGCGCCCAACAGGATCGCGCCCGGAGTGCGGTCATTCGTCATGATGCCCCCGTGGTCCCCGCTCCGGCCTGTCGAACGATCCCGCGCCTCTACCCTATGAGTACACCGGGGACGGATTCCGTTGCCGGGAAGTTGCTCGGGCTAGGCGCCCTCTCCGTCCCCTAAGCAGATAGCTTAACGCATCCCGGACGTCACAGGGGCGGTGAAGCAAAATATTTCCGGGCCCCGGGGCGCGGGCGGGCGCCAACGAGCTGGAGATCGAGGCCGCGGGGCCCTCCGGCGGCCCCTCCGCGATCGGCATCGACTGCGTCCGGCTGAAGTGAATCCTTACGGCTTCTTCGCGTACGCCCTCACGTAATCGACGTGCATGAACGACGGGTTCGGGGTCTTGTCGATCGGCCAGCCGCTGCCGAGGGCCAGGTTGAGCAGCAGCATCAGCGGCCGCTTGTGCTCCGGGGGCGTCTTCGTCTTCCAGACCTCGACGCCGTCGAAGTACATCGTGATTGCCTCGGGCTCCACCTTCACGCCGTACCGGTGGAAGTCGCTCGCCACTTCACCCGGCTTCGTCGTGACGGTGGACCCTTCGGCGCGGTGCGGCTCCGGCTTCCAGACGTGGACGGCGGACTGGTAGGCGCCGGGGTTGTGGCCGTAGAACTCGATCACGTCGATCTCGATGCTCCCGTCCGCGCCCGCCTTGGGATCGGTCCGGTCGTAGGAAGAGGCCAGCCAGAAGGCCGGCCAGACGCCGGGCCCGCCGGGGAGCTTCGCGCGCATCTCGAAGTAGCCGTACTGCTGGGAAAAGCCGGCGCCCTTCCGGTCGTTGGAAGCCAGCAGCCCCGCGCGCCACGGCCGCTTGTAGCCGTCCACCTTGGCGAACGCCTCGTCCTTGCGCGCCTCGATGCGGAGGATGCCTTTCTCGACCGTGAAGGGGTGCCCCTCCGCGGGGTCGCCGAACGCGGCGTCCCCGAAGTCCCCGCTCCACGGCGTGTGGGCGATCCAGCGGGTGCCGGGGCCCCAGGGGGAGACGTCGAGCTTCCCGTCGAACTCCTCGCTGAAGGTCGTCGTCCAGCCCTCGAGCGAGAGCGTGGGGGCGTTCTCCGTGTCGGCCTTCGGCAGGGGCGCGGCCTTGTCGACGACGAGGGTCCCCGCGTGGAAGCGCGAGTCCCCCGCGTCCGCCACGCCCGGACCGGCCAGGAGCGGCTCGCGGCGCCAGCCGGGGGGCCCGGCCACGGAGTGGTACAGCCCCATGAGGATCCGGTAGGACCCCTCCGGGATCGTCGCCGGCAGGATGACGCGGCGCTCGTAGCTGACCTCGCCCTGCCAGCCCGGCGAGCCCGTGACCACCGACGGGACGTGGTCGTCCTGGGCGACCGTCTTGCCCGCCTCGTCGACGAAGTGGACGAACGCCGAGTTGTCCCGCAGAAGAGGCTCCTTGGGCTTCCAGTGGTACTTGATCTTCACGAAGGACCCGGGCGCCGAGCGTTCGGCGGAGAGGGCGACCGGCAGGACCGTGGTGGTGGCGACCCGCGGCGGCTGGATGATCCGGAGGTCGTGGATCCAGAGCGTCACGCGCTTCCGGTCGGGCGGCGGGACGGCGAGGAGGCAGAGCTGTTTGCACGGCCCGTGCCAGGCGCCGTCGTTGGGCCCGCCCCACGATTCGTACTTCTCGACGGACGCGTCCTCCCGCTTGCCGGCGAAGAACTTCCGGAGCGGGAGGGCGACCGCCTGCCACTCGGCCGTGGGCTTGAGCGCGAGGCGGATCTGGTGGCAGATGGACTGGTCGATCACGCGCAGGCTCAGGAGGGGGGCGGGGGCGTCCGACTTCAGCCAGAAGGCGATCGTGTCGACGTCGAGGCCGGGGAGGTCTTTCAAGGCCTGGACGTAGTTGCCGCCGCCGGTGAAGTCGGCCTCGATCTTGAGGGCCGGCTTGTCGTCCCTCTTGACCGCCGGATCGACGGAGAGGCCGCCCTTGGCGCCGGGGAACTCCCCGCCGTGGTCGAAGCGCCAGCCGAAGGCGGGCTTGTCGGGCTCGAAGAGCGGGACGGCGTCCTGGGCGGACGCGAGGAGGACGCCCCGCATCAGGAGCGAGAGGACCGTGCTGGCCGCCGTCATGAGTCCGCCTCCTTTCGGGGTGATCCGCGGGAAATCCCGCCATCCGGCGCCGGATCTCCAGAGGGCAATAGCCGATCGGCCGGGGAGCGTCACACGGTATCCACGCTGAACCCTGCACGCCTCCCCTCGGACCTGGCGCAGAGGGCGAGCCGCGTGTCCGGCCGCAGCCCTTCTACTCGGGCGCGGCCATGGATGGCGCCGGAGCCGCACGGGGCCCTACTTCTTCCGCTCCCCTTCCCACCACCCCGTCCAGAACTTGATCGCCTCTTCGCGTGGGAGCAACCGGACCTGATCAGGTTCGAGGATGGCCTCTGCCCCCCAGGGGCCGGCGATCCATTCAAGCGCCCACAGGAGGTGGGTCCGCCCCTCATAAGCCCGGAGTTCCGAAATCGCTCCTCGTTTCCCCCCCACCAGCAGAAGGCCGGAATCCCTGCTCCAAGCCTCCGCGACACCATCCGGATCTCCCTCAATATCTTGGCTCAATCCCGTCGCCTTAAGTTTCCTGTACACGTCCGGCTGCCGGAGCGCATTCAGCGAAATCAATGTGGCCGTATGGGTACCTTTCCGCGCCTCCTCCAGCAGGAAGGGCACCCCGGCATTCGACCCGAGCCTGGCCAGCGCTTTGGCGGCTTCAGCACGCTCTACAGGCGACTTTTCGGCCAAGCCAGTCCGCAACGCTTCCACCGCCTCGGTCGCGCCCAGTTCCGCCAGGGCGTTCGCCGCGGCCATCCGAACACATGGGGCCCCGTGCTTGAGATGGCTCAACAGCACGGGGATAGCCTCCTTCGCACCCATAAACCCTACGGCGTCAGGCGTCGGTTGCCCTCAATAACCTACTGGTGTCCATGGTGTTG
>CAYNDR010000480.1:0-3309 GCA_964395295.1 uncultured Planctomycetales bacterium
ACTCCCCACAACGCCTTGATCCCCGGCACCTTGCCTGGGGTTGCGGAACTCCTGTGGATGGCCAGGACAAAGCCCCGGGGCCTGCCTTGACGTATACTTTGAAGGGGTGCCTGAAGGGTGGAAGGGGAGGCCGATCCTATGCGCGCCAGACGCCCCCTCGGAACGCGTTCCCTGGACTGCAATAGCCTAGGAAATACCAAGGGAGGAAACCATGCCGCTGGCCACAATCCATCCTGCGTTCCCCGTCCCGGAGAAGGCGCGTGCGGAAGGAATCACGGCGCTTGATTACTTCGCCGCGGCATTCGGGCAGGCTTATATCATGCGCCTGCCGGCCGACGCCAGTAAGGACGATATCGCGAAGTGCGCCTACGATCTTGCCTCGCTTTTCATCCAGGAAAGCCGGCGGCGGGACAATCTGGGGGCCAGGTCGTAGCGCCCTTCCGCCGGGCGCCCGGGTGCGGTTCCCTGGGAATGTCCGGCCCATGGCGTGAGGGACTGCGGCCGTCCGCCCCGCCCCTGGCGGTTCAAGTGAAAGGAGCGCACCGTATGGACCAGGCCCGCAAGATCACCCGCCGGAAGATGCTCGCCGCAGGGACGGCCCTTGCCGCGGGCGTGCCGATCGTCCCCCGCCAGGTGCTGGGCGGCCCCGGGCAGAAGGCGCCCAGCGAGAAGCTCAACATGGCCGGCATCGGCATCGGCGGCATGGGCGCCGGCGACGCCCAAAGCGTGGCCGGCGAGAACCTGGTGGCCCTGTGTGACGTGGACCAGGGTTCGCTGGAACGCAGCGCCAAGAAGTTCCCCAAGGCCAGCCTGTTCACCGACTTCCGCAGGATGCTCGAGGAACAGAAGGATATCGACGCCGTCTTCATCGCCACGCCGGACCACGGCCACGCGGTCGCGGCCATGATGGCGCTCAAGATGCGCAAGCACGTCCACTGCCAGACGCCGCTTACGCACTCGGTCTACGAGGCGCGGATGATCGGCCAGGCGGCCAGGGAAGCGAAAGTGGCCACGCAGATGGGCAACTTCGGCCAGGCCGGCGAAGAGGCGCGCATCATCGGCGAGACCATCCAGTCCGGCGCCCTCGGCAAGGTGCTCGAAATCCACGGCGGCTCCAATCGCATCCCCTCCATCTCGCCGCGCGGCATCCCGCGCCCCAAGGACAAGCCGCCCTGCCCGGCCAGGCTCAACTGGGACCTGTGGCTGGGGCCGGCGCCCGAGAGGCCTTACCATCCCTGCTACCATCCCTTCGCCTGGCGCGGCTGGTGGGACTTCGGCACGGGCTGTCTCGGCGACATCGGCTGCCACCAGTTCTCCGCCGTCTTCAAGGCGCTCAAGCTGGGGCATCCGCAGTGGGTCGAAGCCTGCTCGTCGAACCACTCGCTCGGGCCCGAGATCGCCAACGAAACCGCGCCCCTGGCCTCCATCACGCGCTGGCACTTTCCGGCGGAAGGCGACCGCGCGCCGCTCACCCTGAACTGGTGGGACGGCGGCCTGAGGCCCCCGCGGCCGGAGGAGATGGAAAAGGGCCGCCCGTTCGGCGAGAACGACTGGCTGTACATCGTCGGCGACAAGGCGAAGATGTACGGCCACCGCATCATCCCGGAGGCGAAGCAGAAGGAGATCGGCAGGCCGCCCCGCAAACTCGACCGTTCGCCCGGCCACTGGCAGGAATTCCTTGGCGCGTGCCGGGGCGGACCGCCGGCCGGCTCCGACTTCGTCAACCACGCCGCGCACCTCACCGAAGTCGTCCTGCTGGGAAACATCGCGATCCGCACCAGGGAGAAGCTGTACTGGGACGCCGAGAACCTGAAGTTCACGAACAGCGAGGAGGCCAACAAGCTCATCAACCCGCCGTACAGGGAAGGGTGGAAGCTGTAGCCGGGCCGCCAACCCGTCAGGCCGCGGCCAGGGCGGAGTCCCGCGCGCGCGGGCGGAGGAGGCTCGACGGCTTCCCGGACGCCTTGACGGGAAGCTCGCGCGTTTTGTCCGGGTACACGCCGAACAGCTTCCCCTTCTCCATCAGGAGGCACGCGGCCGGCCCCCCGTAGACCCGGGTCATCCCCACGTCGATCATGACCAGGCGGCCCCCGGCCCGGACGGCGATCTCTCCCCGGGTCACCGTGTGGCCCACGACCATCCTCGCGGCGCCGTGGGCCTTCAGCGCCGGCTCCAGCAGCTTCTCCAGCTCGGCCTCGTCGGGGATGGCCAGGCCACGGTACCACAAAGGACCGTCCGGGTCCTCGGTCATCTCCGGCCTGGCCTTCCCCTCCAGCTCCCGGCGGACCGCGTCGTTGATGTCCTTGAGGGACCGCTTGGCGTACTCCGGCGACAGGCCCCCGTGCACGAAGAGGGTGTCGTTGATCTTGATGGCCGTGTTGTGGCCGCGGATCCACCGGCCGTAGGTCCCGTCGGGGCCCATGGCCTTCCTGAACGCCTCCAGGCCCCCGAAGGCGTCGGCCTCGCGCGGGTGGAGGTAGAACAGGTCTCCCTGGAGGACCATGGCCTCGTGGTTCCCGATGAGCGCGTGGACGCGCCCGCCGGCCTTGGCGGCCTGCCCCTCCAGCTTCATCAGCAGGTCCATCGCCGGGCGCGAGTCCGGCCCCCGGTCCAGGACGTCGCCCGTCTGGACGAGGTGCGTCTTCCCGGCGATCCAGTTCCCGGCGTCGTCGATCACCTTGGCGGACCGGAGCGCCTTCACGAACTGCCCGTGGTCGCCGTGGACGTCCCCGACGGCGACGACGCGCTCGATCCCGCTCCAGGAGCAGTCGTCCTCCGCGGCGGCGGCCGGGCCGGGGACGAGGAAGAGCAGGATCGCCAGCGCGAATGCCGGGGACGGCCTCCTCATCAACCGCACGTCCCTGTTCTAGCATGCCGGTCCACCGGGTACAACCCTCATCCGGAGTCGATACATTTGGAGGGTCCCTCCGCGTGGGATACACTAACGATGGAGGGAGTGGCGGCGGGCCGCCGAAGGAGGACGCATGGCGGCGCGGCGACGGAAGGGTTTCACGCTGGTCGAACTGCTGGTGGTCATCGTCATCATCGGCATCCTCGCGGCCCTGCTCCTCCCGGCCATCGCCAGGGCGATCCGCCGCGCGCGCGTGACTGACTGCGCGTACAACCTGTCCCATCTCTGGAGGATGCAAAATATATACATGGCTAAACACAGCCGCCAAATGAAGTTATGGCCCTTGGGCACCGGCAAGCAATTTTGGCTCTACCTGAGCGACCCGAAGATCAACCTGATCGACAGCACGATGCTGGACATCTACGCCTGCCCGGCCGCGGAACAGCCCGCGGGCGCGG
>CAYNDR010000480.1:3319-4401 GCA_964395295.1 uncultured Planctomycetales bacterium
GGGACACCAACTACTACGGACCGAAGTTCAACGTGGCCAGGCTGGGCGACGGCCAGGCCGTGGGGATGGACCAGCACGACATGCCCCACCCGGTGGATAACACCTTCAACGTCCTGCAGAAATCGGCGGACGTGATCGAGGTGGAGGCGACCGGCCCCGAGGCGATCCAGGCGCAGTCCACGACCGCGCCGTAGGCGGCCCTATTTGAAGACGATCCCGGACTTCAGCAGGGCCCCGAGCACCGCCGAGAACAGTTCCGAGACGCCCTTCGAGACGATGTCGTCCGCGTCCTCCTTCTTCGTGAAGACGCCCTTGTCGCTCCGGAAGAAGCTGAGGGCCATCTTCGTCGCGCCCCCCAGCGACTGGAGGTCGAAGCGGAGGTAGTATCGCTTGCCCTCCGACCGGGGGATTTTCAGCCCCAGCCCGGGGATCCGGTCCACTTCCGCGACGAGGGCGTGGTCCTCCTGGTGGACCAGGACGTAGTCCTGGCCGGCGTTGAGGATCGTGGCCACGAGGGGGACGATCTGGCTCTCATCCCCCTCCGCGAGGCGTTCGATCCGGTCCTGCACCTCCAGGGCCGTCTTGATGGCCTTCCGCGTCTTCTTGACGGTGCCGCAGGAGGATTGGGCCCCGCCCAGGGGGAGGATGAGGAGAAGGACCGCGATCCTGAGGGGGATCGGCGCCGAGGTTCTCATGGTTCCTCCGGGAGGAATTATAGCGGCCTTTTCCCGCCGTGGCAGGGGCCGGAGGAACATCCGCCGGCGGCGGTCCTCCGGCGGGGGAAGGACGGGTCCCTTCCGGGCTTCAGATCTTGGGCAGAAGGTACGGGTCGCGGCGCTCGCGGTCGAGCCACGTGTTGGCTTCCGCGTCCCCGACGAACTCCCACTTCTTCGGGTCCCACTTGAGCTTCCGCTTGTTCCAGTAGGCCAGGTTGCCCAGGTGGCAGACCGTCACACTGCGCGCCCCGACCTCCGCGCGGCAGATCGGGTCCTTGCGGCTCTTGATGCAGTCCAGCCAGTCGCGCTTGTGCCCGGCCGACGTGTAGGGGCGGACGTCCTTGTGGGTGAGCGGCCCCGTCAGGG
>CAYNDR010000481.1:0-4378 GCA_964395295.1 uncultured Planctomycetales bacterium
GTTCGATTTCCCGAAGTCCTCCGCGAGCGAAGGCGACTGCGGGATCGACAGGTAGAGGAGCGCGCCCGGGGGAAGGATCAGCTCCATCAGGAACGGGTCGGGGGCTTCCTGGGAGAGGGCGAGGGGTCCCAGGACGGCGGACAGGACGGCCGACAGGGCGAGGGTGCGCATGGCTCTTCTCCCTTGCGGAAACCCGCGGGAGGTATTGTAGCGGTTCAGGCGCATCGATGAATCAAGAATCTCGAATCTCGAATCACGGGGTCGTCCCCCCCCAGGGGGGCTGAACGATTGCCGGAATCCATCCTTGAACCGTTGCGCCGAACTTTTCAGGGCGTGTTCGCTGTCGAATAGAACGGTATTTGATTGCGGGGAGGGAGCCATGGGCCGTATCGCCGCAGCGCTGGTCGTCCTCGGCCTCCCGGCGGGGCTCGCCGCAGGTCCCCAGGACGCGGACAGGATCGGCAAGGACAAGGCTCCCGCGGCCGCCTTCAAGGCGATGGCGGAGATCCAGAAGAAAAAGGGGGCCGCGATCTCGGAGACCACCCAGCTCGGGATGGGGCAGGAGACGACCAGCACGTACCAGGGCGCGATGAAGAAGGAGTACGCCGCCGTGAAGGGATCGGCGGAGATCTACGCGCGGGGCAGGGCCTTCATCATCCGCGTAGGGGACCGGTACGACCAGGCCGAGAACCTCAGGGGGGAGGAGGCGCTCGCCGTCGCGAGCTTCAAGAATCCCGCGGTGATGCTGGCCGACGCGGGCCGCCTCGTCGCCGCGGCGGCGTACCTCAACGACGACGCCATCGAGGGCAAGGACTGCAAGGTCATCAGCCTGGTGGCCGATCCGCGGATGCTCAAGGAGCACCTCAAGGAGGTCGCCGAGCTGGTGCAGCGCCAGCTCACGGGATTCGCCCGAGACCTCTTCTCCGGGAACCTCACGTCCTACATGGACGAGAAGGCCTCCACGTCGAAGTTCGTGCTCTGGGTGGGCAAGGCCGACCTGCTCATCCACAAGATGGAGTGGCTGCTCGATGCGGAGGCGAAGGCCGCGAGCCTGCCCCCCGGCGTCCCGCCGTTCAAGGTCACCCGGAAGTGCGAGGTGAGGTTCTCGCGGTGGGACGAAGACGTGCCCTTCGACCTCCCGCCGACCGTGAGGGCCAAGTGGGGCATGAAGTGAGATTGATTCATTGGGTGATTGAATCATTGAGCGATTGCCCCCTCGATCAAGGGAACGAGGCGGGATTCATGGGAAATCGCGGGAGGCGGGGGGGAACGGCGGCGAGGGGAGATTCCCTGAAGGATAGAAACCGAATCCGCGGGGGGAGGGGAGATGGCCTCGGGACGCTCATCTCATTGAGCGATTGTCCCCTCGACCCAGGGAACGAGGCGGGATTCGCGGGAAATCGCGGGAGGCGGGGGAGGACGGGGGCGCGGAGCGATTCCCGGAAGGATGGACGCCGGTCCGCTCAGCGCGCGGCGGGGCGCGGCGCGGCGGCCGCGGGGGCGTCCTCGGCCGCCGGCTCTCCCTGAGAGATGGTCAGCTGGTACATCACCCCGAAGATCAGCATCGGCAGGAAGACGCACAGGTGGACGAGCACCTGCGTCTCGGTATGGACCGATCCCACGACCCTCCCCAGGACCGCGGTCGAGACGCCGTAGGTGACGAAGACGCTCCCGATGAGCGACGAGTTGAAGATGAAGAAGAACTTGGGGAAGATGCCCCCGAGCCCGCCGCCGAGGAGGAACGCCAGCGACACCGCCGTGAGCGCGTGGTTCCCCGGCTTGAAGTGCTGGGGGAAGAGGACGCCCCCCAGGACCGCCACGGTGAACCCGCCGAGGAGGATCCCCACGAAGCGCTTCCAGCAGATGGCGACGAACGCGCCGGCGACCGAGCAGGTGGCCAGGTAGAGCACGGGCGTGACTCCGCCGCCGGGGGACAGGTGGCTCTTCAGGAGGAGCCCGGCCCAGCCGCCGCAGAGGAAGCCCGTCACCCCCAGGAAGTAGTCGTGGTGCTTCCAGCCGAACAGCAGGAACGCCCCGCCGAAGACGATCGACAGGAGCGCCACGATCTCGGGGAAGTGCGCCCCGAGGACGTTCTTGTGGGCCGAGAGGTTCAGCCTCTCCACCAGCGCCACGATCTCACCGATCATGCAGGGTCTCCCCGCATAATCCTTATCGACACGGGGGGCCGGGAGCTTGCAGGGATTCCGGGGCCGCGCGGGGCCCCGCCTACTCCTCCTCGAGGAGCTTCCCGACCGCGTTGCGGAGGTCCCGGCGGGCGACGTTGAAGAAGCGGATCTTCCCCTTCCGGTCCGCCACCACCAGCCAGGGCAGGCCGCGCACGTTGAAGAGCCGGGCGATGGCGCCGTCGAGCCCCTTCCCGTCGAAGAAGAGGGTCCAGCCGGGCTTGGCGACGTCCCGGAAGATCTCGAAGTCCTTCCGGGCGCGGCCGATCGAGACTCCCAGGACGCGCAGGTCCCGGTCCTTGTACTGCTCCCAGGCGCGCCGGAGGAAGTCCGCCTCGGGCTCCGCGTCGCGGACGGCCGGGTCGAAGAAGTAGACCACGACGACCTTCCCCCGGTGGTCCTCCAGGGAGAACTCGACCTCCAGCTGGTCCTTGACCCGGGCGGCGGGGGCGGGCTGGCCCACGTTGAGGTATTCGGTCAGGTGCCGCCGGGCCAGCTCCACCAGGGGCGGGTGCGGGCACTCCCGGATCACCTGCTCCAGCGTGCGGCGGGCGTCGTCCGCGCGCTCCTGGAGGTGGCGCACGATCGCCAGCTGGAGCATCGCGTCCCACGACTCCTTCCGCCCCGCGAACTCCTTCCGCACCGCCGCCAGCGCCCCGGCGGCCTCGTCGTAGCGCTTCTCGTGCTGGAGGGCCGCCGCGGCGTAGATCCGGGCGGCGGGGACGCGCTCGTCCTTGGGGTGGAGCCGCGCGAACTCCTCGAACGCGGCGCGCGCGGCGGCCTCGTCCTCGACCTGGAAGAGGATCTCCCCGCGGAGGAAGCGCACGGAGGGGGCCTGCTCGCAGTCCGGGAAATCCTCCAGGAGCTTGCGGAGCCGGGCCTCCCCTTCCTTCGGTTCCCGGGCCCAGAGGAACATCTCCGCCGCGTGGAACGCGGCGCGCGGCGCGTCCTTCGCGCGCGGGTTCTCCCGGACGTGCCGCTCCAGCTCCGCCCGCGTGTCTTCCAGCAGCCTCCGGTACTGCGGCTCGTCCTGGACCTGGGCGCGCCTCTGCTCGAAGCGGAACATGATCCGGTCGACGTCCCCTTCCTGAGTACCGAGCCGCATAAGTTCCGTGCCCGGTCCCCGGGAGAACGGGTACGGAACTTGCGAGCCGAGGTACTGCGCCCCCGCAAGGAGGGCCACCACGGCGGCGATCATCCCGGTCGAGCCCCCTTTTCCCGCGCGGTCTTATGAACGACGGCCCCGCTCCTCCCGCCTTTCCATCTTACCGCCGGGCCGCGAACGGAGGCCGGAAATTTTTTCCGCATTCCGCTTGCCCCCGGACATTTTATAGTTTATAATTTATACCACAACGGGGACCCGCCCGCCCCCCCTTGAGGGGGAGGGGTCCGAGTCCGGCGGGAGGCCCCGAGGTGCCGAACCTGACGACAGGAGAGGGACGATGCCCCCCAGGAAGCTCTACAAGATCGGGGAAGTCATCCGGTACAGCGGCGTCAAGAGGCAGACCCTCCACAACTACACGATGATGGGGATCATCCGGGAGGCGGAGCGGACCGAGTCCGGCCACCGCCTCTACGGCGAGGAGGTCTTCGAGCGGCTGGAGAAGATCGCGATGCTCCGCCGCCACCGCTCGCTCCGCGAGGTCCAGGAGCTCCTCCAGAAGGAGGACGAGGCCGCCCCGAAGATGGAGACGGCCCCGACGAAGAAGGATTGAGGACGGACCGGGGCCGGGAGAGGGAGGCCCGGCCGGCCCCGGGGATGAAGCGCGGGCCCTGACGTACCGGAGAGAGGGAGAGGAACATGCGCCCGCCGGCGTGGATCCGCGGCGCGGCCCGCCAATGGCCCCTTCTGCTGGGGGCGCTGGCGGTCGCCTCGCTGGCGGTTCCCTTCATGCCCCCGGCCCCCGCCCCCCCGGGCCCGCCGCCCGCGGCGGCGCCCCGCGTGGATCCCGTGGACCTCCTCCTCCGGGGGGCCGATCTCCTCAAGTCCGGGACCGGCGATCCCTTCCCGCCCCTCCGCGAGGGGCTTTCGCGCGTCCGCGCGGCCGGGGACCTCGCGCGGCCGGACTTCGACTTCCCCGCCTTCTACGCGGCGCTCCGGTCCGCCTGGGACCGGGAGACCGATCCGGACCGGCTCGCCCGGTTCGGCGACCGCGTCCGGGAGGTCCGCCGGATCTTCCCCGACGCGCCCGCCT
>CAYNDR010000482.1:0-4377 GCA_964395295.1 uncultured Planctomycetales bacterium
GGGGTCAAAGTGGAGCCCCCCCGGTGATTTCTTGCAGGGACGCCCCGCGGGGGACCGTCTAGCATAGTGGGGAACGGCTCCCCTCGAATTCGCTTGACAGGGTGGCGCGGGGCAGTGTCAAATGATCGAGGGGAGTTTATCGTCAGGGAGGTGCGACCGATGCAAAGGTGGAGCCAGTTCTCCCTGGGCATCCTGATGGGGATCGTGGCGGTGCTCCTGACCCTCGTGATCCTCCAAAACCGGGAGCCCCAGGCCCATGCCGTGAGCCAGGGCGTGGACAACACCGGGGCCGGCATCCTCATGGGCGTCGGCGCGTCCCAGCAGAACCAGAACGACATCGCCTGGGTGCTCGTGAAGCACCCCGCCCCCAAGCGCGCGGCCGGGGCGGACACGGTGGACAAGGACGGGATCATCGCATCCAAGGACGAGTACCTGACCCTCTGCTGCTACCAGGTCACCAACGGCGCCCGGTCGATCCGGCTGGTGTCCACCCGCAACATCTCGTTCGACATCGACGTGACGGAGTACAAGAACGAGGCGCCGTCCGTCAAGACGATCGTCGAGGAACTCAAGAAGGCGCAGCCGAAGCCGCCCCCGAAATAGGGAAAAAGGGACCGTTTCTGGGAGGAGCCGTGGCAGACTATTTCAGCTTCGAAGACGTGATGCGGGAGCTCGAGCTCGGCGAGGAAGAGCTCAAGCGGATGGTCTCGGAGGGCGAGCTCCGCGCCTTCCGCGACGAGAACAAGATGAAGTTCAAGAAGGAGGACGTGGAGAGCCTCAAGAAGGGGCGCATCACGGAGCCCACGATCATCCTGCCCTCCACCCCGACCTCGGAGACCACGGACGAGACGGTCCTGGACCTCGACATCGGGCAGGAGACGGCGGCCCTCTCCGACACCTCCGCCCAGCTCGCCGCGGCCAAGCCCAAGGGCCCCGGCAAGCCCCCGCCGAAAAGGGTGGAGGAGGAGGACCTCGTGGTCCAGCAGGCCGAGACCGGCGGCGACCAGGAGGAGACCTTCATCGAGGAGGAGACCGACACCGGCCTTTCCACCGAGCCCCTCAAGCTCGCCGACGAGGCGGCCGACGAGACCGTGGAAGCCGAGGCGGTGACCGAGCAGGTGGCCGAGCCGGCCAGGGGCGCCGCGCCGTCCCGCGCCGGGAGCCGCGTGGGGAGGCGCGTCTCGGCCAAGATCCCCGTGGCCGTGGAGGAGGAGATCGAGCGCAAGCGCGCCCACCCGATCTGGACGCTCCTGATCTTCCTGGCCTTCATCGCGTCGGCCTTCAGCGGGCTGTTCTTCTACGACATGATGCGCCTGGAGATGGGCAAGACCGACCAGCCTTCCAGCATGACCGCGGGCTTCGGCAAGTGGGCCCTCGACAAGTTCTGGGAGGACGCCAAGTGGCGCAGCTTCCACGAGAAGAAGTACCCCGAGGGCAAGAAGCCTCCCTTCGAGGAGGCCGATCCGAGGATCAAGGCCCTGTACACCGAGTTCTGGTACGACGGGCCCTCGTTCCTGCCCCCGGAGAGGAAGGCCGCCCCGCCGGCACAGCCGTAGCCGAGAAGAAACCCGAAGAACGGGGCCTCTCGCGAGGCCCCGTTTTTTTATTCCCCCTGTCACAAGGGGCCTCTCCCGCCTATAATTAGGAAAGCCGGAACCGGGGCCTCCGGAGCCTGCCGGGGCGTACAATTGATTGGGTCGCCCAGCAACCGAGGGAATACCATGCCGCGAATCCTGCTTTCCTTCCTGGGTTGCGCGCTCCTCGGCGCCGGACGGGACCCGCAGGGGGTGGCGCCCGACGAGGTCCTCCGCGCCGCCACCCGCGCCCCGGGCATCGGCGTCCACCTGGGCTGCGGGGACGGGGCGCTGACCGCGCGCCTCGCGGAGGGCGGCGTCCTCCTCGTCCACGCCCTCGAATCGGACCCGGCCCGCTTCGCCGCCGCGCGGAAGCTCATCGAGGAGCGGGGCCTCGCCGGCCAGGTCTCGGTGGATCTCCACGCGGGGCCCGCCCTCCCCTACGCGGACGACCTCGTCAACGTCCTCGTGGCCGAGCGCCCCGGCGCGGTGACCGAGGCGGAGATGCTCCGGGTCCTCGTGCCCGAGGGGACCGCGTGGGTCAAGGGCGGCGACTCGTGGCGGGCGGTCCGGAAGCCCCGGCCGAAGGCCTTCGACGGCTGGACCCACTGGCGCCACGGGGCCGACGGCAACATGGTCTCGCAGGACACGGCCCTGACCGTCCCCACGGGGGTGCGGTGGGTGGCCGGCCCCCCCCAGGACGCCGGCGGCCGCAAGTGGTACTACGACCACCTCATGGTCTCCTCCGCGGGCCGCAACTTCTACGTCTACGAGGACACGATCGCCGCCCGCGATGCCTACAACGGGAAGCTCCTCTGGACGCGGGAGGTCCGGGGCAGTTCCTACAAGGACACCGGGGCGAAGGTCACCGCCCCCGCCTCCAAGGACGCCGGCAAGGCCGGCAGCCGGCCCTCGAAGGCGCGGCCCGTGGCGGCCGGGGACGTGCTCTACGCGATCGACGGGGGCCAGCTCGTGGCGCTCGACGCGGCGACGGGCCAGAAAAAGGCCGAGTACGGCGCCATCGCGGGCCCCCGCGAGACCCCCCTCGACGGCGGCCGCCTCATCCTCCACGAGGAGCGCGCCGTGCGCGCCTACAACCCCTCGAGCCGGGCCCCCCTCTGGGAGGCGCCGCTGGCGGCCCGGCGCATCGTCGCGGGAGACGGCTCGGTCTACGGCCTCTCCGGCCCGGCCGCGGTGGCGCTCGACGCCGCCACCGGCAAGGAGCGCTGGCGCACGGAGGACCCCAAGGTCGCCGAGGCCGCCACCTGCACGTACCACGGCGGCGTGCTGGCGGTCGAGCGGTCGACTTGGATGGACGACCCGACGGGCTGCGGGGTCCTCGTCTTCTCGGGGAAGGAGGGCCGGCCCCTCTGGGCCAGGGACTACGAGCCCGACATGAGCCACTACCAGGAGGCCCGGGCCTTCTTCATCCTGGGGCTCCTCTGGCTCCAGATGAAGGGCAACAGGATCGTCGGCTTCGACCCGCTCACCGGCAAGGAGATGAAGAAGTGGACGAGCCGCGGCAAGCACTGCTCGGCGCCCGTGGCCTCGGTGCGCTACTTCATCGCGCCGGAGTGCGAGTTCACCGACCTCGAGACGGGGAAGCAGTCGCGCGCCCGGATGTTCCGCGCGGCCTGCCGCAATCCCTTCGTCCCGGCGAACGGCCTGCTTAACACCTTCCCCGTGCAGTGCGAGTGCTTCCCCATGCTCCGGGGCTACATGGGGCTGGGGCAAACCCTGCGCAAGGCCGCCCCCGAGGCGCCGCTCCTCAGGCCGGGGCCCCCCCGCGCCCGGCCGCCGGCGGCGCCGACCGCCGCGGAGGCCGAGTGGCCGATCTACCGCCGCGACGCCTGGCGCAGCAACGCCGCGCCCATGGCGCTGAAGAATCCGGAGCCGCGGCCCGCCTGGAACGTCCCGGTGGCCCGGCTCGTCAAGGGCCCCCTCGTCGAGGAATGGGCGGGATCGCCCTTCGTGGAGGGCGTCGTCACCCCGCCCACGGTCGCGGGCGGCCTCGTCTTCGTGGCCGTCCCGCACGAGCACCGCGTCGTGGCCCTGGACGCGCAGACCGGCCGGACCCGGTGGACCTTCACGGCGGGCGGGCGGGTGGACACGCCGCCGACCGTGGAGGGCAACCTCTGCCTCTTCGGCTCGCACGACGGCTGGCTCTACTGCCTCGAGGCCTCGAGCGGCGAACCGGTCTGGCAGTACCGCGTGGCCCCTCAGGAGGGGCTGATCGCGGCCTACGGGCAGCTCGAGTCCGCCTGGCCCGTGGCCGGCAGCGTCCTCGTGGACGGCGGCGTCGCCTACGCGGCCGCGGGCCGCCACCCGATGGCCGATGGCGGCGTGCGGGTCGTGGCGCTCCGGGCGCAGACCGGCCAGACCCTGTGGGACAAGACCGTCGCGGAGCTCAACCTCAAGGGGTGGTACGCGGTCCTGCTGACGGACAAGCCCAAGAAGATCAAGATCGGCCTCGACTTCGAGCCGGTGGACCTCTTCGTGAAGGACGGCGACCAGGTGGCGATGTCGCGCTGGCGGTTCGACCCGTCGAACGGGGACTGGAAGCTGGCGGTCGAGAGCCTGGAGTACCAGGCGCCGGGCCTCTCCGTCCCCCGGGGCCTCTGGGGGTACGGCATCCGCCAGACCAAGGCGGTGATGGCCAGGCCCCCGGCGGCGTTCGACGGCCGCAAGGTCCACACCGGGGCCGCCGGGGACGTGGCGCTGATCCTGGCGGGGGGGACGCCCGTGGCGGCGGACGCCAAGGGGGAGCTGAGGGTGGGCGACCGGCGGGTGCGCCTGGAGTCGC
>CAYNDR010000483.1:0-2061 GCA_964395295.1 uncultured Planctomycetales bacterium
GGTGAACGTGTTGTAGCCGGTCTCGTAGAAGGCGAGCGAGGGGAAGGCCAGGAGATCCAGGCCGGTCTTGACGAGTTCGGGATTCGAGATGACGACCTCGACCCCTCGTCCGACCTGCTCCCGGATCCACGCCTCCCGCTCGGCCATGTCCACGGTGTCCTGCTTGAGGACTGCGGCATGGATGCCGTCCTTCCGCAACATCTGGAAGAGCCGGCCGGTGACGTCCCGGAGATTGGTGAAGGTCGCGAAGACCCAGACCCGGCGCCGGGCCGCGAGTTCGGACTTCACGAACTCGAGGAGCGCCTGCTCCTTGGGGTAGGCCGCGGTCCTGGGAAGTTCCTTGGGCGTCGCCACGTCCGGGATCGGCGGATTGTCGTACGGCCGGTCCGGATAGGCCAGGAGCGTCACCAAGTACGTCCCCATGAGCCGCCAGGCCCTCGTGCGGTCCTGCATGGCCTCCTTGAGCTTCCGCTCCAGGTCCTTGTAGGCCTGGGCGAGATCCCCGGACATGGCGACGGAGCACACGTCCTCCCGGAAGGCCGGGAGGTGCTCCGCGACGTCCGCGAGCTCGACGAAGACCGTGGAGGTGAGCAGGTGGCGGGCGAACGCCAAAGGCGAGACGCCCGGGCGGTGCTTGACGTACTCGTTGGACTTCGAGCCTCGGGCGTAAACCAGGCCGGGTCCGTCGTGCCGGGTCTTGCGGATGTACTCAAGAGCCCCGTAGCGCGCGATGAACTCCTGGACCTGGCTGTACTTGATGTTCTCGTCCCGGAGCCCCCGGGGATGAAGGCGGTAGAGGATGTAGAAGAGGTGTTCGGCGTAGCCTCCGACGAGCGTCCCGGTCAGGCACACCGTCTTTTTCGCCACGGCGGCGAGCATCCCGAGGGCGTTGCCCTGGGCGGTGTCGGCGCCTTTGAGCTCGTGGACCTCGTCGGCGATCAGGAGGTCGAAAAAGCCCTTCTTGAGGCAGCGCTTGATGAACTCGGCCGGGGCGTACCGGCGGACGCCCTTGGGATCGGCCTGCCAGAGCGCCCCGCCGCAGGACTTGCAGAAGTGGGGCTTGGCCTCGAGGGCCGCGTAGCCCTTGGGCGTCCGCGTCTTCTCGTCCACCACGAACTCGCCGCACCCGGGACAGGCGACGTACTTGGCGCGGTCCACCTCTTTCCCCCTGGGCGGCTTCCTGCAGGGATAGCGCCGGAGGAAGCAGGCGGCCTTGCGCCTGTACCCGAGCTTGGCCCGATCGCGGGGGACGATGAAGTACTCGCGGCCCGCGGGCCGCGACCTTTGGGTCTTGTAAGGCAGGAGGTCGGAAACCCTCCAGACGATCCGCGCCTTTGCGCCGGGGATCGTCCCTTCGATCTCCCGCGCCCATTTCTCCACGAGATGGCCGGGGCACATGACGAGCACGCGGTATCGGTCCTTGAAACGGAGGTAGCCGAGCGCGGCCCCCATGAGGGTCTTCCCGGTCCCCATCTCGCCGACCAGGAGCGCGAACTTCTGCCGCTGGAGCACCCGGTCGAGGCCCATGACGGCGTCGCCCTGGGCCCGGAAGGGGGCGCGATGGAGGGTCGTAAGGAGCGGATCCCAGCCCTCGCGGGCGGGATCATAGAGGGGCCGTAGCTCCGAGTTGAGCCGGGCGGTGAGCTCCGGGACGTACCGTGCGAGGTAGTCGTCCACGGACTTCACCGGATTGGCGTTGGCGATCATGAAGTTGAAGTCCTCCGAGGGGTCTCGCCGGGCGGCGAGACGGAGGAGGTCAGAAGCGGATGGCGCCTTTTTTCACGCCCTTGGCGATGATCTCGTCGAGGGCCTCTTCCGAGGTCCTGATCGAAGCTCCCGAGGCGCCCTTGCCCACGAGGGGGATGATCTGTCGCCGCGACTTGAGGGCTTGGTAGATCCATTCCGCCCAGTCGGGCAGGGCCGGGATCGCGAAGGCGTGGCTGATGCGGTCGAAGACCTTCCTGGGCGTGTCCTCCAGGACGGCGATCTTCTCCGTGGAACCGATGAGGAGGTCGGGCGCGAGATACATCCCGTGCGTGACCTCCTTGGTGAGCGCGGCCG
>CAYNDR010000483.1:2071-4346 GCA_964395295.1 uncultured Planctomycetales bacterium
TCCTGCCTCCCTCGCTCCCGTAGAACCGCCCGAGCGGCCAGGGCTCGCACCGGATGTCCCGGTGGGAGACCGCCGCGGCGAGGAGCCCCCGGACCGCGCTGTGCGGTCCGAGGACGGAGAGGAGGACGATCGAACCCCCGTAACGGGGTTCTCCGGCGAAGAGGATCTTGTCCGCCAGGGCGGCGACGTTGAGCCGCCGCCCGTAGTCGTGATAGCTCACGGTGAAATAGGATTTGTCGGGATCCGTCATGGGTGTCCTTTCGACGTGGACGGGCCGGGGGCCCGTCGGGCGGTCAGTTGAGACGCCGGATTTCTCCGGTGGGGAGGAGCATCTTGATCGTGACCTTGAAGGTCTCCAGCCGTTTTTCGACGGTGACCTCATGGCCGTCGGAGTCCTCCTCCGTCTCGGTGGTCGCCGTGTCATTAAAAAAAAAATTGCCGACCACGATGTGGCGCCCGGCCCCCTTCCCCACCAAGCCCTTGCGCTGACCCGCCGAGAGGAGGAGCCCGAGGTGTCCAATGTGGAGCCGCGTGGGCGGCTGTCCCATGGCCCCCAGGGTGGGGGGCTCGACGAGATCGCGCATCCGCACGAGTAGGGGAGAATCCTGGGCCATCTTGACCAGCTCCTCGGGCTTCTTCGCCCGGGCGCGGACGATGGCGTTCTCCCCGGCGGGCACGTCGTACGTCGAGACGGCCTCGCCGAGAGGTTCAAGGACCTTCTCCCGGAGGGAGGCCAGCCGCTCCACCTCGCCGGCGCAGTCGATCGGCCAGATGTTCTTCCGGCCGAAGACCACGACTTGGCCGAACGCCTGGAAGTCAGGGTCCGGGAATCGGTAGACGCGGATTTGGCTGAAGTTGGAGGCAAGGAGGGCCGCAATCGGCCTGGAGAGGCGCGATTGGGGGATGATGTAGACGAGAATCCCCGACTCGGCGAGGGTGTCCAGGAGATCGCGCAGGAAGATGAGTTCCTTCCGTTCCCCTTCCCCATCGTCGTAGGGAGGGTTGAGCAGGAGGAGCCCCATGCTCCCCGGCGAGACCTCCGTCTCCTCGTAGCCGGCGTGGACGACGTGGCGCAGGCGGCGCCCGGCTTCCTCCGCGCGGCTCCGGTCGAGTTCGATGCCGTAGGTGATCGCCTGGGTCCCCCTCGTCAGGGCCTCCAGGGCCAGTCCTTCCCCGCAGCAGGGATCGAAGGCGTTCGCCACGCCATCAGGGAAGTCGATGAACTTCCGGATGAGTTCCACCACCCCCAGCGGGGTCGGGTAGTAGCCCATCTTCACTTGTCCGGCAAGACGCATGGAGTTTCCTTCCGGGTGGGTTCGCGACCGTGGGAGCGGCCGCGAAGGGCGTATCAGAACCACGACGCGAAGAGGGGCTGTTCCCCCGTTTCGACGGCGTGCCGCACGAGGGCCAGGGCCTGTCGATAGTCGGCCATATAGCCCCTGTGGTGATGGCGGTTGAGGATGGCGTTCCGGACGACCTTTCGGGCGTCGCCGCCGAAGCAGGACCAGATCCATTCGCACCAGTTCGGCCGGCCGTGCGCCCCGTCCGCCACGATGCGCGCGGCGAGGGAGGGCGTGGCGTAGCCGAGCGACTCCGCGATGACGTGGGCCACGAGGCGGGGACAACGCTTGAGGATTCCCTCGGCGGTCCGGTCGCGTTCCACGGAGGTTGATTGGGTCATGGCGCACCAGTAAAAGGTGACGGGGGGCCTCCGTCGCCGGAGGCCCTCCCCGTCGTGTGGTGTCTCTCAGGCCGCCACGGAGGCGGCGTCCTTGGCCGAGTCCTTCCGGAGCCACTCGTCGATCAGCGAGCTCGTGCTCTTGATGTCGGTGACTCCGTTGAGGACCTTGCAGGCATCCTCCTTCGTGGTCTTGTCCACGAGGAGGAAATACAGCTTCCTCCACTGCGCGTAGGTCGCCTCTCCGTTGAAGGCCGGGAGGCCGCCCTTCAGCTCCTCGATCCCCTGGGAGATGTTCTCGATCGTCCCCTTGAGGATCTCGGGCGTCAGGGCTTTGCCGTGGCGGTGGAGGAGGTAGGTGTAGAACGCCCGCTGTTCGGGCGTGGGCGTGCCCGGGGCGGCGTCGGCCGCCGGCGGGCGCCGGTCGCTGAAGCGGCGCTTCCGGAAGGATCGGCCCTTGCCGCCGGACTTCTCGCTCTTCCCCTCGGCCTTGGGTTCGGCCTTCGGGGCGGGCTAGTCCTTCGGAACGGCAGGCTCTTCGATCGTCTGAGCCGCGGGGCTGGCCTCGGTCTTCTGGCCGCTCTTGGGGGCCGCGTA
>CAYNDR010000484.1:0-4325 GCA_964395295.1 uncultured Planctomycetales bacterium
GTCCGGGACCGAGACCTGGGGGGAAACCTCCGCGATCCCGAATTCGGTGATCCGGCAGCGGCCGCTGGACTCGGTCAGCTGGAGGGCCTTGATGAACTTCGTCCCGACATCCAGCCCCACGAGGTGGCGGGCAGCCATTCTATCCGTTCCCCGGCGACCTGAACCCCTGGAGTCTAGCAAGCCCCTTCGGGTTGTCAAGGCGGGGAGGAAAGTCTTGATTTCGCGGGCGAAATCCCTACGATAGGCCCCCGTGATTCAGCCCATGACGATAGGCCGGCGTTGCGCCATCTGCCACAAGGGGCCGATCCGCGGCGAGAGGATCGCGCGGCGGGGCCTGGCCAAGAAGAAGGGCGGTGTGGGCCGCAAGATCACCGGCCGGTCCAAGCGCAGTTTCAAGCCGAACCTGCAGCGCGTCCGGGCGGTGGTCGACGGAAAGGTCGTCCGGATCAAGGTCTGCACGTCCTGCCTCCGCCTGGGCCGGGTGCGGAAGCCCGCCCAGGGGATTTGAGCCATTGCCCCATTGAGTCATCGGCTCATCCCGCGGCGGAGGTCCTGCGCCTCGCGATGAGCCGGCGGCCCGATGGGTCGGTGGATCGATTCCCCGGGGGTGCAGATTGAGCGACAAGCTGATCCGCGACGTCGAGCGAACCGTGCGGGCCAACGACGACTGGCGGCTCCGGCGCACCGTCAACCTCATCGCCAGCGAGAACGTCCTCTCGGCCCGGGCCCGGGCCCTTCTGCCTTCCGACTTCGGCCACCGCTACGCGGAGGGCCACCCCAGGAAGCGCTACTACCAGGGGACCGGCTCCATCGACGTCATCGAGGCCGCGGCCTGCGACGCGATGAAGCGGCTCTTCGCCTGCGGGCAGGCCGAGGTCCGGACCATCAGCGGCATCAACGCCAACGAGGTCGTCTTCGCCGCGTTCGTCCGGTCCGAGGACACGGTGATCGTGAACCCGACCGAGGTGGGAGGGCACATCAGCCACCAGTCCTACGGAGGCATGGGCAAGTTCACCCGGAACATCCTCCAGTGGCCCCGCGCCGCCGACGGCTACCGGATCGACGTCGCGAAGGCCCGCGACATGGTCGCCCGGGTGAGGCCGCGGTTCGCCCTCCTGGGCCGGAGCCTGGTCCTCTTCCCGGAGCCCGTCCGGGAGATCGCCGAGGTCTGCCGGGAAACGGGGACCCTCCTGGTCTACGACGGCGCCCACGTGCTCGGGCTCATCGCGGGGAAGCAGTTCCAGGACCCCCTGTCCGAGGGCGCCGAGGTCCTCGCCGGGTCCACCCACAAGACCTATTTCGGGCCCCAGCGCGGCGTCGTCCTGTCGAACATCGACGACGAACGGTGGAAGCGGGTCGACCGGAAGGCCTTCCCCGGCTCGCTCTCCAACCACCACCTCTTCACCCTGCCCCCCCTGCTGGTGGCGACCTACGAGATGCTGGAGTTCGGGAAGGAGTACGCGGCCCAGATCACGGCCAACGCCAAGCACTTCGCGCGCGCCCTGGCCGGGCAGGGATTCGGCGTCCTGTACCCCGAGCTCGGATACACGGAAAGCCACCAGGTCGCCGTGGACGTCCGCAAGCAGGGGGGCGGGGACCGCTGCGCCCCGTGCCTGGAGGAGAACGACATCATCTGCAACTACAACCTCCTGCCCTTCGACGATCCCAAGAATCCCATGAAGCCCTCGGGCCTGCGGCTCGGCGTCCAGGAGATGACCCGCTGGGGCATGAAGGGGCCGGAGATGGAGGAGCTCGCCCGGCTGTTCAAGGCGTGCCTGGTCGACGGCAAGAAGGTGAAGGAGGAGGTCAACCGCCTCCGCGCCCGCTTCCTCCGCGTCCGCTACAGCTTCGACGAGGCGGGCGGCGAGCCCGGGGCCCCCGCCGCCGCGCCGGCGGGGCAGGGCGCCCGGGTCGACGCGGACTTGGCGGGCCGCTGATGCACCCGCACGTCCTCCGGCGCGAACGCGCCGTGCTCGTCCTGGTGGATTTCCAGGAGAAGCTGCACCCCCACGTGGTCCGTCGGGACGCCGTCGCCTCGAACGCGGTCAAGCTCGTGGAGGCGGCGAGGATCCTGGGCCTCCCGGTGGTGGCCACGGAGCACGCCGTCGACGTCCTCGGCCCCACGATCGAGCCCCTCCGCCGGGCCCTCGAATCCTGCGAGCCGATCCACAAGATCGTCTTCTCCTGCTTCGGCTCCCCCGAGTTCGGCGCGAGGCTCGAGTCCCTCGGCCGTCCCCAGGTCCTCCTGGCCGGGGAGGAGACGCACGTCTGCGTGAGCCAGACGGCCCACGAGGCGGTGGCCCGCGGCTACGCCGTCCACGTGGCGAAGGACGCCTGCGGCGCGCGCTCCGAGGAGAACCACGCGGTCGGCCTGGAGAAGATGGCGCGCGCCGGCGCGGTCCCCAGCTCCACGGCGACCGCGATCTTCGAGCTCCTGGAACGGGCGGGGACGGACGAGTTCCGGAAGCTCCTCCCGGTGATCAAGCGGGGGTAGTCCCGCCCCTCTCCCCCCCGGACCCGTCCGCCTCCTCGATGGTCACCTTCTCCTCGCCCTTGGCCACGCGGCGGGCGGTGGCCTGCATCCCGTAGTGGACGATGAGCCAGACCCCCAGGAGGATGAGGAAGAGGTCGGAGGCGCGGCTGATCAGCGAGAAGGCGGCGGCGTTCTCCTTGCCGATCCCCGAGGCGGCGAAGAAGCCCACCATCCCCGCCTCGAAGAACCCCAGGGCGCCGGGCATGTGGGGCAGGATGTTGATGACGTTGGTGATCAGGAAGATGGCGCACAGGTGCTCGATGGGCAGGAGGGTCCGCTCCCGCGTGAATCCGAAGAAGATCGACGGCCGCAGGAAGATCGAGAGGGCCGAGAGGATCGTCACCGCCTGCGCCGCCAGGAAGGTCTTCCAGCGCCTCGTGAAGGCCTGGTGGATGAGCTGTTCCATCTCCTCCGCGCGGGTGCGCAGGCGCGCCACCCGCCGCCTCATGCTTTTGAAGACCGGCAGGAGGTTGATGACCTTCACGGTGGGCTTGAAGTTCCCGATGAAGGCGTAGAGGGTCAGGCCGAAGGCCGCGGTGATGATCACCATGCTGGTGACCAGGAAGATCTCCTGGCGCCTCGTGAACTCCAGGCGCCAGAGGGAGACGCCCGCGGCGACCAGCATGACCAGGATCTGCCCGCCGAGCTCCTGGAACTTCGCCACGATGATGGTGGCCAGGACCCGCCGCTTCTGCTCCCCGTGCACCCGCGCCACGTAGAAGGTCTTGAGCGGCTCGGCCCCCAGGTACATCGACGGCATGAAGAAGTTGAGGGGGAACCCCATCAGGTTCGCCCGCACCGGGGTCCAGAGCGTGACCCCCATGCCCTCGCCGCGCATGAGGATCCTCCACCCCACGGCCGGCGCCACCAGCGTCATCGAGGCGTTGAGGATGTAAACCCCGAGGCCCAGCCACCCCACGTCGGAGACGACCCCGAGGGCCTTGGAGAATCCCCCGAACTGCCCGATCGCGAAGATCCCGAGGCCCAGGCCCAGGAGGAGCGAGACGACGAAGAAGAGCCTCTTCCACATGGCAAACCGCACGATTCTAGGGACCCCCGCTCCGGCCGTCAATTGGAACTCCTGCGGCCTTCCCTTAGGACGCCTTGCTCGGGACGGCATAACCGCGCCCGGGCGGCCGCGCAGGAACCTGCGCACCCTGCCCCGAAGGGGGCCTTTCTTCGCCCTCCGTGCGTATTCCGCAAATGCCGTGCCGCGCGGCCGGCCGCCTCTCGGCCCGCCGTGCGGGGGAGCTGATCGAGCTGGCCTCCCCGCTGGCGGACCTGGCTGCGCACGAATTCGTGAAGGATGAGGCCTCGGCGCGGGGGCCGGAGGCGCCGCCGCCCGCGGCGCGCCGCCTTTGACTCCCCCCCACCCCGCCCGTACAATGCGCCCCCGTATGAAGATCAAGACCGCGCTCCTGAGCGCCTTCGACAAGACCGGCATCGTCGACTTCGCCAAGCGGCTCCGCTCCTTCGGCATCGATATCCTCTCGACCGGCGGCACCGCCCGCGCGCTCCGCGACGCGGGCGTCGAGCTCACCGAGGTCTCCGACCACACGGGATTCCCGGAGATGATGAGCGAGCGCGTCAAGACCCTCCACCCGAAGATCCACGGCGGCATCCTGGCCGGCCGCGACAACGAGGAGCACGTGGCGCAGGCCGAGAAGCACGGGATCCAGTTCATCGACCTCGTGGCGGTGAACATCTATCCCTTCCGCGAGGTCGCGGCCCGCCCCGACGCGTCCCTCGAGGCGGCCATCCAGCACATCGACATCGGCGGCCCCCCCCTGAC
>CAYNDR010000485.1:0-3849 GCA_964395295.1 uncultured Planctomycetales bacterium
AGGGCATGCTCTCCTCCGAGCTCGACAGCAACCTCAAGCAAATGCAGCAGGTGGAAGGCAAGTCGGCCGGCAAGCTCGGCAGCGCGCTGGACCGCCTCAAGGCCCTCCGCGGGGGCGGCGGGGGCGAGGCCAAGAAGGAAGACAAGGGCGAAGAGAAGAAGTGACCGGTAAGGGGCAAGGGGTCCTGGGGCAACATTCTGAAAAGGAGACGACGGTGACCAAGGAAGCCGGTGGTGCGATGCAGTTGGGGAAGGGCCTGGACGTCGGGACGGTCAACCTCGTGGCCGCGGAGCAGAACGACAAGGGCGACGTGGTCCTGCGCCTCAAGCGCAACGCGTTCATCGACGTGCCCATCGACGCGTACACCAAGAACATGCTCACGCGCCTGAACGTCCCCTACGTCGTCCAGGGCAAGAAGATGTACGTCCTCGGGGACCACGCCTTCGAGCTGGCGAACGTCCTCAACCGGAACACGCGCCGGCCCATGAAGGACGGCCTGATCTCCCCGAAGGAGACGGACGCCCTGCCGGTGATGAAGCTCCTCATCGGCTCCATCCTGGGCGAGCCCCGCGTCCCCAACGAGATCTGCTACTACTCGATCCCCGGCGACCCGATCGACAGCGACCTCTCGGTGGTCTACCACAAGGACCTCTTCGACGCGGTCTGCCGGAGCCTGGGCTACAAGCCCCACCACATCATCGAGGGCCACGCGGTGGTCTTCGCGGAGCTGGCCGAGGAGGACTTCACCGGCATCGGCATCTCCTGCGGCGGCGGCATGTTCAACTGCTGCGTCTCCTACAAGTCGATGCCCGCGCTCTTCTTCTCCACCGCCCGCGGCGGCGACTGGATCGACAACAACGTGGCCAACGTCCTGGGGATCAAGCCGGCCAAGGCCTCGCTCATCAAGGAGAAGGGCGTGGACCTCACGAAGCCCAAGACCCGCGAGGAGGACGCGATCGCCATCTACTACCGGAACCTCGTCAACTACACCCTCAACAACATCAAGGAGCGGTTCCTGGCGGCCGAGAACATGCCCAGCTTCCCGGAGCCGATCTCCATCGTCTTCTCCGGCGGCACGTCGATGGCGGGCAACTTCATCGAGCTGGTGCGGGCGGTCTACAAGGAGATGGAGTTCCCCATCCCGGTGAAGGAGCTCCGGATGGCCAAGGACCCCCTCAACGCCACCGCCAAGGGCGCCCTGACGGCGGCCATGCTGGAGATGTCCTCGGCGTCCTGAAGCCATGGTGGACGAGGGCAAGGGGTTCGGGGAGCAGCTCTACTCCAGGCTGCAGGGGAAGGGCCTGTCGAAGTACCAGATCGACAAGGTCCTGGCCTTCCAGCGGCTGGACGCCGAGGTCGCGGAACTCGGCGCCAAGGGGCTCATCGGCGAGGCCCAGCTCCTCGAGATCGCCAAGATCACCTCCGCCGCCCGGCAGAAGCAGCTGGCGGAGCTCGCCGTGGAGAAGGACCTCCCCGCCTCGTGGGTGAAGGAGCTCTCCAAGCTCATCCGCAAGGCCGAGAAGGCCCGCACCGAGGCCGAGACCAACAAGTACTGGGACTTCTTCTTCGAGATCAAGGAGATGATCGAGAAGGAGGGGGCCACCCGGTCGATCTACCACCTCATCAGGGACTTCCACGTCGACAAGCCCATCCCCAAGGGGGGCAAGATCGACGTCGTCGAGACGGCGGACCGCCACGTCCTCTCGTTCAACAAGATGGACCTGGAGCTCGGGCGCGGCCTGGACGTGGGCACCGTCAACATCTGCGCCGCCGCCCTCCGGAAGGAGACCCAGGAGGTCGTCTACAACATCCAGCGCAACGCCTTCCTCGACGTCCGCAGCGACACCTTCACCAAGAAGATGCTGATGAAGCTCGGCATCGACTACATCGTGCAGGGCGACAAGGGCTACGTGCTGGGGGACCCCGCCTTCGAGCTGGCCAACATCTTCGAGAAGAACACCCGCCGGCCCATGAAGGACGGCATGATCTCGCCCGTGGAGCCGGAGGCCCTGCTGATCGTGAGCCTCCTGGCCGCGGAGCTCCTGGGCCACCCCCAGAAGCAGGGCGAGGTCTGCGCCTTCTCGGTGCCCGCCGACCCCATCGACGTCGAGCGGAACGTCATCTACCATCGCGGCGCCCTGGAGACCGTGCTCCGCAAGCTCGGCTACACCCCCAAGAACATGCTCGAGGGCCACTCCGTCATCTTCGCGGAGCTGGCGGAGCAGGACTACACCGGCATCGGCATCTCCTGCGGCGGCGGCATGTTCAACGTCTGCATCGCCTACAAGAGCGTGCCGGCCCTGACCTTCTCCACCTCCCGGGGCGGGGACTGGATCGACAACAACGTGGCCTCCGCCATCGGCATGCCCGCCTCGCTCGTCTGCGCGGTCAAGGAGGGCGGCGTCGACCTCAAGAACCCCAAGGACCGCGTCCAGGAAGCCATCGTCATCTACTACCGCAACCTCATCCAGTACACGCTGGAGACCGTCAAGCAGAAGTTCGAGACGGCGTCGAACATGCCCTCCTTCTCCAATCCCATCGACCTCGTCTGCGCGGGAGGGACCTCGCTCATCGAGGGGTTCATCGACGTCTTCCGGGAGGAGTTCGAGAAGATCAACTTCCCCATCGACGTGGCCCGCATCCGGCTGGCGCGCGACCCCCTGCGGGCGATCGCCGCCGGCTGTCTCCAGGCCGCCATCGAGGAGACCCGGGCCCTCGAGGAGATCCAGCCCTCCGCCCCCCCCCCGACCCTCCAGCGCTCCGCCGTCACCAAGACCTCGGAGACGATCGACATCGACAAGCTGGGCGGCTGGGCCTCCCCCTCCGCGCCGGTCCCCCCGGCTTCCCCGGAGGCCGAGGAACTCGAGGAGATCGAGGAGGTCCCCCCCGAGGGGATCGAGGAGATCCCGGAGGAGGGCGGCGATCCCGCGCCGAAGGACAAGCCCGGCCGGAAGCCGACGCGCTGACCCCTACTTCCCGCGGGAGAACTGGATCGAGGAGACCTTCGCCCCCGCCTTCTCCAGCTCGACGTCGTAGTCGTACGCCTGCGGCACCACGACCTCGAAGCGCCGCGAGGCCCCCGGCGCCAGCGGCTCGCGCTGCGGGCCGGGGTGGGCGCTGTTGGCCAGCACGGGATAGGCCTTGGTGAACGTGGCCCGGTCCTTCCGGTCCGCGTGGAGCGGCTCCCCCTTCTCGCTGAGGTAGTACACCGTCAGCTCCACCTCGTCGAGCGCCCGGTCCCCCTTGTTGCGGATCTCCCCGCTCACCCGGGACATGGCGTCGGCGAGCGGCTCCACCTTGAAGTCCCCCACCTCGATCTTCGCCGCGTAGGCCTCCTGGTCGGCGCGCCCGGCGGGATCGACGAACCGCACCACCCGGAAGCCCACGAAGGTCGCGTCCGTGAACCACCAGATGCTCCGCGGGCGGTTGGGGTCCCTCTCGTACCAGTCCTCCTCCACGGTCTTGCGCCGGGCGGCGCGGAGGTCCTTGGCGGGGGAGTTCCACGAGCCGCCCCGCAGTACCGGGCCGAACGCGGGCGGCTTGTCGAACTCGAGGGCGTACTCCCACGCGTTCCCCAGCATGTCGTGGAGCCCCAGGGCGTTGGGCTTCTTCCCGCCCGCCTCGTGCGTCTTGTCGTCACTGTTGCCCTTGAACCACGCGTGGTCCCCGCCCGGCTCCGGCGCCTCCCACGGCCGCCGCGACCGCGCTCCGACGCTCCGACGGCGGGCGATCCGGTCCCCTGGAGGCGGCGTGCACGAGGTGGTGGTGATCGGCGGCGGTCCCGCCGGGCTCACGGCGGCGATGTTCTGCCGCATGCGCAAGATGTCGGTGCTGGTGCTCGACGCCGGG
>CAYNDR010000485.1:3859-4323 GCA_964395295.1 uncultured Planctomycetales bacterium
GCGTGGTCCCCGACCGGCTCCGGCGCCGCCTTGTCCGAGCCCGCCCGGCAGGCGTACTCCCACTCCGCCTCCGTGGGCAGGCGGAACCTCTGGCCGGTCTTCCGCGAGATCCACTCGGTGCACTGGACCGCCCCGTGCCACCTCATGCTGATGGCCGGGTGCCGGCCCGTCCCCATCCCCGCGTTCGGCGACTCGTAGGGCTTGGAGGGGCGCGTGACCCCGTCCACCGCCGCCTCCTTGTAGCTCTCGAACCAGCGGGCGAAGATCTCCCAGGACATCTCGTGCTTCGAGATCCAGAAGGGCCGGACCTCCACCTCCCGCACCGGCCCCTCGTCCTTGTCGCGGCCCGGCTCGTCGTCCGGACTGCCCATCCGGAACTTGCCGCCCGGGACGTAGACCATCTCGAACGCGAAGTCGGTCCCGGGGATCTAGACCTTCTCGACCGCGCCCTTCTCCTGGGCCCG
>CAYNDR010000486.1:0-4319 GCA_964395295.1 uncultured Planctomycetales bacterium
ATTTCGATATTTTTAGCGTCCCACCCCTTCCGGTTTGGGGGGCCAAGGGACCCTTTATGTAGAGACCATGACGCGATCGAAACGGTGGCGGGCGCGGCGGTGGCACCGGAGAACTTTTCCGATTGTTATTTCCAAACCACTCGCGGTCGGGGCGGAAACGGGATCCTTTGTAGAGGATCATGATGGAACAGGCGCGACTACCGAACGGGTCGGGAAGGGGCATCCAAGAACTATCCAAACTATTTTTCCCAACTCTCCCGCGTTTTGGGGGGTGAACTTGCCCTTTAGAGTAGAGGCCTGATGAGGCGCGATCCCTGACCTGCGAACGGACCGGCCGGAAGTCCGCGGGTGCCGGCCCCGGTGGGCGGCCAGAAGGCCCGCCGACGCGTTCTTTGGCAATCGAGACCCCAGCGAGCAGACAGCGACACGATTGACGCCTGGTCGTCACGACCGCCGCCCCTCCCTCGCGAGTGCTGTTCCGGGCGACGCCCGACGATGACCCTACGCAACCGCATGGATGCCAGGCGCCCCTGCCGCGCCGGGCTGAGCGCACACCCGCGCCGCCCAGCCCAGCCCGCAGGGCCCTGGCTCAGGCCCATCCACCGCCGTCCGCGGCTTCACGCCTGATCTCCGGCCAATCTCAAACTCCGTTCACAGACAGCCCCGCTCAGAGTCTGCCCGCGTCCAGTCTCGGCCCGGCCCGGTAACGAGAACTCCATTTGGAAACGATACCCATGAATAATCCGCGCAGCACCCGCCAGGCAAGGAAAGAAGAAGTCCGGCGAAGGCTCGGCGAAGCGTACGAGCCCGCCGTCCGGAAGGTCAAGAAGGAGTTTCCCCTGCGGGGGGACCTGGAGGTGCGCGACGCCGTCCACACGGTCAGCCTCCAGTTGCTGGGGAACGGCACGCATCCCATTCAAAACTTGGTCGCTTATCTGACGACCGCCGCCGTCAACGAGTGCCGGCAGGGACACCAGAACGGGAAGGTCGTCTCCTTCAGCGAACTCTCCAAGGAGGAGCGCCGGCGGATCGTCGAGGAGACGCCCGGTTCTTTCGAGAATCCCGCCGACCTGGCGGCGAAGCATGAGCTTGTGGCGATGGCCCAGGAGGAAGTTGAGAACCTTCCGCCCAAGCAGCGGGCCGTCCTCATGATGTGGTGCTCCAAGTACAAGCACCGGGAGATCGCGGCCGCTCTGGGGCTCAGGAGCGCGGGGACGTCGAGCTCCAACCTGCGGTACGCCCTCAAATCGCTGAGGAAAAATCTCCGGGCGAGAGGATTTTTCGATTGCACGTTTTAGCCTCGAAAACACTCAAGGGTATAGAGGGGGGCCAAGGGGCCCCCAGAAAGGAGCGGGCACTCATGGGGGAAACGAAGGAAATACGCGCGGGGGAAGCGAAATTCCCCGAACCTTCCCGCCCCTGGTCGGTTATAATGGGAGGCAGAGATAAACATCGACGCCCCGGCCTGCCGGGAGCGTCCCCGCAAGACGAGGTCACGTACGAAGCGCAAAACCCCGAAGCACCAAACTCTCTCCTCGTCCGTCCTGAAGGCCCTGATCGAGACCATCGCCAATCCCAGGAGACGGGGACCGCGGCTCCCGCTGGCGTCCCCCTCATTCCTCCACAGGGTCACGATTCGACCCAAGCCGATCGTCCGGCGGAGCGACGGACAGTTGATGCTCGCCGCGCTCCTGCGAGGCTGAAGGCAGATGACCAAGATCACAAGGAGATTCGTCATGAATACGCCGTCCTTTCCTTGGTGGGACCGCCACCGTCAGGGGCGACGAGCCGACGGCTGGAGGCGCGGGGGGCGTTGGTTCGGCTCCTCGTTCGGTATGCTCTCGGGCGTGGTGTTGGTTCCGCCCCGGCGCGGAAGGCCGCGTAGGGACAATTGGAGGATGAACTAGTGATTCGGAACGTGCAACAGCTGTGGAAAGGAGGCGAATGCCTCATCTACAAGCGGTGTTCGAAAGAGGCTCAGGACGCGAGCCTCGATGATCAGGATCAGGTGCTCTCGGTAGAGCGGGCCGCGCTCGGCCTGAGCAAGGTGATCCGGACCTTTGAGGACGACGGCCTCCGGGGGCACGACGAGACGCGCCCTGGACTCCTCGCCGTCCTCGAGTACGTCCGGACGCACCCGAACCCGGTGCGGTCGAACTCCGACTTCATCCCGATCCTCGTCTACGACCTGGCGCGCTTCGGACGGTTCGACGACCCGAAGAAGATCTTCGCCTACTTCGTTGAGATCGAGCGCTCAGGGTACGAGTTCTATTCGGCTACCGACCGCATCCGCAGCCGCGGGAACATTGCCGATTTCGTCCAGGCGATCATCAAGAGCGAGCAGGCCTACGACTACAGCGTCACGCTCTCAAAGTACGGCCTGCGGACGGGCTGTTCGCTGGCCGAGAAAGGCTGGTGGCCGGGGGGGACGGCCCCCTACGCCTTCGACCGAATGACCCACGGGCCGGACGGGAAGCCCAAGTACCGGTACACGACCCGCCCCGACAAGACGGTCGAGAAGCGCACGCCGGAGGGCGCGCTCGTGGAGACGCTTCGGGCGATCGAGGACAAGGGAAAGCGCCGTTCGGCCTATTCGGATAAGCTCAAGGGCGACAAGGTGAAGCTCGTCCCTGGCGCCCCGGAGTTCGTCGAGGTCGTCCATCTCATCTTCGCCAAGTTCGTCAAGGAAGGGTGGGGCCTCCGCCGGATCGCGGGATGGCTCAACGCCAAGGGCGTCCCGCCTCCGCGCGGGCGGAAGTGGCTCCATACCAGCGTCCGCGGCATCCTCATGAACCCGGCTTACAAGGGCGCGCTGGTCTATGGGCGCCGGAGCGACGGCAAGCACCACTGGCTGACGATCCAGAAGACCGAGAGCGGCTACGCGCCCGTCATCGAGCGAAAGGACGTTCCGGGCCGGGCGTTCGTGCATCGTTCGGAGGAGGAGTGCATCGTCGTCGAGGACGGCCACGAGGCGATCGTGGACAAGGCGGTCTGGGCGGAGGCCCAGGAGAAGCTTGACGAGGATAAGCTGGGCTCCAAGAAATTCGAGGGTTCCGGAACCCGGTCGGCCTACCTCCTCTCGGGCGACGGGCTCATGAAGTGCGCTCACTGCGGCTACCGGTTCCAGGGCGATACGGACCGCCGCAGCAAGGTCCGGCGATACTTGGACAGCGGCTACCACATGGGCGGGAAGACCGTCTGCAGGTGCTATCTGGTCCCGGCCGATCCCTTGGAATCATGGATGATCGACCAGATCAGGAAGCGGATCTTTGGCCATGGCGCGATTTTCGCCGATCGTGACGAGCTGGAGAAGGCCATCGAGCAGGCCCTGGCCGCCGGGCCGCAGGCGGCCTCCTCGACGGACCGCGAGGTCAAGGACCTGGAGCGGAAGATCGTGGAGAAGAAAGAGAAGGTGAAGCTCCTCGTTGCCAACGTGTCTCCCGAGAACCTGCCTCTCCTGAACGACGCCCTGGGGCAGCTCCGGAAGGAGACCGAGGCGCTGGAAAACGAGTTGCGGGCCATTCGGGTCGCGGCCCGCGCGGAGGGGATCATCACGCGCGACTTCAAGGCGCTCGCCCGCCAGGCGGCAGGCTATCTCGTCCACCTGAAGGAAGTGCTCGAAACCGGGTCCGTGGATGAGCGCAAGCGGTTCGTTCGGGCGTTCGTCCACGAGATCGTCGTCGATGGCGCAAAGCGCCAAGTCCGGGTCACCTTCTACGACGACGGGTCGGGCGAGGGTGCTTCATCGCCCCTCGCCGCCATGGAAGGGCTGGCCGGGAGGCTCGGAGATGTTTCCCCACAGTTGGTGCCCCCAAGGGGAGCGACCCCTTACGGAAGCAGTGCTCCTGAAATCCTTTGGCAAGAGATTCCCTTCCCCCAGCCGCCTTCGCCGCGAAAGCGCGGGCGGCCGCAGGGGACTTCGGGGGAGGCCGGGAAAAATTCGGCGTGACGCCCCGGATCGGGGCCATTGCTCTTTGAAAATCGGATGGACGACGGACCTGTGTCCGGGGATTGGGCAGACTTCCGGCGCGGGTGATCGGACGCCCAGGCGGGGCGGGGCCGAGCGAGGACGAGAGCGGGATGCTCTCGGATTCGATCGACCCTGCCCCGCCGACCGCGAAGTGGTCCGGGTCTCGGTTGCGAGACCCGGGCGCCGGATCACCCGCGCCCCATGTCTTTATCCCTTTTCCCTTTTGTCGTACCCCTCTCCTCCTTCGCGGGGAGAGGGCCCTTTCACCCCATCCCCGTAGCTCCACGGTCCCTCCCGGTCGGCCAGTCACCCACCCCGGCCGGAGGGATCAAGGAGCGAAGGACATAGA
>CAYNDR010000487.1:0-4278 GCA_964395295.1 uncultured Planctomycetales bacterium
CTTCCCGTTAAAGCCCTTGCGCTTCCCCTGCCGTCAACCGAGAATAGCCACACCCCATACATTTGGAGTCCGGGGCGCGGCCCCCCTCGTCGGGATCGGGGCGGGCTCGCCGGCCCCGCTTATGGCGGCCGGAACGGCAACGTGCGGGCGACGTACGACCCGCCGCGGATTCCTTTGGAGATCCCCCGGGAGACCCCGATCCGGCCCGTGAGGGCCGGTCGGGGTTGCTCCCGGTTGAATCCCCCCTCCGGGCATCAAATCACCACCGGGCACGACAAAACAGACGGTCCATTTTGTCGTGTGGGGGGTGACGGAAACGACAAAATGGACGGTGCGTTTTGTCGTGTCGTGGGGGGGCTATTCGGGGAGCTGGGGGAGGAGGCTCCAGATGCGGTTGGAGCCGCTGCGGTTGGAGACGAAGTAGATGCGGCCGTCCGGGGCCCAGGTGGGCATCCAGTCGGCGGCCGGGGCGGTGGTCAGCCGGACGGCATGGGAGCCGTCCGCGTGCACGCACCATAGGTCGTCCGCCTCGTTGAGCACCCCGGCGCGGGCCGCGCTCTTGGCCACGGTGGCGAAGACGACGCGATTCCCGTCCGGGGACCAGGAGGGGTTGATCGCCGCCCATTCGTCGCTCGAGAAGATCGCGGTCAGGTTCTTCGCCGAGCCCTCCTCGAGATCCAGCGTCCAGAGGGAGCTCAGCCACCCGTCGCGCTCCTTCATCCTCTGGAAGACGATGCGGTTGCCCCGGGGCGACCACTCGGGGAGGAGCCCCTCCACGTCCTCCAGCACGTGGGTTCGTCCCGAGGCCAGGTCCTTCACCCGCAGGGTCCACCGCCCCCGGCCGAGGTCGTCCGTGGAGCACCAGACCAGGGAGCGGCCGTCCGGGGACCAGCTGGGGTGGAGGTCCTGGGTCCCGGCGTCGCTCACGACGGTCACCTTGCCGGGATCGGCCGTGAAGTCCTCGATGACGCAGATGTCCCATTCGCCGCGGGCGTTGGAGCAGAAGGCGATCGTCCTCGGATCGGCGGGATTGATCCTCGGGAAGCGCTCGTCTCCGGGCAGGGCCGTCAGGCGGGTGGCCACGTTCGAGCCCACGAGCTTGGTGAAAAGGTCGCACTGGCCGCCGAAGGAGGAGGATGCGTAGAAGAGCCGTTTCCCGTCGGGCGACACCTCGGGGTCCTTGTCCTCGCCGGCGCTCCCTTGCGTCACCTGGGTGAGGGGGAATTCCGGCTCGGCGGGCGTCCCCACGGGGCCGCATCCCGGGGCCAGGAGGAGGGCAAGGAGGCCGGCGACAGAGCTTCTCATGGATGAACCGCTGTTTGGTTTATCGGCAATTTGGTTGACGGCCCTGAAGGGGCGGACTAAGATTCGAACCTGCATGGAGATCGTGATCGACGGGAGCACCGGACTGCCGGCCGCCCAGGCGGGGGCCACGTTCCGGGCGGTCTTCGAGACGGTCCGCCGCGAGGTGGAGGGGCGCCGCCGGATCGTCGTCTCCTACACCCTGGACGGCGACGTGCTCAACCGTGAGGGCATGGAGGCCCTTTCCGACCAGGCCCCCGGCGGCGACGCCCTCCTGGAGGTCCGGACCGCCGACCCCTTCAAGCTGGCCTTCGAGACGCTCTCCGGCCTGCAGGGGCACCTGGCCAACGTGGAGCGGGCGCTGGACACGGCCGCCGGCCAGTTCGCGGCCGAGGAGTATTCCAAGACCATCGGCAAGCTCGAGGAGTGCTTCCACGGCTGGGAGATCCTCATCCGGGCGGTCCGGGACGTCGGCACGCTGACCTCGGCGGACTTCTTCAGCCTCTCGGCCGGGGGCGATTCGATCGACCTCTGCATCCGCCGCCTGCAGGCCACCCTCCTGCGCTTCGAGACCGCCCTGGGGACGAAGGACGTGCCCCGCCTCAGCGAGATCGCGGGCGGCGAGCTGTGGCCCCTGGTGGCGAAGTGGCGGACCGTGGTCGCCGTCCTGGGCGAGCACGTGGCGCAGGGGGCGGGCTAGGGGGCGCCATGAGGACCCTCCGCGGGGGCCGCGCCCTCCTGGGGAAGCTCGGCCGGCTCCGGGCGCTGGCGCTCGACGTCGACGGCGTCCTCACCGACGGCGGCCTGTACTACGGCGAGGGGGGCGAGGCGCTCAAGAAGTTCCACGTCCGCGACGGCATGGGCCTCCGCCTCGTCCAGGAGGCGGGCCTGGCGGTGGCGCTGATCACCGGCGAGGAGACGGAGATCGTCCGGCGCCGCGCCGAGAAGCTGAAGATCCGCGACGTCTTCGCGGGCGTCGAGGACAAGCGGCGGGCCTTCGAGTCCTTCCTGTCCTCACGGGGCATCGCCCCCGGCGACGCCGCCTTCGTGGGGGACGACGTCATGGACATCCCCGCGATGGAACGCGCGGGCTTCCCCATCGCGGTCGCCGGGGCCGCGCCGGAGGCGCTCCGGGCGGCACGCCTGGTGACGGAGCTTCGGGGAGGGGAGGGCGCCGTGCGGGAGATCTGCGACGCGATCCTGGCCGCCCGGGCGCGGGGGCGCTGAAATTCCCCTGAAGCCCCCCGCGCCTCCCGTTCGATAACCTTACGGACGGTCGCTTCCCGTCCGGAGGTTAGGACCATGTTCCTCGACCGGTCGCTGAGGCTCCTGCGGCCCTCCCCCGAGGTACGCGAGCTGGCCATCCTGGCGGAGATCGGGAAGAACCCGGCGGTCAGCCAGCGCGCCCTGGCGCGCGCCGCGGACCTGAGCCCCACGATGGTGAACGCGTACGTGGACGCGTTCGTGGGGCGCGGGCTGGTCGAGGTCACGGGCGGCACGAACCGGACCTACCGCTACTACCTCACGCCCGCGGGCCGCGCCCGGCGGGAGGAGCTCTCGGACCTGGCCTCGCGGGAGGCCGTGGAGGTCTTCCGCCGCACGCGCGAGGAGTTCGCCCGCCGCCTGGAGGCCTGGAAGGCGGACGGCGTCCGGAAGGTGGTCCTCTTCGGGGCCGGCGCGGCCGCCGAGCTGGCGGCGCTGGCCTCCGAGCGCGCGGGGATCGAGGTGCTCGGGATCGTGGACCCCGATCCGGCCCGGCGCGCGAGGAAGGTCGTGGGGCTCCCCGTGGAGGAGCCGGCCGCCGTCGCGGCCTACCGGCCGGACGCGGTGCTGTGGACCGCGGGGCCCGGCGGGGCCGAGCAGGTGCGGGGCCTCGAATCGGGCGGCCTGCGCGTGCTCCGGTTCTAAGAGTCCCTGATTATTTCCACCACAAAGGCACCAAGCACACCAAGGGAAGAATCATTCATTGGAGGGTCCCCCTTCTCCCCGGGGGGGAGGGGGGATGGATCACAGGGTTCTTCTTTGTGTCCTTTCGTGCCTTTGTGGTGAGGGTTATTTTGCCGGGCGCTCTAATACTCCTTCGGGCGGTCCGCGTCGAAGGCGAGGGCGTACTCCCTGAACTCCGCCTCCAGCTCCTCGATGTCGATGGGCTGGCGTTCGTGGACGAAGGCCAGCTTGACCGCCTCCTCGACCTTCGTCCTCGGATTGAGCATCGCGTTGTGGAACCTCACGATCACCTGCTTGTACTTCCCCTCGGGGATCTGGAGCGCGGGGTCCTCCTGCTTGGGGAAGGTCAGCAGGAAGTGGCAGAAGAGCCAGCTCTCGGCGTAGCAGAGGGCGTGGTTGTCCTGGAACTTCTTCTGGTTCATGACGAGGAGGTCCTTGAGCCGGATGAGCTTGCCGCCGCGGATGGCCTCCCGGACCACGGGGACGCGCAGGCGGGGGATGGGGCCCCGGCGGAGGCACATGGTGAGCCGGCCGCCGGCGACCTCGTTGTTGGCGATGCACTCGGCGATGCCCTCGCCGTACCAGGGGGGCAGGCGCTCGAAATGGGGGATGCAGAGGTCCGTGAACTGGTGCATCCCCTCGTGGGCGAAGGTGGGGAGCATCTGCTCGGGGTCGTAGAAGCCCACCAGCCGCCGGCCGTCGTAGTGGCCGTACCGCCCCTTGCCGCCGCGGGCCTTGTACTCCCGGGCGTCGCGGTACAGGACGAGCGTGAACTTGTCGCGGGGCAGGCGGTCCGGCGAGGGGTTGAGGAAGCGCCGGTACGTGTCGAAGCAGAGGTCCATGTACTTGAGGAGCTCCTGGGCGTGCCTCCGGTCGGCGGTGGATTCGATGGAATAGCGCGCGCTCTCGGCGGTGAAGGCGTCGTCCTCCTGGAGGCCCAGGAGGGCCGGGGCCAGGACCAGGATCGTCCGCCTCATACCCAGCTATTGTACGACACCGGAGGGAGCGGATCACGGAGGGAACGGAGGC
>CAYNDR010000488.1:0-4275 GCA_964395295.1 uncultured Planctomycetales bacterium
CTTCGAGATGCTCGGCAACTTCTCCTTCGGCGACTACTTCAAGCGCGAGGCGATCCACTGGGCGTGGGAGTTCGTCACCCGCGAGATGAACATCCCCCCCGACCGCCTCTTCGTCTCCGTCTACGAGGACGACGACGAGGCCTTCGACCTCTGGAAGGACGGGATCGGCGTCCCCGAGGCCCGCATCAGCCGCCTCGGCGAGGCCGACAACTTCTGGCCCGCCAGCGCCCCCAGCCAGGGCCCCAACGGCCCCTGCGGCCCCTGCAGCGAGATCTACTACGACTTCGGCCCCAAGCACGGCTGCGGCTCCCCCGACTGCGGCATCACCTGCCGATGCAACCGCTACGTGGAGATCTGGAACCTCGTCTTCACCCAGTTCGACCGCCAGCCCGACGGCTCCCTCCCCCCCCTCCCCCAGAAAAACATCGACACGGGCGCCGGCCTCGAGCGCTTCGCCGCCGTGATGCAGGGCGTCCATTCCAACTTCGACACCGACGTCTTCAAGGCCATCATCGCCGCGGAGTGCGGCCTCCTGGGCCTCTCCTACGTCCCCGGCACCGAGCAGGCCTCGCGCCTCCGCCGCATCTCCGACCACGTCCGCGCCCTCGCCTTCTGCATCGCCGACAACGCCCTGCCCGGCCCCGACGGCCGCGGCTACGTGGTCCGCCGCATCCTCCGCACCGCCCTCCGCGACGGCGTGACGCTCGGCCACAAGAAATCCTTCCTCCACCGCCTCGTCCCCGTGGTGATCGAGGCCATGAAGGCGGCCCACCCCGCCCTGGGGGAGCGCCGCAAGGTCATCGAGCAGGTGATCCGGACCGAGGAGGAGAAGTTCCTGGACACCCTGGACAAGGGCAACGAGATCCTCTCCGAGGCCGTGGCGCGGCTCCGCAAGGAGGGCAAGGACGCGCTCCCGGGAGAGGAGGCCTTCAAGCTCCACGACACCTACGGCTTCCCGGTCGAGATGACCGAGGAGATCCTCCTCCAGCACCACATGAAGGTGGACCTGGTGCGGTTCAAGGCGCTCGCCGAGGCGGCCCGCGGCTCCGGAGGCTTCGCCGCCGACATCTTCGGCGGCGGCGCGCTCGCCCGGATCAAGGAGGAGAAGGTCCCCCCGACCGTGTTCCTGGGCTACGCCGTCCCGGCGGCCGACCTCGCCCGGCCCCACGAGGCCCAGGTCCTCCGAATCTTCAGGATCGCCGACCGCAAGGAATACGACGCCTCCAAGAAGGACCTCCCCGCCTTCACGAAGCTCCTCAACACCGCCGCGCTCGCGGAGGACGCGGGCGAGGGGGCCGACGTGGGGATCCTCCTCGACCGCACCCCCTTCTACGGCGAGGCGGGCGGCCAGGCGGGCGACGCCGGATCGATCGAGGGCAACGGGACGGCCGTCCGCGTGGAGGACTGCAGGAAGCCGGACGGCTACTTCGTCCACCTCGGCCGCGTGACGAAGGGCACGATCCGCGCGGGCCAGAAGGTGAAGGCCTCGATCGACGCGGCGCGGCGGCTGGACATCATGCGCAACCACACCGCGACCCACCTCCTGCAGGCTGCGCTCCGCTCGGTCCTGGGGACCCACGTCCAGCAGGCCGGCTCGGTGGTGGACCCCGACCGCCTCCGCTTCGACTTCCACCACTTCCAGGCGATGACCCCGGAGGAGATCCGCAAGGCCGAGGACTGGGTGAACGCCGCCGTCTTCGCCGACCACCCGGTGGCGAAGGCCGAGATGTCCATGGAGGAGGCCAAGGCCAAGGGCGCCATCGCCTTCTTCGGCGAGAAGTACGGCGAGCGGGTCCGCGTGGTGGCCGTGGGCGCGGGGATCTCCACGGAGCTCTGCGGCGGGACGCACCTGGAGCGCTCCTCGACCATCGGAGGCCTGAGGATCCTCGGCGAGTCGTCCATCGGCAGCGGCCTCCGCCGCATCGAGGCGATCACGGGCCCCCGGGCCGCGGAACTGGCGCGCGCGCAGGACGAGACCCTGGGGGAGGTGGCCCGCCTCCTCAAGTGCCCCAAGACGGACGTCCCGAAGAAGGTCCAGAAGCTGATCGAGGAGCTCCAGAAGGCCAAGTCGCAGAAGGGCCCCGCGGCCGCGCCGGCGGGCGGACTGTCCGAGCGCGAGATCAACGGGGAGAGGATCGTCGCCCACCACGTCCCGGACGCCGGCGTGGACGACCTGCGAAGGCTCATGGACCAGCTCATCCAGAAGAGGAAGCTCGCCGCGGCGATCCTGGCCGGGGGCGGGGAGAAGCCCGCGTTCGTGATCGGCGTGCGCGAGGACCTCGTGAAGTCCAAGGGCCTCAAGGCGGGGGACCTGGCGCGCGAGGTGGGCAAGGCCTGCGGCGGGGGCGGCGGCGGCCGCGAGGTCCAGGCCCAGGCCGGCGCCGGCGACCCCTCCAAGATCCCGCTGGGCTTCGAGACCTTCGAGAGGCTCGTCCGCGCCCGGCTGGGGGCGTGAACGGCGCCCGCGAATACTGGATCGCCGATCCGGAGGCCCGCACGGTCGAGGTCTTTTCCCCGCGCTCGGGGCACTGCGAGCCTCGCGGATTCTTCGGGCCGGGCGAGTCCGTGGAGTCCCCTCTCCTGCCGGGCCTCTCCCTCCCCGTCCTCGAGATTTTCGCCTGACGGCGGCGACGCGGACGCCGGTCAGAACTGAACGACCCGGCGCGCGGAGACGATGGAGCCTCTGGACACGACGACCTCCCGGTCGTTCAAGGCGTCCCACCCCGTCACCCGGTCGCCGTCCATGTCGTCGACCGTGATCGTCTGGCGCCGGCCTCCCCGGATGGTGATCTCGACGAAATCCCCGTTGTCGAACGAGCCCCGGAGCCTCCGCTCGATCCCCTCGAGGTCCGCCGCCTCGGCGTAAAGCTCGGCGCCCGCCCGCAGGGCCGCCTCGTCCCGGCTCCTCATGGGGCGCGGGGAGGACGGCCTGGCGGGGGGGGACGCTTCCGCCGCCACGCGGGGCAGGAAGCCCTTCCTCCGCAGGCGATCGAGGAAGCGCAGAGGGTCTGCCGAAGGCGGAAGCGCCGCCGCCAGGTCGCTGATCGGCGCGAGCCCTTCCCCGAGCGACTTGAGAAGGAGCGGATCCTTCGCCTTCACCACCGCCGAGCAGAAGACGACCTCGACCTCGCCCATCCGGGCGGAGATCTCGTCGAGGAGGAAGGCCACCGGCTGGGGGAGCGGGACCTTCGAGCGCGACGAGAGGAACTCCTTGAGCTTCGCCGGATCGTCGCCGCGCTGGGCCGCCCGGAGCAGGCTGGATCGAGTGAGCGCGAAGACCGCCGCGGCGTCCACGCTCCGCACCTCCGCCGCGCGCGCGATCGTCCGCAGGTCGGCCAGCGGTAGGCCCCCCGCCGCGACGATCTCCCCGCTGGGCTGGACCACGAGGGTCCCCTCCTCGGGCGCGGAGGGCGGCTCCGGCGCCTTCCCGAAGGCCGCGGCCGCCGTCGCGGTCCAGCGGATCGCGACGATGCGGTCCTTCTCGCGCGCGGCCTCCGCGAGGCCGAGTTCGAAGAGCGAGTCCGCCATGATTTCCACGGCCCGCGGCGCCAGGTCCCGGTACGGGCTCCCGCCGAACGTCTCGGCCTTCCGGAACTCCCGCAGGGAGGAGATCTGCCGGACCACGCAGTGGAGGCACACCGTGGCGCCCGGCGCCGAGAGCGTCCCGAGCAGTTCGGCCCGCGCGGCCTCCGCCAACCTGTTCAGCCGATGCGGGTCCATCCAGCCGGCGCCGGGCCGGAAGGCGAGCTTCTCGAAAATCCGCCCCAGCTCGCGCGCCAGGCCGGCGGCGCCCTTCGAGAAGAACGGCTCCGCCTGGGGGGCCACGACCGCGCGTTCCCCCCGGGTGTCCACGAGCCCCAGCCGGTCGGCCAGGTCGGCTACGCGGTCCATCTCCGCCTCATCGATCCCCGCCCGGCGGGCCAGGCGCGACAGGTCGCGCCGGTTCGCCGTCCCCTTCTGGGTGATCCCGGGCGGATCCTGCTCGATCAGCAGAAGGAACCTCAGCAGGTCGCCGCGGATCGACCCCTCCCGGGAGCGGAACGCGGCCGCGGGGACCGACGAGCAGGGGGGTTCCTCCGGAGGAGGCGCCGGGCGCCGCGGCGCGGCCTTCGCCGGCGCCTCCTTCTTCGGCGCGGGCGGGGGCTCCGGGACGCGGAACAGCTCGTCGATACGGGCGCGGAATTCCCGCGTCACCGCCACGTCACGGAAGTACGAGCTTTCCGCCTCCGACCGGACCGGGACGACCAGCAGGCGCAGGAACAGGTCCTCCAGCCC
>CAYNDR010000489.1:0-4253 GCA_964395295.1 uncultured Planctomycetales bacterium
CACCTGGCGCTCGTGGACTGGATCATGCCCGGAATGGACGGCCTGGCCTTCGTCAAGGCCGTCCGCGCGGACCGGTCCCTGGACCCGCTGAGGCTGGTCATGGTGACCCGGCAGGCGGCGAAGGACAACGTCGCCGAGGCCCTCAAGGCGGGCGCCAACGAGTACCTCATGAAGCCCTTCACGCGGGAGTCCGTGCTGGAGAAACTGCAGATCCTCGGCCTGGTTCCGCCCTAGCCCATGCGCAAGATCCGCGTCCTGATCGTCGACGACTCGGTCGTCGTCCGCCAGCTGGTGTCGAAGGTCCTCTCCGAGGACCCCGCGATCGAAGTGGCGGGGACGGCCCCGAACGGACACATCGCGCTGGCCCGGATCCCGCAGGTCAAGCCGGACCTGGTCACGCTGGACCTCGAGATGCCCGAGATGGGGGGCATGGAAACGCTGGACGGGATCCGCCGCCTCCATCCGCGCCTGCCGGTGATCATGCTGAGCGCGTACACCGAGCACGGCGCCCGGGAAACCCTCATGGCCCTGTCCCGGGGGGCGCAGGACTACCTCACGAAACCCTCGGGCCTGGGCACCGAGGCCAGGGCCCTGGAGCACGTGCGCGACGGGCTCGTCCCCAAGATCAAGGCCCTGTGCCACGACGCCGCCGGTGCGGCGGCGTATCCCGCGATCCCCTTCCCGAAGGAAATCCCCGCCCCCGAGGCCGCGGAGAGGCTCGGCCGCGCGGACGTCCTCGTCATCGGGACCTCCACGGGGGGCCCGAACGCCCTGGCGGTCCTCCTCCCGGCGCTTCCGGCGGATTTCCCCCTGCCGGTCCTCATCGTCCAGCACATGCCGCCGATCTTCACCCGGTCCCTGGCGGAGCGGCTGACCTCGATCTCGAAGATCACGGTGGAAGAGGCGGTGCCGGGGGAGGCCCCCCGGCCGGGGCACGCCTGGATCGCCCCGGGGGACTTCCACCTCCTCCTCAGGAGGGACGGCCATTCCGTCCGGATCGAGACGAACCAGGACACGCCCGTGAACTCCTGCCGGCCGTCGGCGGACGTGCTGTTCCGGTCGGCCGCGGAGGCCTACGGCCCGGGCGCGCTCGCCGTGGTCATGACCGGGATGGGGCGCGACGGGCTGGAGGGGTGCCGGGCGATCCGGGACAAGGGCGGCCAGGTCCTCGCGCAGGACTCGCCGACCAGCGTGGTCTGGGGGATGCCCGGGTTCGTGGCCCAGGCCGGGCTGGCCCAGCGCGTCCTGCCCCTGGAGGACATCGGGGCCGAGGTCCTGCGCCGGACGGAGGTGGGCCGCGGCGCGATCCGGGGCCGGAAGGAGCCGGCGCCATGAAGCTGAGCGCCGGGAGCGTCGAGTTCATGCGCCGGCTGGTCCGCCGGCGTTCGGGGGTGTCCCTGGAGGCGGACAAGGGGTATCTCATCGAATCCCGTCTCCTCGCGCTCCGCGAGGAGGCCGGGGCCTCCTCCCTGGAAGACCTCGTCTCGCGCCTGCGCTCCGACGGCGCCGCCGATCTCCAGCGCAAGGCCGTGGAGGCGGTGGTGAACACGGAGACGTCCTTCTTCCGGGACTTCCACGTGTTCGAGGCGTTCCGGACGGCGGCCCTGCCCGACCTCCTGAGGCGCCGGGGCGGCGACCGGAGGCTGGCCCTCTGGAGCGCCGCCTGCGCCACGGGGCAGGAGCCTTACAGCCTGGCGATGATCCTGCACCAGGCCCAGCCGCCGCTGGCGGGCTGGAGCGTCCGCCTGCTGGCCAGCGACTTCTCCTTCAGCGTGCTGGACTACGCCCGGGCGGGCCGCTACACCCAGGCGGAGGTCAACCGGGGCCTCCCCGCCGGATTCCTGGTCACCTGCTTCGAACAGGAAGGCTCCGCGTGGACGGTCCGCGAGGAGGTCCGGCGCCGGATCGAGTTCCGGCAGATCAACCTCACGGGCCCCTGGCCCCCGGGGGAGGCCATGGACGCGATCTTCCTGCGGAACGTCCTGATCTACTTCGACAAGGAGGCCCGGCGCGAGGTGCTCCGCCGGATCCGCATGGCCTTGAGGCCGGGCGGCTGCCTTTTCCTGGGAGGCACGGAAACGCTCATCAACATGGACGACGGATTCGAGCCGGTCCCGCTGGGGCGGGCCGTGGCCTACCGGTCCAGGCCGCAGGCCGCGGGCCCCGGACCTTCCGCACGCGGGGGGTGCATCCCGTGAGGCATTTTGCTATCATTTCCCTCCAGCCGGGGCCTGTCCTCCTTGCGTCCAGCACCATCGATCGGGAAAGGCTTTAATGAAGAGTACGCGTTCAGGGGCATCAGAGAATCAAGAATGAAGAATCGAGAATCAAGGATTCGTCCCCCCCAGCCCCCCTGGGGGGCTACCGGGGGAATCCATTCTCGATTCTTGATTCTCACCTGAACGATTACGATGAAGATACTCTTGGTCGATGACTCCAGGATGATGCGGCGGCTCGTCCGCGGCACCCTCGAGGGGGGAGGCTACGCCCCGGAGGACATCATCGAGGCCACCGACGGCCTCCAGGCGATCCAGGCGCTCCAGCAGATGGAGTTCAAGGTCGACCTCGTCCTGGCGGACTGGAACATGCCCAACATGGACGGGATCTCCCTGCTGAAGACGCTCCGCACGCTCGCGCCGACCGACGAGGTCCCGGTCATCATGGTCACCAGCCAGTCGCAGTTCGGCCAGGTCCGGGGGGCCCTCTACGCGGGGGCGCGCGAATACGTCGTGAAGCCCTTCACGTCCGAGGTCCTCCTGCAGAAGGTCAGGAAGGTCCTCGGAGGCAAGGCCTCGCCCAAGGCGGGGGACACGACGATCCTCCTCAGGGCCATCTCCTCGACCGGGCAGTCCCAGGCGGCCCAGTCGTTCCTCTCCCAACTGCCGCCCTCCATGATGGGCAAGCTCTGCCAGGTATCCGCGGTCTCGGAGCACCCGGCCGGGGACGTCCTGATCCGGCAGGGCGATCACGTGGATTCCCTCCACGTCATCGCCGAGGGCGTGGTGGAGGTGATCGACCCGGACATCAGCCAGGCGGCCGAGGCGCGCCTGGCCGGGGACTGCGTGGGGGAGCTCGCGTTCCTCTCCGGGGAGGCGGCCGGCTTCACGGCGCGCGCGCGGACGCCGGTGCGGGTGGCGTCCCTCCAGAAGGCCCGGTTCAGCGACCTCCTCATGGAGGAGCCCGAGCTGACCTATTACATCGCGCGGATCCGGGCGCGCTACGTCGCCCGGAGGAACCGCAAGGTGGCCTCCGACCTGGAGGAGGGGCTCTCCGGCTCCCTCAAGGTGGTGCCCCTGCCCGAGCTCGTCCAGACGCTCCGGAGCGCCGGGAAGACGGGCCTCCTCCGCCTGACGGGGGGGCCGGAAACCGGGGACCTCTACTTCGAGTCCGGGGAACTGCGCCACGCGGCCGCGGGGACCTCCGTGGGGGAGGAGGCCTTTTATCGCCTGATGGGCTGGGCCGAGGGGAAGTTCGTCTTCGACCCCAAGGCCCGGCAGGACAAGGTCAGCATCCACCGGCCGACCATGGCGATCCTGGTGGACGGGATGCGCAAGCTGGACGAGGACCGCCGGACGCCGCCGGCCTGACGCCGGCATCGAAGGGCCCCCGGAAACGCCCGATCCCCCCGAGGCGGACCCGAGGACCTCCGCCGTTCAACAGAACTTGACCGCGCGCGCCGGCCGGCCTAGAATCACACCTCATGGTCGAAGAGGTCAAGCCGGCCGAGGGATACCACACCCTGGCGACGCGGTTCACCCGCACGTTCATCGACCGCATCATCCTCACGATCCGGAAGGCCAGACAGCAAGGCTGGCCCGAATCCAAGATCCAGGAGAAGATGCGGAGAGACCTCCAGGCCTACCCCGAGCACGCCATCCAGCGCGTCTACGACATGTCCCTCGGGAACCCGATCCCGGATGACGTCCGCCCGTCGAACCTCGTCGCCGAGAAGACGGTGAAGCAGGACACCTTTGAACTCGTGCTCAGGGAGCCCATCCCCGGGATCGAGCACGGGGGGATCCTCCAGCACCGGGGCATCTGCTGGTATGTGCCGTCCGTCCGCGGGACCACGTACGCGATCAAGAAGCTGACCTGAGGCCCCGCGCAAGACGGGACCCCTCAAGGCCCTGGACGGCCGCAAGGAACCGGCGCCGGATCCAAGCCGATGTTCGGAGATCGTGCAATCTTGAAAAACGCTGGCTATAATAATTAAACTGCACGCTTCAGAAAGGTCAGTCCGTCCAGGGGGGGGT
>CAYNDR010000490.1:0-4229 GCA_964395295.1 uncultured Planctomycetales bacterium
GACGGCGAAGAGCGCGAGCGGATCTTCGTGGGTGAGCCGGAAGGGGAAGTCGGCGGGGAAGAGGTCGAGCGAGCGGGAATAATCCGATCTCTTGCCGCGCAGGCTGATCGCGGGCGGGACCACCTGCAACGCTTCCCGCGGCGCGCCGTGCATCGATCCCCAGAAGTAGAGGTCGTCCCCCAGCTCCGCCGCGGAGACGTCGACCTCCAGCTCTTGAAGCTCCGGGCCGGAGGCGCCCAGGGACCACAGCGCGCAATCGGTCCGGAGCCCGGCGCCCGGGACCAGGACGAGCCGGGTCTCGCCGCCCAGCTCGGCCTCCCCCGGCAGGGAGAGCCGCCCGAGGCAGCGCAGTTCGATGTCGCGGAAGCGGGGGGCGCGGGCCTGCATGGCGGCCACCACGGCCTCCGGCGAGGGGTCCTGCGCCGCGGCGCGGAGGAGCGCCAGAAGGACCGCGGCCGCCCAGAGCCTCATGATTACTCCTGCCGAACTTTTATTGCCTTCCTCGTCCCGACGTGTCTTTATCTTCCGTGATATGTCCGTCCCGAGTCAAGCCCCGCCTCCGCATCTCAAGACGCGCCTCGCCCTGCAGATGTTCCTCCAGTTCGCCATCCTGGGGGCGTGGGCGCCGGTCCTGGGGCGCCACCTGGCGCACCTGGGATTCACGCCCTTCCAGATCGGCGCCGTCTACAGCGCCAGCGCTCTGGCGACGATCCTGACGATGCTCCTGGCGGGGGAGATCGCGGACCGATGGGTGGCCGTGGAGAAACTGCTTTCCCTGTGCTACTTCTCGTCCGGGGCCCTCCTCCTCCTGGCCGGGCGCGTGACGGGGGACGACCCGGCCCGCTTCGCCCGGATGTGGGGGTGCATCTTCGGCGCGATGCTCTTCTACGGGCCCACCGGGGCGCTGGGGAACGCGATCTCCTTCCACCACCTGCGCGACCCGGGGCGGGAGTTCCACCGGGTGCGCGTCTTCGGCACGCTCGGGTGGATCTCGGCCGGCGGGGCGGTCTCGTCCTGGATGGGGCTCGCGGGCCGGCCGATCGGGGACTGCCTCACCATCGCCGCGGCGTTCGCGGCCGCGAACGGCCTCTACTGCCTGACGCTCCCGCGCACGCCGCCGCGCCGGGACGCCCCGCGAAGGTTCGCCCTCTCCGGCGCGGTCGGGATGCTCAAGGATCCGTCCTTCGCGCTGTTCACGGCCTTGATCTTCGCGCTCTCCGTCCTGGCCACCTTCGCCTACTTCCGCGCCTCGGAGTTCTATCCGCTCGTGGGGATCAAGGACCGGTTCCTCTCCGTGACGCTGGCCAGCGGCCAGGCGGTCGAGATCGCGGCGATGTTCCTCCTGCCGAGACTGCTGGCGCGCGTGGGGACCAAGGCCACGATCGCGATCGGGATGGCCGCCTGGGCCCTGCGGTACGGGCTCCTGGCGCTGGGGGGGCCCCCCGCCCTCATGGTGGCGGCCCAGGCGCTCCACGGATGCTGCTTCTCCCTCTCGGGCGTGGCCGCGCAGATCTACGTGGAGCGGACCTGCCCGCCCGACGTCCGGGCCAGCGCCCAGGGCCTGCACGGCCTGGTCACGGCGGGCCTGGGGATGTTCGCGGGCGGCTACCTGGGGGGCTACGTCCTGCAGAGGTGCACCGCAGGCGGCGTGGTCCATTGGGCGCCGTTCTGGGGCTCGGCGGGGGCGGCCTGCGTGCTGGTGCTGGCCGCCTTCCTGGCCGGCTTCCGGGCGCGCGACGCCCGCTAGTGCGCCGGGGGCGCGGCCGCGGCCCCCTCCTTGTTCTCCGGCGGCTTGAAGAACACCGCCAGCGCCACCGCCGCCGCCAGCGCGATCAGGCAGGGGAGGAGGAACATGCCCTGGTAGTTGACCACCCCGGTCTCCGAGGTGAACACCCTCTCCTTGAGCACTGGACAGAACGAGTTGGCGATCAGCGGCCCGACGCCGAGGATCATGACGTTGAAAAGCCCCTGGGCGCTGGAGCGGGCGTCCTTGGGGAAGAAGGCGTCCACGAAGATGTACACCGTGGCGAAGAAGAAGGCGTAGCAGATCCCGTGCAGTGCCTGGACGGTGATGATGAACCACTGCTGGTCGGGGAAGAAGGCATAGACCGCGAACCGGGCGGCGTGGCCGAGGATGCCGACCACCATCGTGGCGCGCCATCCCAGCTTCTTCAGCACCAGCCCCAGGAACGCCATCGTCAGGATCTCGGAGATCTGGCTGATGCTCATCACCGGCATGATCCACTTCCCGGGGATGTTCACCACATTGCTGCCGAGGAACATGCCCGTCCAGTTGAAGTAGCTGTTGTGCACCAGCGCATCCACGAAAGTCACCAGGAACAGGACCAGGACGAACGGCTGCTTGAGCAGCCTTCCTGCCTCGAGCCAGGCCAGCTTCTCGGTGCCGGCCTCGCTGGCCTTCTTGGGGGGCGTGTGGGGGAGGATCAGGCTGAATCCGGCCAAGACCAGCGAGGCGATCCCCGCGACGATGTAGGTCCACCGCGTGGCCGCGATCACCTCCTCCTTCGACAGCCCGGAGAAGATGAAATAGAACGGCCAGGCGGCCAGGATCCAGCCGATGGTCCCGCCCATCCGGACGATCCCGAACTCCTTCTGCGGGTCCTTCATGCTGGCGAAGGCAATGGAGTTGGTGATGGAAATCGTGGGCACGTAGAGCAGGCAGTGCACCAGCATCAGGATGAAGAACGGCCAGAATCCCGTCACGAAGCCCAGTCCCATTATAGCCAGCCCGCCGACCAGGCAGCTGAACGCCAGGAACCGCTCGCCGGAGAAGTTGCGGTCGGCGAACTGGCTGCTGAAGAACATCCCCACGATGGCCGCCACGGGGAACGTATCCAGGATCAGGGCCTGCCCCAGAGGCGAGAACTTCAGGGCGGGCAGGTACCCGAAGATCAGGGGCAGCCAGGCGCCCCACACGAAGAACTCCAGGAGCATCATGACGAACAGGCGCGTGCGGATGAAGGGCATCGCGGGGCGGTTTTCGTCCATGGCCGGAACCCCCAGTCAGAATATTGGAACCCGGAGCGAACATATCCTCGGGCCCGGGGGTTGTCAACAAAAGGGAGGGGGGGCTATTCCTTTCCTTTGAAATTAAAAGCGCCCAGCAAATTGACCCTCACCACAAAGACACAAAGGCCACAAAGAACCCATATAAATTCCTGGATGGGGGCTTCCCCCCCTCTCCCCCCTGGGGGGGGCGGGGGGGACGACTAATCCATTTCCTCTTTGTGGTGAATCCCGGGAGGAGGCGCCGGGCGGCCGCTACGCCGCCTTCGCGCGGGTCTTCCGGTAGAGCTTCCAGCCGCCCCAGGCCGCCAGCCCGAGCGGGAGTGCGAAGCAGAGGCCCACGACGATCAGGGTGAGCGACCAGGAGAGCGCCGTCAGGCTCACCGAGAGACCCTTCCGGATGTTGACCCAGGGGCCCGAGTCGCTGGGCACGAAGGACTCGGTCGAGAGCGTCACGTCGATCCGCGCCACCGCCAGCTCGCTGTCGGGCACCTGGGGATTCCTCGCGGCCTCCTGAAGCCGCACCTCCCGTTCGGACTTCTTGATCTTCGCCAGCACGCCCAGGGCGGACCGGAGCGGCACGTCCAGCACCACGCGGGCCACCACGCGGTCCTTGTCCTTCGTGATGGTCGAGTCCACCGTCCGGCCCTTCGCCTCCGCCCCCGCGGCCACGACCTGCGCCAGCCGGTCCTCCACGTCCCCCACATCGAGCGCCAGCCGGTGGGTCTCCCGCGCCGGGATCCGCTCGATGTTCAGGAGCGTCAGGCTGAGGCGGACCTTGGTGTCGATGGCGTTCTGCCCCTCCCGCGCCTGGGCGGAACTGCGGTTGTAGACGGGGCCGGCCGCGGCCATCGCGTCGTCCACGCCCTTCTTCGCGTCGCGCCGGACCTCGAACTCGATCGAGCCCGTGACGTTGAAGCGGTCCTGCTCGTTGAGGGTGGAGGTCATGATGCGCCCCTCGGCCTTCCGGACGGCCGCCAGGACCGCCTGGTAGGCCGCGGGGACGTCCTTGCAGGCCAGGCTGACCGTCGTCGTCTCCAGCGGCGGGATGCGGTCGAGGTGGACCAGCTCCAGCCGGAGGCGCGTCTTGGAATCCACCACGTTCTCCAGGTCCTGCGCCTGGGCGGAACTGCGGGTGTGGATTATCCCGGCCGCGGCCAGCGCCTCGTCCACCCCCTTCAGGGCCTCGCGCCGGACCTCGA
>CAYNDR010000491.1:0-854 GCA_964395295.1 uncultured Planctomycetales bacterium
CCTGCTCCACGAACGACTGGATCCACATCCCCGCGTCCGCCGACCAGCGGACCTTGCCGTCGGAGAGCCCCAGGGAGACGAGGCCCCGGCCCACGTGGAGGAGGAGCGCGTCGCCCAGCGGCCAGATGTTCTTGATCGGGCGCGAGAGCGGCTCGTCGATCCCCTCCTTCGCCGCGGTGCCGGCGCGGGACAGCGCCGCGGTCCAGACGCGGGAGCCGTCGGCCGCGCTGTAGCACTGGAGCCCGGAGGGCGTCACCAGGACGATCCCCCGGCCCGTGGGCACGGGCGGGGTCCGGACGTAGACGTCCGAGGGCATCTTCCACAGCAGTTTCCCGTCGGAGGCCGCGAAGACCACCAGCGCGGTCATCTCGGGCGCATCCATGAACCGCGCCTCCGGCGGCACCGTGCGGGCGACCACGAATCCGCCGCAGGCCGCCATCTGCGCCCCCCAGGCGGCGTCCTCGAAGGGCACGCTCCAGGCCTCCTTCCCCGTCCGCGCCTCCACGCAGGCCAGGTGCGCCTTCGAGGGCCCGCTCTTTCCGCGGATCAGGGTGATGAGGAAGACCCGTTCTCCGTCCGTCACCAGCTTGCTCCCCGGGACCGCCCGGGTGGCGTCCCCGGCAAAGCTCCAGGCCAGGCGCCCGTCCCGGAGGGAGACCGCGCTCGTCTTGCCGCCCTGGCTCACGATCCCCAGGTCGCCCACGACGGCGCCGAAGCCGCCCGCGCCCGGGTTGAGGGCGATGGCCTGCTCGGCGGTCCTGCGCCCCCCGCCGTCGAAGGCGAGGAGCTTCCCTCCCAGGGTGATCGCGCGCACGCCGTCCGGCGCGGCCGCGAGCGCCGTGACCTGCTCGTTC
>CAYNDR010000491.1:864-4154 GCA_964395295.1 uncultured Planctomycetales bacterium
GCGGCGATCCCCGCGGTCTTGCGGTGCCTCCGGGAGCCCGCCATGGCGCGCTCGTACTGCTGGGGATCGCGCGAGGCTTCCGGCGGCGGGGCGCTCGCCTTGTGCTCCGGGGAGCAGAAGTACCCGAAGGCCGCGCGGCACTCGGCGCAGAGGGGGGCCTTGCAGACCGAGCACCTCGCCACGGCCCGCGCCCCGGGGTGCCGTCCGCACGCGGCCGGCCGGGCCGGCGGGCCGCCGGGTTTGGCGGCGGCGCGCGGTGCGACCGCCGGGACGTCCTCCACGGAGAGGATGCGGATCTCGGGCTCCGGGGCGCCGGACGGTTTCCCGCACACCGGGCAGGCGGACCCCTCGAAGGGCGCCCCGCACGTGCAAATCATTGGCGGCATGGATCCTCCCTGGACAGGATTCTTTGAACGCGCCTCCCTGGACTGATTATATCGCCGGATGCCGGATCGGGAGGCGTTTCGTCGAAGAAGACGGCGCCCACCGCCGCGTTCGGCCCCGCGCTCGGGGTGACGACCACTTTGATCCGGCCGCTCAGCTTCCAGCTCAGGTATTCCCCGCCTCGGAAGGACGACGCCGTCCTTCGGTCCAGCAGGGCGCCTTTCGACTTCCGGATCTCGACCGCCTGCCGTCGCCCGTGGCGGTCCCAGTCGAAGACGCAGAAGGTCGCCTTCCGCGACGCGGGCCCGGCTTGGAATTTCCCGGGAACAGCCCGGCGATGCACGGCGTGGCACTTGTGATGCGCCTTGTGGCATCCCCGCCGGCCTTCCAGAATGCGCGAGACCGGCCAACCTGATTATGCTATCCTGAAAGGCACATCGGATGGAAGACTCCATGAAACGCACCGTCCTTGCCGCCATCACCCTCGCCCTCCTCGCCGCCCTCCCCTCCTCCGCCCGGCAGGCACGAGAACTGCGCGTGGCGAAAATCTTCGGGGACAACATGGTCCTCCAGCGCGGCGTCCCCCTCCCCGTCTGGGGCTGGGCCAGTCCAGGGGAGAAAGTGGTGGTCAACCTGGCCGGGCAGGTCGCCTCCGGCACGGCCGACAAGGACGGCCGATGGATGGCGAAGCTCCCCGCGATCAAGCAGCCGGGCGGGCCATTCGAGATGATCGTGGGCGGCCGGACGGCCCTCAAGTTCAAGGACGTGCTCGTGGGCGACGTGTGGGTCTGCGGCGGGCAGTCCAACATGGAGTGGACCGTGGGCGGGTGCAACGCCCCCGACGACATCCAGAACGCCAAGTACCCCCACCTCCGGTGCATCCGGATCCAGAAGAAATCGTCCGCGACGCCCGAAAAGGACCTCTCGGGGAGCTGGCAGGCCTGCAGTCCCCAGGCGGTCGGGGGCTTCACCGCCGTGGGCTACTTCTTCGCGCGGACCGTCCACGAGGAGACGAAGATCCCGATCGGGCTCGTCGACTCCAACTGGGGCGGGACGGCGATCGAGCCGTGGATCGTCCCCGACGGCCTCAAGGCGGTCCCCGAGCTGGCCTCCGGCCGAAGCGAGGCCGAACAGCAGACGGCCGCGTGGGCCGAGGGCAAGCCCTTCGCGTGGTCCGTCCTCTACAACGGGATGATCGCGCCGGTCGTCCCCTACGGGATCAAGGGCGCGCTCTGGTACCAGGGCGAGTCGAACGGCGGCGAGGGCGATTCCTACTTCCACAAGATGCGCGCCCTCATCGGCGGCTGGCGGCAGGCCTTCGGCGTGGGCGACTTCCCCTTCTACTTCGTCCAGCTGGCGAACTTCCAGCAGGCCAACGACAACCCCGCCGGCGGCGACGGCTGGGCCAGGATCCGCATGGCCCAGTCGAGGAGCCTCCAGATCCCGAACACCGGCATGGCCGTCACCACCGACATCGGCGACGCGGCGGACATCCATCCCAAGAACAAGCAGGACGTGGGCCGGCGCCTGGCCCTCTGGGCGCTGGCGAAGGACTACGGGAAGAAGACCCTCGTCTTCAGCGGCCCGCTCTACAAGGACATGAGGATCGAGGAGAACCGCATCCGCATCGTCTTCGACAGCGCCGGGAGCGGCCTCATGGCGGGAAAGAAGGAGGGACTGGCGCCGACCGTCGAGGCGAAGGGCGAGAAGCTCCAGCGCTTCGCCATCGCGGGCGCCAACAAGCAATGGGCCTGGGCGAACGCCGCGATCGACGGCAAGACCGTGGTGGTCTGGAGCGAGAAGGTGCCGCGCCCCGTCGCCGTCCGCTACGCCTTCTCGATGAATCCTCAGGGCGCCAACCTGTACAACAAGGAAGGCCTGCCCGCCTCGCCCTTCCGGACCGACGACTGGTGATGGCGACATGAGACTCACCCGCCGCCAATGGATCGCGCTGGGGGCCGGAAGTCTCCCGCCCCTGGCGGCGGCGGATGCGTTCCTCGTGGAGCCCGGCTGGGTGCGCCTGAAGACGGTCCGGCTCGCCAATGGCCATCCGGTGTGCCGTCTTGTGCACTTCACGGACCTCCACTACAAGGGCGGCGAATCCTCCCTGCGGTCGCTCGTCGGGCGCATCAACGCCCTGAAGCCGGACCTCGTCTGCTTCACGGGCGACCTCGCCGAGGACCGCGACCGCGCGAAGGCCGCCGCGGAGATCCTGCGCGGGATCAAGGCGCCCCTCTTCGGCGTGCCGGGCAACCACGAGCGCTGGGCGAGGGCGGACTTCGGGCATCTCGAGGAATGCTTCGCGGCCACGGGGGGCGCGTGGCTGGTGGACCGTGAAGTCCTGGCCCTCGGCGGCCGCGTCAGGATCGTGGGCATCGGCGAGAAACCCGAGAAGGCGGAGCCGCGTCCCGGCGTGACGAACATCGCGCTCGTGCACTACCCGGCCTGGGCGGACCGCCTGCCGCCGCGGCGGTTCGACCTGATCCTGGCGGGCCACTCCCACGGCGGCCAGGTCCGGCTGCCCCTTGCGGGCGCCCTTCACATGACCTACGACGTGGGCCGCTACGACCTGGGCCTGTTCGAGACGCCCGCCGGGCCGCTCTACGTGGGGGCGGGCGTGGGCTGGTACTTCCTTCGCGTGCGGTTCTTCTGCAGGCCCGAGATCGCGCTCATCGAGATCTAGAGGTTCACCTTCCAGCCGTCGCGGAACGGCGGCCGGATGAGGTCGTCCGCCTTCGGCATCCCCTTCGCCTTGAGGTTCTCGGCGTCCCACTCGAAGCTCCCGCCGAGCCGGTAGGCCATGTTCCCCAGCAGGACGGTCTCGGTGAGCGGCCCGCCGTACTCGAAACTGCAGGTGGCGGGCTTGCCTCCCTTGCACGCGTCGATCCACTCCTTGTAGAAGCCCG
>CAYNDR010000492.1:0-3816 GCA_964395295.1 uncultured Planctomycetales bacterium
TCCCGGCTCGCGGGCCGGCCGCGGAGACGGCGCGTCCTGTCACTCGAAATGCAGGCCCTCGACGACGGAGCCGTCGAGCCCCCGGATCCGCACGCACGCCCCGCAGCCCAGCGTGTGCTGGGTGATCTTGAGCAGGAACTCGTTCGCGCCCTCCTTGAGGACGGCCTCCGCCTTGTCCTGGCCGGGGGTGAGGCCCCGGACGGCGTTGTTGGAGTGGGCCAGCTTCCCGTTCACCCAGACCTTGACGCCGTCGTCCGTCCCGATCTCCAGCCGCACCTTCACCTCCCGCGGCGAGCGGACGCGCGCCTTCAAGTAGGCCACCGCGTGGTCCCCGCCGACGACGCCCGCGAGGTCGGCCTGCCAGGACAGCGAGGCGTCGGCCGGACGCGCGGCGGGCTTCCACGCCACGGTCTTCCCGGCCTGCTCCGGAGGGAACGGGATGTCGAAGAGCTCCTGGCACTGCTTGCCCTCCTGCCGGTAGGGGCCGGCCGCCAGCCAGCCCGTGACGTAGCCGGCGTGCTGGTCCGCCCCGCCGAGGGCCTTGGCCGCCTCGGCGCGAAGGGCCTCGTTTTTCGACGACGACGCGATCCGGCGGAGCGCCTCCTTGGCCGCCGGGTGGCTCCCGGCGAGCAGGCCGGCGATCCGGACCACGGCGGCTTCCGCCTCGTCCCGCACCGCCTCCTCGCCGCAAAGCGCCTCCGCGAGCTTGAGCGCCTCGGGGTGGGGGACCTTCGCCAGTTCCGTGAGCCCGAGCTTTTTTTCCTCCGGCCGCTGGGCGGCCTCCATGGCCGCCTTGCACATCGTCCAGCGCTCCTCGACGGGGCGGTCTCCGGCCAGGGCGACCAGCCGCCAGTACCCGCGCAGGGCCAGGACGCGATGAGCCACCGACGCCTCCTCGCGCGCCAGCCGGATCAGGTCCGGCGCCGCCTCCAAACCGGCGGACTCCGCCATCGTCCGGAGGGCCGCGTCCCGGATCGCGGCCGCGCCGTCCTGGAGCCCGGCCCTCAGCGCGGCGAGGGCTTCCGCCCCGCCCGCCCGCCCGGCCACCCGCAGGAAGGCGGCGCGCGCCGCGACGTCCGCGCCCTTCATCGCGCCCAGGACCAGCGCGGCGGAGGCCTCGCGGCGGTCGCTCCGCTCGCAGGCCGACCCGAGGGCCTTCTCGACCGCTTCGCGCTCGGCGTCCGTCTTCGCCCGCGTCAGGAGCCGGATCAGGTCCCCGACGGCGCTGGCGTCCGCCAGGACCGCCAGGGACCGGAGGGCCACCATCCGGATGGCCTCCTCGCCCTCCTCCGCCATCTTCAGCAGTGCCGAAACGGCCAGAGTCTCCTGCCGCTGGCCGAGCGCCCGCACGATCTCGCCCTGCACGGCGGGCGTCGCCTTCGGCAGGTGCGCCAGGAGGACTTCCCGGACCTTCGCGTCCCGGAGCAGGTCCAGGGACCTCCTCGCCACGCTCTGTTCGGGGCCCGCGGCCTTCGCCGCCGTCTCGGCCAGGAGAGGCGCGATCGAGGCGTCTCCAAGGATGCCGAGGGCCTGCAGGGCCGCGATGCGAACCTCCGGCACGGGGCTCCCGACGGCCGCGGCGATGCCGGGGACGGCCGCCGGATCGCCGCGCTGTTCCAGCGACTCAAGCAGGGCGACCTGGATCTCCGGGGCAACCTTGGGCAGGAGCCCGGCGAACGCCTTCGTCGCCGCGGCGCCCTTCATCTCCCGCACCCAGGGGAGCGCCGCCCGCTGTGCGGCCCGGTCCTTCCCCGTCAACGCCGATTCCACCAGGGGAACGGCCCCCTCGCCGGCGGCCCGGAGCAGGCCGAGGTGGGCGGCCGTCCGGACGTGCTCCCGCTCCGCGGCGGCGGTCAATTCCTGGTAGATGGAACGGGCCCCCTCCAGGTCTCCGCCGGCCAGCGCCAGGTCGGCACAGCGCAGGAGGGCGTCCGGGGCCTTCGTCCGCATCCCCCGGAGCGCCCGCACGGCGTCCGGACCGCCGATCCTCCCCAGGGACGACGCGGCCGCCGAGGCCGTCATCGGATCCGGATCCGCGGCGAGCGTGGACAGGGCCCGCACCGCCTCCCGGTCCCTGCGGACGCCGAGCGAATCGATGATGCCCGCCCGGATGGCCCCGGTGGCCTTCGAAAGCGCCCCGCGCAGGGCCGTCCCCGCCTCCGGGCACGGCATGGCCTCCAGGGCACAGCGGGCCGAAGGGGACAACTGCTCGTCGGCCAGCAGGGCCGCCAGGGCGGGCACCGCTTTCGCCGTCCCCCACTGCCTCAGGTCGAAGCACGCCCGGTCCTTCGCCGCCGGCCCCTGGTCCGACTGCAGGACGGCGATCAGCCTGGACTCCTCGTCCTGGGCGCCGGCGAGGACCAGCGCCAAGGTCATCAGATGTTTCATGGATTCAAAGCCTCACAAGTGTCCGACAAAATGGACGGTGCGTTTTGTCGTCCGCCTCCCCTTGGATCGCCGCCCCGACAAAATGGACGGTCCGTTTTGTCGTCCGGTCCCCATGGGATCTCCGTCCTAAAACAGCCACGGCGGACGGGTCGGCACGGAAAGCAACCGAGTGGCCTCCGGATCGTCGATGAACTGCCCCTTGGCCGGGTCCCACTTCACCGTCCGCCTCAGCCGCTGGGCGATGCCTCCCAGCAGGACGAAGCTGGCGGCCCGGTGCGCGGTCTCGGCGTCGACGATCGTGCGCTTGCGCGTCCGGATGCATTCCAGGAAGTTCCCCGAGTGGCTGATGCAGCGGTACAGATGCGTGTCGTTCGGGCCCAGCGGCTTCTCGGCGATCTTCGGGGGATACGCCACCAGGTTGTCGCGGTCCACCGCGATGCGCCCCTCCGTGCCCACGAAGGTCGCCCCGCCGCTCCCGCCCACCTTCTCCCCGGGGTAGGACGAGCCGTGGACCACCACTCCGCTGGCGAACCGGTAGACGGCGCGGCCCTTCTCCACGCCGATCTCCACCGGCCCGGTGCGGTCCGCGTCGATGGCCCACTGGACGATGTCGTAGTGGTGCTGTTCCCAGTTGCCGCCGTCGAAGACGAACGCGTTCACGGGGATGGTCCCGTAGGGCGACCACGGCGCCGGCCCCAGGAACAGGTCATAGTCGAAGCCGTCCGGGACGGGCTTCCCCGGCCCGAAGCCCCGCACCCACTTGGCCTCGGCGCCGCCGATGTTGGCGTAGACCTCCTTCAGCTCCCCGATCCGCTTGCTCCGCACCAGTTCGCAGGCCCGCCGGAATTTCCCGCCGTACTCCGACCTCTGCTGGGTCCCCGCCTGGTACACGCGACCGTACCGCCGGACGGCCTCGGCCACCGCCTGGCTCTCGCGGATCGTGATGGCCGTGGGCTTCTCGCAGTAGACGTCTTTCCCCGCCCTCGCGGCCATGATCGCCATCATGGCGTGCCAGTGGTTGGGCGATCCGATGAGCACGGCGTCGATGTCAGGACGGTCCAGGAGCTCGCGGAAGTCGTTGTAGGCCTCGCAGGACTTGAAGTTCCCCTGGCCGGCCTTGTCCGCGTAGTACTTGTTGACGCGGTCCCGCCCCGATTCCCTCTTCTGGCGCACGATGTCGCAGACGCCGAGCACCTGGACGTCCTCCCGGCCCAGGTAGCCGCCGGTGATGTACGTCCAGGCCCCCCCGAAGAGATGTCCCCCGCCCTGCCCCCCGATCCCGATGAAACCCATCCCGATGCGGTCGCCGGGGGCCACGGCGCCGCCCAGCACGCTGGCGGCCTTGACTACGCTGACGGGCGGCGGGGCCGGCGCCGGCCGCCACTCGACCGATCGCGTCAGCTTCCGCACGCGATGGTTGTCCTGGTC
>CAYNDR010000492.1:3826-4154 GCA_964395295.1 uncultured Planctomycetales bacterium
AGGAACTCGCGGCGGCTGGGGGAAAGCGGTCTTCTCATCATGTCACAGGCTCCAGCCCGTGCGGTACTCGCGCCGGATGAACGCGTCGGCCTCGGGAACGTTGGCCGCCTTCATGCCGGGGCCGTCCCACTCCAGCCGCTTGCCCGCGCGGATGGCCACGTTGCCGGCGAGCACGGCCTCCGTCAGCGGGCCGGCGAAGTCGAAGTTCGAGCAGGCCGGGCGGCCGCCCTTGCAGGCGATGAACCAGTCCTGGTGGTGGTTGCCGGCCGGGATCCGCGGGAGGGTCTTGGCCGGCCGCTTGAACTCCTTCATCTTCGTCTCGGGAATG
>CAYNDR010000493.1:0-4148 GCA_964395295.1 uncultured Planctomycetales bacterium
ATCCCCCTGACCATCCTGCCCCCGGTGACGCCGCCCACCGTGACGGTAACGCCCTCCATAGGTTCGGGCGCCTGTCCACTGACTGTGGACTTCACTCCCACCGTGACCACTTCCACGGGGCGGCTCGCAAGCCTCGAGTGGGATTTCGAGGGTAGGGGCGTCGTGGATCTAGTCTCTACGACGGTCTTGCCCGCCTCCTACGTTTACCGGCTCCCGGGGACGTACACGTGCGCGGTTAAGGCCACGGACGACCTCGGCCTGTCATCCAGGGCGACGACCGTCATCGTTGCGAACGCGGCGGGCTCTCCGCCGATAATCGGTTCCCTGACCGCTCTGCCCGCGTCTACCGAGCCCGGACAGCTGGTTACCTACACCTGTACGATCACGACGGTCGTGGGCTCCGTCGTCCGCTATGAATGGGACTTCGACGGGGACGGGGACATCGACGCGTCCGAAGATACCGCGGCCATGTCCGCGACCTCAACGCATACGTTCGACGACGTGGGGACCTACCCCTGCCGGGTGCGGGTGATCGACAGCAACGGCTTGGCGGCTGAGGCGCGGGTCACGGTCGTCGTGGCGCCCCCGACAAGCCTGCGCGTCTGGTGGAGCCAGCCGAAGGACGGGGCCGTCGTATCGGGGGGCGCCGTGACGCTCCACGCCAACACGGCCCCGGGGAACGCCACGGCCAAGGTCGAGTTCTTCTGCCGGGCGAGCGCCGGCGGGCCGCATCCCGACCCGGACGATCCCTCCTGGATCAAGATCGGCGAAACGGTCCCGCCGCCCTATTCCTTCTTCTCCGTGAAATGGGACACGACGGGCCTCGGCGCGGGGGATTACGACCTGCTGACGGTGGCGACGGGAACCGGCGGCGAGAAGGTGGACAACCGCGCCCGCCAACCGGTGACGGTGACGGTCGGGGGCGGGGGATCGACGGAGGAAGTGGGCACGAGCACCCTGCCGGCAAGCCCCGACAAGACCCGCACCAATGGCGTGTCGGGGGAGATCCAGTTGACGCTCCGGGAGGGTGCGGTCCTGCCGGCCACCGACGTGACCATCGCCCGCCTCGCCGACGATCCCCGGCCGGACCAGACATCGGCACAGGGCCTTACGTTCAGCCGCCGGTCCTACAACCGGATCACGCTTTCGTCAGGGAACTTGACGAAGTCCGCGCAGATCATGATGTACTATCGGGATGACAACGACGACGGGATCGAGGACGACACGAAGATTCCCGTCGACAGGCTCAAGGGCTTCCGCTACGACGCCGTCGACGGCCAGTGGAAGCAGCTGCTGGACGTCACGGTGGACCGGGCGGAGAAGCGGGTGTACATGAGGACTCCTGCCTTCAGCGACTTCGCGCTGGGGGACGCGACGCCGCCGTCCGGGGACGGCGGGGGCGGCGGGAGCCGGGACCTGTGCGGCCTGATCGGGCCGGAGCTGATGGCGGTCCTGGGCTTGCTTTGGCTGGCGCGGAGGAGGGGGAGGGGGCGGCCTCGCGCCGATCGCGCTCCGAATTCATGAGACGTCCCCCGTGGGTCCGCCATCTCCAGGGCGGTGCGCGGGAAAGAGGAGCCATTACCAATCGGATCGGCGGGGCGAGATTAGAGTAAAAGGAGGGGATCCGTGAAAACCTGCATGAGATCTTTGGCCTCCCTCGCCCTTGTCCTGGCGTTCCTGTCCGCCGCGGGCGCGGCCTTCGGCCAGGATGTGACCCCACCCGCCGCGGGAACGGTCAATGACGGAATCATCGCGGACATCGACTACCAAACCTCGATGACGGCGATCTCGGCCAACTGGAGCGGATTCGGCGACCCCGAGAGCGGAATCGCCGGCTACGAGTGGGCCATAGGCACGACGTCGGGGGGAACGGAATTTCAAGCCTTCACCAGTGTGGGGGTGGCCACTTCCGCGAAGAACGCCGGATTGACGCTGTCGAATGGGACGACCTACTTCGTGACCGTCCGGGCCACGAACGGCGCCGCCCTTCAAACGTCGGCCGCCTCGGACGGCGTCACCGTGGATACCTCCAGGATCGTCCACGTTACGGGGTACACGATTGCGAGCAACTCAAGGGTCTTCGGGGACGACTCCGACAACGCGTGGATCACCGCAGGCGACGTCACCAACGACGGGATCATGGATCTGGTCGTGAGCAAACACAGGGACTTCGGCACGGGCAAGATCGCGGTCTTCCAGCGGTCCGGCGCATCCTGGGACGCCGGGACGGTGATCCCGACGGCGACCAGCGGCAACGGGATCTGCCTGCCCTCGGTAGGTCCCCTCCAGCATGACGGAGTCTCCTGGGTCGTATATCAAGTCCACGGGCAGGGGAACAGCTCCGGGGCGCTGGAGGTCTCCCGGATGTCCGGCTCGGTCGAGACCAAGGTACTGGACAGTACGGGCTGGCCGGGTGCCTTGTATCCGGCGATCGCGGATCTGGACGGCGACGGGAAACTTGATGTTTATGCATCCGTACAGGCGAACGGTTGGTTTTACAAGTATACTTACGATTCCGGAACGGACTCTTACACCAGGACCGGGATCGCCACCCTGGGCGGGGGGAATATCACGGCACAGCGTCCGATGGTGGGCGATTTCGCCGGCGTGGGCAAGCAGAGCATCATCTATTTCAATGGCCTGAATCTGATCCACCATCTGACCTACAACGGATCGTTCGTCTCTACGCCTGTTTTTACGACGCCCGCCTGGTCGGATTCCCTGACCTCAGGGCAGGTGGACAGCGCCCCGGGCAGCGACTTCGTGGTCGAGGTGAACGACAGCAACAAGAAACCCGTGTATCTGGTCTCCGGGGGCAATTTCAAGGCCACGATCATCGCGGAACCCGGCGAACTCGCACGCGTGGCCTGTGCCGACCTGGATGGAGACGGCCGCGACGAGGTCTACGGGGGTGGATGGTCCACCGGCAACCTGTACCAGTTCACGCCCGAGTCCGGGTGGCGGGTCATGGATCGCTTCCCTTCGATGAAGTGGACAGAGGCCGTCCGGGTGCGCAAGCCGGGGATGACGAGGGACGAGGTGGTCTTCGTCTGCATCGAGAACATGAACATCACCATCCGGGCCCTCGGGCTCGCCCCCTCAGGCCCGACGGTTTCCCTGCCGCTCGGCTCCACGGCCCCGGCCGCGGCCCGCTTCACGGCCGACTTCACCGGCGCCGTGCTCTATCAATGGGACTTCGACTATGACGGAAAGGAGTTCTCGGCGGACTTCGTCAACTCGCAGACGGGGACATGCTCGCACACCTACACCGCTCCGGGTGCACATTCGGCGCGGATCCAGGTGACTTTCGCGAATGGGACGGTTTCCTACTACGATGTCTCGGTCACGATTGCGCCCTCCGCATCGGCGCCGACGGTGACGCTGACGGCTTCCCCCGCCGCCGGCACGGCTCCGCTCCCCGTAGGCTTCACCGCGACGGTCCCTCCCATTTTTGGGCGGATCGAGTCGTTCGAGTGGGATTTCGACGGGGACGGGACCACGGACCAGGTGACGACGAATGACGCCGACACGGCCTCCTGCACCTACCGGAGGGGCGACTCCTTCGCCTGTCGCGTGAAGGCCACGAGCGTAATGGGGGCTTCCGGCGTCGCCAGCGTCGTCGTCAAGGTCGATCCGGGGGCCGATCCGCCGTCCTTCGCGTCCTTCACGGCGTCCCCCTCGCCTGCGGAGGCGGGCCAGGCGGTGACCTTCACGGCGGCCGCAAGCGCCGGCTCGGTCGGCGGGGTGGCCCGCTACGAATGGGACTTCGACGGGAACGGCGGCAACGATCTCGTGACAACGGCCGGGAGCGCGGCCCACACGTACGGCAAGACCGGGACTTACATGGCCCGGGTCAGGGCCATCGACGACAACGGGACCCCCGCGGATCCCTCCGACGACCTTGAGGCGGAGGCGAAAATCCTCCTCTTGATCACCCTGCCTGTTTCGTCACTGCGCGTCTGGTGGGCCCAGCCCAGGGACGCGGACCGGGTGAGGGGCAACGCCGTGACGCTCCACGTCAATGCGGCTCCGGCCAACAGGACGGCGAAGGTGGAGTTCTTCCGCCGGCAGAGCGATGGGGGCCCCCACCCCTCTCCGGGAGACTTTTCGTTGGTGAAGATCGGCTAATGCACGCCGCCGCTCTATTC
>CAYNDR010000494.1:0-4125 GCA_964395295.1 uncultured Planctomycetales bacterium
CGCCGGCGCCGAGGGCGCGCACCCGGGCCCCCCGCGCCGGGGTGAGCTCCACCAGCCCCTCCTGGGCCAGGCGCTGGAGGGCCTCGCGCACAGGGGTGCGGCTCACCCCCAGCGCCTTCGCCAGGCCCGGCTCGGAGATGCGCCCGCCGGGCCCGTGGCGCCCCGCCAGGATCGCCTCCCGGAGGTGCGCGTACGCGGCCTCCCGGATCGACGGGGGCCGCCGGAAGCCCGTCGCCACATGTATACTGTATACACTTTAAGGCGCCGGGTCCAGCCTTTCCGAAGGGCCGGGGAGGGGAGGCCCGGGGGCCGCGCGGCCTCCCGGAAGAAGTCCTTGAAATGCCGGCCGCTTCGGATAAACTGGGGATCGTCGGCCTCGCACGTGCCCGTAGCTCAACTGGATAGAGCGTCTGGCTACGAACCAGAAGGCTCCAGGTTCAACTCCTGGCGGGCATACCATCTGATGGGCTCAGACGAACCAACGGCCCTCCGGGTCCGAATTCGCCGCCCCCCGATCCGCCGGTGTAGATGACCTCCGGGGCCAGGGCGACCGCGTTCGGGAAGAGGGCCACCTCGATCTCCCCTTCGCCCTTCTCGCGGGTGTGCCAGACCACGTAGTCGATGAAGAGGGGGATGAGGTTCTTCAGCCGCTCGGGCTTCCCCTCGTTCGCCCGCACCAGCTGCTCGAATAGGGCCAGGGTCTGGATCTGGTCCTGGACGGCGATCTCCTGGGTCTGTTCGGCCTGTAGATCCGACTTGAGGCGCACCTCGCTCACCTCCAGTTCGGCGCGTTCGCCTTCGAGCGCCTCCAGCTTGTCCTTGAGGCTCGCCATGGCGGCCTTGCCGTCCAGGGCGATGGCCTCGACCATGTTGGAGATCTTGGTCCGGACGACCGTGAGCTGTTCCTTCACCCGCTCCAGGTCCGCCCGGAGCTTGCCGAGGGTTTCCGACGTGAACTCGTTCGCCCGCTGGGCGAAGGCCTTCACCAGCTCGGGCTTGAGGTGGAGATGCTTCAGGAACTCCAGGACCGCCTGGTCGGCCGCCTCGGCGGGGATGTAGGAGAACGGGCACGAGGTGCCGCGCGACTTCTCGGCCAGGCGGCACGAGTAGTAGGGGTGGAGCCTCCCCGTGCGGCTCGTCCCGGGCTGGGGGGACATCTTGTGTCCGCAGCTCCCGCAGCGAATGAGCCCCTGGAGGAGGTAGGCGTACTCCCGCGTCGGCCGGTTCGGGGCGCCGTTCCGCCGGTCGTTCCGGTCCAGGATCTTCTGAATAAGCTCGTGGGTCTCCCAGGACCGGATCGGCTCCCACTGGGCGTCGTAGGTCTGCCCTTCGTACTCGAGCTTCCCGGCGTACGTCAGGTTCCGGAGCATCCGGCAGACCATCGGGTTGTTGTAGCAGATGCCCCGCGGCGTCCGGTAGCCTCGCTCGCTGAACTCCTTGACGATGGCCCCGGCGCTCTGGCGCTCCTGGTAGAGGGCGTCCGCCTCGCGGACGTGCTGGGCGTACTTCTCGTCGATCACGTACATCTTGTTCTTCATGACGTAGCCGATCGGCGGCGGACCGAGCGGGAAGCCCTTCTGGGCCCGCCAGAGGACCTTCTCCCGAACCCGCGCGGCGATCATCTCGCGCTCGTGCTGGGCGAGGGCGATCATGAGGATCGTCTGGAACTTGCCCGTCGGCGTGGTCATGTCGATGTTTTCGCGGAGCGACACGACCCTGACGCCGTAGCGGTCCAGCTCCTCGACCAGAAGGAGGAAGTCCACCACGCTCCGCGAGATGCGGTCGATGCGGGTGATCACGATCACGTCGACGAGCTGCGCCTTGGCGACTTCGAGCATCTTCTGGAACGTGGGGCGGTTGGTGTCCTTGGCGCTCTTGCCCCGGCGCTGGCCTTCGCTCTCACCCTCGACGAATCGCTCCGTGACGACCCAGTTCACGCCCGTCGATTTCTTGTACTCGAGGAGCTTGTTCAGAAGGTCCATCTGGGTGTCGAGCGACCCATCCTGCTTCTTGGCCTGCTTGTCGGAGGAGACCCGAATGTAGAAGGCGACATGGATCGGTCCCGCCTTCACGTCCTCCGGCTCGTTCTTCTTTCCGATCATGCGTTGTCTCCGTCTGACGCCGACCTCCGGCGTCCTTCACGCGGCCCGTGCGCGGACCTCCTGGGGCCGCGCCTGGCCAAAGGGAAGGCCGCGTTGGGCCTTGTCTTCACACGTCCGCGCCCAGAGTCGGGCGCAAAAGGAAACGATTTCTTCCTTCCTCCTTTCCGGATCCATGCCCGCAAAGGGATTGTCCAAATTCCGCACGTACTCCGGGTACTTCCCGGCCTGGATGACTTTCACGAGGACGCCCCATCTCTGGCGGCGCCCGGAGCTCCCGCGTTTCCCAGGAGCTCCGCCAGCATCAACTGACCGTCGCTCCGTCGAACGATCGTCTTGGACCGGATCGTGACCCTCCGGAGGAACGACGGGGACGCCAGAGGGGGCCAGGGCCCCCGTCGGCTCGGGTCCCCGAACGGCTCGATCAGGACCTTCAGGATGGACGGGGAGAGGGGCCTTGGAGGGGGGTATGGACGCTTCGTAATGGGCCTCGTCTTGGGGGGACGCCCCCAACGGCTCGGGGCGTCGCTGTCCACGGCTGCCACCTATTATAACCGCCCTGGGGCCGGAAGGTTCGGGAAATTCCGCCTTCCCCCGCGAGAATTCTTTCTGTTTCCCCATACCCAGCTCCTTCGAGGGGGCTTTCTTCCCCTCTATCTATTCGAGGTTTAAAGGGCCCAGGTCGTGCAAAGGAAAATCCCTCATCAGAATAAATATTTTCCTGAGCTTGGCGATCCCATGGCGTTGGTTCGATCGCACGGTGGACAGGCTCCTGAGCCCCAATAGGGTCCGGATCTCCTCCGGCGTCCGCCCTTCCAATCCCAGCCTCAGCACATCCCGCTGGCGGGGCGGCAGCTTCTGGATTCCCTCCCGGGCGAGGGCCAGGAGCTCCCGATTCGCGGTCAGTTCGGCCGGATTGAGGCCGGGGGCCGGGATTTGGAAGAGTTCCCTGCGCTCCTCCTTGGACAACTCGCTGAACAGCATGATCTTGGGCGCGGTCTGGGGGCGTCTGAGTTTGCGGATGGTCGCCCGGGTGAGGTACTGTTCCCAGTTGCGTATCCTCGCCATTTGCCCGTTGTGAAGATTCTTGAGGACCTCATGGAGGGCGTCCCGGACGTCCTCCTTGTGGATGTGAAGGTGTTGGTTGGTCCACTGGATGACCGGCTCATATACCTTCCTGATCTGCTGCCGCGTTTCCTCGGACCACTCCGCCATAGGAATCTCGTTCTCGTTCATCCGTTTTTTCTCCCTGGCTGGGTTCGGACCGGTTCCTGGACGTCCTGGCGGGCCACCGGCTCGGAGGGTTGGGGAATCCGGTCGGGGGACGAGATGTGCGGGGCCGGGAGGTCATCCCGGCCCGAGAGCGATCGGGATGGGCGTGTTGGTCAAGAGCATCGTCGCGGCGTCAACGCCTCCGCGAGACGGGTGAAGTCCAGTAAGCGATCAATACTGCGCCAGGGGGGCGCAGGCTCACGTGAGAACCCTCAGCCGTACGGCTGGAGTCGGCTGGGGTCAGGCGGCATAGTGACCCGACTCTGATCGAGCCGGGCCAGGGGCGATCCTGTCCGTAGTCTGTGCCCGGCTCGAACGCGAAGATCGACCTTCAAGGGAATCCATCAGGGACCGTCATGGCCAAACGGTCCGGCCATCGTCGAACATCTCATCCCAGGACCGCGCACCGGGGGGGTGCCGGTCGCCACCAGATCGCGGGCAGGTCAGGGACGAGCCCGCCGTGTGCCACTTGAGGGGTGCCACGTACTTGTTGCCTGGAAGCTTCCCGGGCCAGGCGTTCCGGATGGCCCAATTGACCCTCCTCTTGGGCCATGTCCTGTCGGGGGAAGGGACCCCGCATGGTTCAACTTCCGAGCCGATTTCAAGCCAGGTACGTCTCAAAGAGCATGTTTCCGGGCGTCGGACGCCCGCCTGCCGGTCTCGGCAGGCCCCTTATTCCGTGCCGGGAGTCGCCTCCCGGCGCATTCGTCTCTCTACCCATAAAGGCACCTTGACCCGCCAAATCGGATGAGGA
>CAYNDR010000495.1:0-4107 GCA_964395295.1 uncultured Planctomycetales bacterium
CCCTGCCGCGCTGCGGCGACGGGGCCCAGGCGGGCGACTTCACGTTCGTGGGGGACGTGGTGCGTGGTATAATCCTCGCCGGGACGGCCCCGGGGGCCTCCGGCCGGGTCTACAACCTGGCCGGCGGGCGGCCGGTGGCGGTGGGGGACCTGGGAGGCGCGCTCGGGAGGCTGGCGGGGGTGCGGGCCGAGATGGAGTTCCGCCCCCCGCGGCCGGGGGACATCCGGGACTCCTGGGCCGACGTCTCCGCGGCGCGGCGCGACCTCGGGTTCGCGGCCGCGACGCCCCTCGAGGAGGGCCTCCGGGCGACGCTGGAGTGGTTCCGCCGGTGAAGAAGCATTCCATCCTGATCGTCGACGACGAGCAGGAGAACCTCAACCTGCTCTCCAACGTCCTGGAGAACGACTACTTCCTCTACAAGGCCCGCGACGGGTCCGCCGCCCTCGACGTCCTCGACAGGCACGACGTCGACCTGATCCTCTCCGACCAGCGCATGCCGGGGCTCTCGGGGGTGGACCTCCTGTAGAAGGCGCGGGAGATCCGCCCCGACTGCGTGCGGGTCCTCATCACCGCCTATCCCGACGCCGACAACGCGATCCAGGCCATCAACCGCGGGCAGGTCAAGCGCTACATCCCCAAGCCCTTCGACCCCTCCGAGCTCAAGGTCATCGTCGCCCAGGAGATGGAGCACCTGGACCTCGTCCTGGCCAACCGGCGCCTCAGCGAGGAGATGGGGCGGATGGTGGAGGAGCTGTTCCGGGCCAACCGGGAGCTCCGGGACCTCAACCGCATGAAGGACCAGTTCCTGGCCAACTGCTCGCACGAGCTGAAGACGCCGCTGGTCTCGGGGATGGGCTACGTGGAGATGCTCCTCTCGGGGGGGCTGGGGAAGCTGGACGAGCGGCAGGAGAAGGGCTTGAAGATCGCGCACCGCAACCTCGAACGGCTCGTGGGGCTGATCGAGAACCTCCTGGCGCTGGCGAAGCAGAAGTACCGGCCGGAGGAGCTGAAGGTCGCCCGCTTCGGCCTCAAGGCGCTCCTGGAGGAGTGCGTGGAGTCGCTCAAGGCGCGCTCCCGGAAGAAGTCGCTCCAGGTGCGCGTGTCGGCGCCGCGGAAGCCGCCGGTGGTGGAGGCGGACGAGCGCAAGATCCACAGCGTGGTGACGAACGTCCTGGCCAACTCCGAGAAGTTCACGCCGGACGAGGCCCGGATCGAGATCCGGGTGTCGGGGGGGAAGAAGGGCCGCTGCCGGGTGCGGGTGACCGACAACGGCATCGGTCCGGAGGAGGCCCGGGGGGACATCCGGCTCTTCAAGACCACGGCGGACCCCAAGTACTCGGGGCTGGGGATCGGGCTGATGCTCGCCCGGCAGATCCTCCAGGCGCACGGGTGCGACATCGTCCTGGAGCGGGGGCGCCGGGGCGGCGCCGTGGTCACGTTCGACCTCCCCCTGGCCAGGGATTAGCCGGCAGGCCTACGGCCTTCTTTGAATCGAGGTGCCGCCGTGATCGACCTTACCCAGGTCTTCCTCCAGACCCCCGAGGCGGGGATCGTGACCGACCTCAGGGGGATCGTCCTGGCCGCGACCCACGGCGCGGAGCGCCTGCTGGGGTACGGAAGAGGGGAGCTTGAGGGGATCGACTCGGCGGCGCTCGACGAGGGGGGGGAGCTGAAGGCCTTCTTCTCCCGGCCCCCGGCGCCCCAGGGGCGCCTGTACCTCCGCGCCCGGTTCCTCTCGAAGAGGGGGCCCGTGGCGACGGGACCCGCCGTGATCTCGCCCATCGCGGCGGCGGAGGGGGGGCATCACGGGTGGATCCTCTGGCTCCAGGAGCTGGACGCCCGCGGCGTCCGGACGATCGTCGACGCCCTCGTGGACTCGATCGGCGCCGCGCTCTGGTCCTTCGACGCGAACGGCACCATCTTCGCCTGGGGTCCCGCCTGCGAGTCCTTCTTCGGGCAGGCGAAGGCCGAGGTGGAGGGGAAGATGGCCGCGGCGGCGCTGTTCCCCTCGCCCGAGGAGTATCGCCGCGTGGCGGGAGAGGTCGATGAAAAGGGCCGGTTCTCGGGGGAGACGGCGCTCGCGGGCCGCCCCTGCCGCCTCCTGGTGACCCGGCTCGCCTCCCCCTCGGGCGGCTTCCCGCTGGGCTACACGGCCGTGGCGTTCGACCTCTCGGAACGGAAGCGGGGGGAGGAGTTCCAGCGGGTCCTCTTCGAGCAGGCGGGCGAGGCGATGGTGGTGGTCGAGATGGAGACGGGCCGCCTCGTGGACTGCAACGCGAAGGCCTGCGAGATCCACGGGTACGGCCGCGGCGAGATGATCGGGCTCTCCATCGCCGACCTTACGGGCGGGGGCGACATGGCCCGCCTGCGGGACACGATGGGGCAGGTACTCCTGGAGACCGGCCATTTCGTGGTCGAGCGCGCCGTCCACCGTCGGCAGGACGGGACGCTCTTTCCCTGCGAGATCAATGTCCGCCTTGTGGCGGCGGGAGGCCGGAGCTTCACGATCGGCATCATCCGCGACCTGACGGAGAAGCACCGCGCCGCCGAGTTCTTCCGCGTCCTCTTCGAGAGGGCCAACGACGGCGTCTACCTCGTGGAGGACGAGGGCCTCCGCGTCGTGGAGGTCAACGAGGCGGTCTGCCGCCTCCTGGGGTACACGCGGAACGAGATGCTGGCGCTGACGGTCCGGGACATCACGCCCCCCGAACACCGCCATCGGATCGAGGGCGTCCGGCATTCCGTGAAGGTCGAGCGGCCGTTCGAGCGGGCCCGCCGCCGCCTCTGGCACAAGGAAGGCCGGGAAGTCCTCACGGACCACATGATCTCCAGGATCGAGTACGGCGGAAAGACCTACTACCTGGCGTCCGCGCGGGACGTCACCGACCTGGTCCGGACGGAGCGGGAGCTGACGGAGTCGCGGGCGATGCTGGAGAAGTTCCGCGACGAGGCCCCCGACCCGATGTACGCGCTCGACGGGGAGGGGCGGATGCAGTACCTCAACGCGAGCGCCTGCCGCGCGCTCGGCCGGCCGGCGGAGGATTTCCTGGGCCGGAGCTTCGCGGAGGTCACGCCCCCGGACCGCCTGGAGCTCAACCGGGAGATGTTCGTGCGGGCGCTGGGGGGGGAGGCGGTGAGGTTCCGCACGGAGGTGCTCGGGGCCGGCGGGGCGCCGATCCCTCTCGAGATCAACGGCGGCCCGCTCATGGTGGGCGGCCGGCCGGGCGCCATGGGGGTGGCCCGGCCCATCGCGGACCAGCTCCGCCTGGAGCGGGAGGTGGAGGAGGCCAAGTCGTTCCTGGAGTACCTCCAGGAGAGCGCGGCGGACGGCATCATCCTCACGGACGAGAGGGGCGTCATCATCACGGCCAACCGGAGGTCGGCCGAACTGCGGGGGGTGCGCCGCGAGGACCTGCTCGGCCGGCACTTCCTGGAATATTCGGTGCCCGAGGAGGTGGAGAAGTACAAGGAGCATTTCGCCCGGCTCCAGACGGGGACGCCGGTACGCCTGCGAACCCGCGTGCGGACGGACGCCGGGATCGAGCGCATCCTGGACGTGAACGCCACCCCGCTGGAGCGGCAAGGGCACAGGTACGTCTTCGCCATCATCCGCGAGGTGACCGACCAGGTGCGCGCGGAGGAGGCGCTCCGGAAGGCCCACGACGAGCTGGCCCGGGCCAACGCGAAACTCCAGGAGGAGGTCGCCGAGCGGCGGCGGGCGGAGGAAGGCCTGAAGCTCTACCGCGAGGTCCTGGCCCACGCGAACGACGCGTTCGTCATCGTCGATCCCCGGGGGGTCGTCCTGGAACAGAACGAGGCCCACCGGAGGCTCCTGGGGTACCCCGACGGGGAGCTTGTCGGCAAGACCCCTGCGGTTTACGTCCCGGATTATTCGATGGAGGTGGGCGGCGTGAGAAGGCAGGACGGCTTCCGGGGGGAGGTCGTCAACAGGACGCGGGAGGGGAAGGACCTGACGGTGGAGATGTCCCTCTTCCCGGTGCGCGACGACGGGGGCGAGATCCGCTGGTACGGGGCCATCAAGCGCGACGTCACCGAGCGCAGGCGGGCCGAGGAGCGGCTCCGGGAGGAGGTCGCCGAGCGGCGGCG
>CAYNDR010000496.1:0-4079 GCA_964395295.1 uncultured Planctomycetales bacterium
GGCCCGGCCACGTACCGCCGCGCGTCCGCCACGATCCGCCCGAGCTGGGCGGTGAACGTGCGCGCGTCCCGGGCGGGCTCCGAGAGCGCCGCCGATCCCCGCACCCGCACGCCCGTCCGCCGGATCGCCGGGACCGAGGGCGCCAGCGAATGGAACTTGAGCGGCTCCTCCAGCCCGTGGAGGTGCAGGAGCCCCTCGAGGTGGGCGTCCGCCACGTCGCGGGTGAAGATCTCCTGGAGGGCGTACTGCCGCAGGGTGGTCTGGCCGATCACGCGGCACATGCCCTCGGGGTCGACCCGCGGCTCCTCCTCCCCCACGATCCGGCCGAGGTCGTACTTGGGGAGGCCCACGACGATCTGCCGGCGGAGCTTGGACCCGTACCCGCGCTCCAGGAGCTCGTGGTTGACCAGCTCCCGGATCATGCTGGTGGAGATGCGCCGCTGGCCCAGGCGGAAGATCTTCTGCTCCACCGTGCCCGCGATCTCGCCGGCGGCCGCGGGCTCCAGGCCCGCCTCCTTGACGAGGGCGCCGATGATCCGGTCCCGCCCCCACGGCGCCACCTCGTCGCGGGTGGAGCCGTCCACCAGCATCAGGTTCGAGGGGAACAGGTCCTCCGCGGGCGGCGCGGCGGCCTCGGCCTCGGCCGGCCGGCCCTTCCTCTCCCGGAAGACGATGTAGGCCCGGGCGATCGCGGCGTGGCCGGTGTCCAGCAGGATCTTCTCGACGAGCTGCTGGATCTCCTCGCAGGAAGGGACCTCGCGCTCGTGGTAGCGCTCCAGGTACATCGTGACGACGCCCGCGAGGTCGCGGCCGACCGTGGGATTGTCCTGCTTCGCCCCCCGCGCGGCGTCCTGGATCGTCTCGGCGATCTTCTGCTCGTCGTAGGCGACGATGCGGCCGTCCCGCTTCCGCACCGACTGGATCTTCCGGATGGGCATTTCCTCCCCTCGCGAGGACGAGGCTTCCCCGGCCTCTCCGCAAACGGATTCCGTCCGGGCCGCCGCCTCAGGAGCGGGGGCCCACCTTGAGCATCGGCTTCACTTCGCGCATGAACTCGCTGATGTCCTTGAACTCCCGGTAGACCGAGGCGAAGCGGACGTACGCGACGTGGTCCACGCCCCTGAGCTCGCGCATCACGAGGTCCCCGATCCTCGTCGACTTCACCTCGCGGTCGTAGTTCTCGTACAGCTCGATCTCGATCCTGTTGACGATGTCCTCGATCGTGTGCAGGGGGACCGGCCTCTTCTTGCACGCCGTGAGGAGCCCGCGCTTGATCTTCTCCGGGTCGAACACCTCGCGCCGCCCGTCCTTCTTGATGACGTAGAGGGTGATCTCCTCCACCTTCTCGTACGTGGTGAACCGCTTCTTGCAGGCCAGGCACGCGCGGCGCCGCCGCACGGTCGCGCCCCCGTTGGCCGACCGCGAATCGATCACCCGGTCCTGGTCCTTCTTGCAGAACGGACAGCGCATCGTCGGGCTACTCTAGACCGGCCGCGCGGCGATGTCAAGCGAACAAAGGGCGCAGGTACAGGAACGCATAGAGCGTGATCAGGACGACCGCGGACAGGTCCAGCACGATCCCCGTCCGCATCATGGTCGGCAGGCGGACGTACCCGCTCCCGAAGACGATCGCGTTCGGGGGCGTCCCCGCCGGGAGCATGAAGTCGCATGACGTCCCCAGCGTGACGGCGCCCAGCACCGGGACCGACCGCGGCAGGATCCCCAGCATGACGTTGACGGTGGCCGTGTTCGAGGCCACCGCGGAGAGCCCTACCCCCGCCAGGGCCGCCAGTCCGATCTGCCAGAAGGGGGAAAGGCCCCCCGCCGCGCGGAGCCACCCCGCCATCCCCTCCTTCAGGCCGCCCCCCTCGATGCCCTCCGCCAGGGCGAATCCGCCGCCCAGGAGGAGCAGGGTGTCCCAGGGGATCTTCAGGAGCTTCCGGAAGGAGAGCGCGCGCAGGGCCAGCAGAGCCAGTCCCGCCCCCATTGCCACGGCCGCCTCGACGTGCTTGCTGCCGAACCTGAATCCCGTCCAGAAGGCCGGGACGTGCGGCGCGACGTTCCGGGTCACGAAGGACCCCGACATCCACAGGACCGCCGCCGCGAGGAACACCCCCAGCACCTTCTTCTCGTCCCGCGACAGCGGCCCCATCGCGGCCAGCTCGCGGTCCAGCACGTCCCGCCCTTGGTCGGCCCCTATGTCGTCCCGCCGCGCCAGCCTCCAGAGCACCGCCCAGACGAGCGGGAGGAAGAGGACCATGAACGGGACCCCCAGCGCCAGGTAGAGCGGGAAGCTGATCTCGATCCCCATGTTCTTCTGCACCCACCCGCAGAAGACGGAATTCGGGGGCGTCCCGATCTTGGTGCCGATGCCGCCCACGTTGGCCCCGTAGGCCACCGCCAGCATGATCGCGCTCCCGAAGTTCCGGATCTCCCGGCCCCCGCCGGAGGCCTTGATCTGCGCCAGGAGCGCCATCCCGATCGGCATCATCATGACGGCGGTGGCCGTGTTGGAGATCCAGAGGGAGACGAAGGCGGTCGCCAGCAGGACGCCCCAGAGGAGCCGCCGCGGGCCCGCGCCGACCGCCCGCATGATCCCCAGCGCCACCCGGCGGTGCAGGCTGGACTCCTCGCTCGCCGCGCCGATCATCATCCCCCCCAGGAAGAGGAAGATGTAGGCGTCCAGGTAGGGCGAGACCGCCCGCCGCGCGTCTCCCCCCAACCCCCCGCCGTAAATCCCGAAGAGCGGGTGGAGCACCAGCGGCGCGCAGGCGGTCCAATGGATGGGGAGCGCCTCCGTGAACCACCAGACCGCCATCAGCGCCGCCGCGGCCGCCGCATACGCCGGCCGGTGGCCGCAGCCCTCGATCCGGTGGAGCCCCGACGGCAGGAACGCGATCGCGAGGAAGACCGCGATCCCGCCCGCGAGGCCGATCCGCTTCCGGAGGCGGACGCCCTTCCCCTCGTCCATCATGGTTCAGTTCCGGCCGATCCCCCTCCCTGGTTCGCGCGGGGATGCTCGCACATGCGGCCGGTCCACGTCAATGCCCATCATGCCCCACAGGCCGTCCCTTGAAACGTAAGATGAATATCGGAATCGCGGCGACAAAACGGACCGTCTGTTTTGTCGTGCCTCCCGCGACGGACACGGAGGAACCGATGAGGCTGACCCGGCGGCGCCTGTTTCTCCTGCTCGGCGGCGCCGCGGCCTCCGGAGCCGCCGCACGGCTCGGCCTCCCCCGCCCATGCGAGGCGACGAGGCAAGGCCGCGCCCTCGGCACCACCGTCTCGATGACCGCCGCCGGTCCCGACCCCGAAGGCGCCCTCGACGCCGCCTTCGCGGAACTCGAAGCCGTCGAGGAGGCCATGAGCCTCTACCGCCCCCACAGCCAGATCCGCCGCCTCAACCGCGACGGCGTCCTCCACGACCCGCACCCGTACCTCGCGGAGGTGATGACGCGGGCGCAGGCCCTCTCGGCGAAGACCGGCGGCGCCTTCGACGCCACCGTCCAGCCCCTGTGGGAACTCCACTCCAGGGACGCCCCGCCGTCCGACCGCGAATCGGCCGCCGCCCTGGCGCGCGTCGACTGGCGCCGCGTGGCCGTGTCGCGCGACCGCATCACCCTGGGCCCCGGCATGTCCGTCACGCTCAACGGCATCGCCCAGGGCTTCGCCGCCGACCGCGCCCTGGCCGCCCTCCGCGCGCGCGGCGCCCTCCACGCGATCGTCGACGCCGGCGAGGTCGCCGCCGCCGGCCGCCCGTGCACGGTGGGCATCCAGCACCCCCGGGAACCCGGCGCCTGGATCGACCTCGCCCGCCTCGACGGCCGCTGCATGGCCACCTCGGGCGACTACGGGGCCGCCTCCCCGGGCGGACCCCCGCTCGCCCACCTCTTCGACCCGCGCACCGGCCGATGCCCCGGACACTTCGCGAGCGTGACCGTGGTGGCCCGCTCCGCCGCCGACGCGGACGGCCTCTCGACCGCGGTCTTCGTGGCGGGCCTGGAGAAGGGCCTCGACCTCGTCGGGGCCGCGGGCGCCGAGGCCCTCTTCGTGCTCAAGGACGGACGCGTGAAGGC
>CAYNDR010000497.1:0-4074 GCA_964395295.1 uncultured Planctomycetales bacterium
GACGCGGCGTCCGGGCCGATCGCGCTCCGCGCGGGGCCGCTCCCGACCTGGACGCCGGCGCCTCGAGGCCCCGAGCGCGGGGCTCCCGGGCTCCGCGGAGGCGGCCCGGGACGTGCGCGCCACCCGCGCCCGCCAGCGCCCGTTCCAGGCGATCCGGACGGAGGACGGGAACACCCTCATCCGGGAGCAGGGCGCGGGCCGGGTGATCGAGGTCGATCCTTCCAGGCGCGTCACGGAGAGGGTCACCGGCCTGAACATGCCCCAGGGGATGTCGGACCATTGAGCCGGGAGCGGGAAGCTCCGGGCTTCATTCCGCCAGGGAGCCGAGCTCCGAGCCCGCCTCGCCGCGGTGGATCTCGGTGCGGAACGGGATGAGGACGGAAAAGGTCGTCCCCTTCCCGGGCTCGCTCTCGAACCCGATCTTCCCGTCGTGATGCTCCACGATCGCCTTGGTGATCACGAGCCCGAGCACCGTCCCCGGGATGCCCGCCGCGTCCGAGGCGTCCACCCGCGAGAAGGCCTGGAAAAGCTTCTCCTGGTCCTCCTTCGAGATGCCGAGCCCCTCGTCCCGGACCTCGATGCGCAGGTTCTTTTCCTCCATCCGCATCCGCACCCAGACCTTGCCGCCGGAGGGGGAGTACTTGATCGCGTTGGACACGAGGTTGATCACGACCTCCTTCATCTTCTCCTTGTCCAGGAGCATCCGGGGAAGGCCTTCGGCGATCTCCAGGACGATCTGGTGCTTTCCGGACTGGATCTTCGAGATGCCCATCATCTCGTCCACGATCGCGCGCGGCGGGAGGAGCGCGAAGTGCATCTTCATCCGGCCCGACTGGATCCGGGAAACGTTCAGGAGGTCGTTGATGAGGGAGAGGAGGCGGTCCGACTCCTCGTCGATCACCTCCAGGAACGACCGGACCTGCTCGTCCTTGGCCATGTCCAGCAGGGCCTCGGTGTACGCCTTGATGGAGGTGAGCGGGGTCTTGAGCTCGTGGGAGACGTTGGCCACGAACTCGCCCTTCATCCGGTCGAGGTGCCGGAGGCGTTCGAGCTCGCGGGAGGCGGTCATGTCCCGGCAGACCACGATCGTCCCCAGGGCGGCGAGGTTCTCGTCCCGGAGCGCCGAGGCGGAGAGCGCGATGTTGATCTCGAGGCCCTGGTCGAGCTTCGCGGTGACCATCTTCTCCATGGCGAAGCCCATCTCGCGGGTCTGGCACAGCATCTCCCCGATCGCGCCCGCCACGTCCGCCATCAGGACGTCCGAATAGGCCCTCCCCACGGCGTCGTCCGTGAGCTCGAACATCGCCATGGCGTTGCGGTTGAGGCGGGTGATCCGCCCCCCCGCGTCCAGGGTCAGGATCGCGTTGGTGATCGAGTCCAGGATGTTCGAGAGGAGCGCCGACTCCCCCAGGGTGCGGGAGAGGACGCGCCGGTTCTGGAGCGCCACCGCGGCCTGGTCCGACAGGAGGCTCACGGGCTCGAGGTCCTTGCGCGAGATCTCCTCCGCCATGCCCGTGACGTCCAGGACCAGCAGGCCCACCCTCCGGTGCTCCACCATGAGGGGGAAGACCGTGATGAACGTGTTCCCGCGGTGCGGGATGACCAGGGGCTTGGAGTCCGCGAAGATGAAGTCGACCACGACCGCCTCGGGGAAGAGCGCGGGATCGCCCCCGGAGAAGGTCCCCTTATCGGGATCGTGGAGGAAGACGCTGATCGCGCGCGCCCCGGTGTACTTCCGGGCCGCGTCGGAGAGGAGCTTCACGATCTCCTCGGGGGAGGAGGCCACGAAGAGGTGCCGGCTCACGTTCTGGAGCTCCAGCGCCTCCGGCGTGGGCTGAAGGAGGCGGTAGCTCCCCGAATCCGGCGCGCCGCGTTCTCCCGGCATGGATTTACCGGACGAAATCCAGGAAGACGGTGGCCTTCTCGACCTCATCCCCCGTCTCGCGGAGGAGGTCGTCGAAGATCCCTTCCCCCAGGCCCAAGGACTTCCACGCCGCCTCGCCGAGGGCGGGGATCTTGTTGTCCCCCCCGTTCCCGTACCGGGTCGCCCGCGCGAGGATGTCGGCGGCGTGGATGATCTCGGCGAGCTTCTGGCCCTCGCGGGCCAGCGCCGTGTTGTGGTGGCACCGGGTGGTCTCCACGAGGCCCCGCGAGAGGCTCCATTTCTCGAAAAGCCACGCCCCCACGTCCGCGTGGGTGACGCCCAGGACCTCCTGCTCCGCCTCCACGAGGAGGGTCCCCCTTCCGCGCGCGAGGTCCATGGCGGCCGCGAACTTCTCGTGCAGGAACTGGTCCAGGACGATCTTCCAGATGTCGTGGAGGAGGCCATGAAGATCTCCTCCAGGGCGACGTAGCCGATCCTCCGCGCCAGGACTTTCGCGGCCGAGCCGCAGGCGATGGAGTGCTTCCAGAACTCGGCGCGGTCGAAGCCCCCGGCCTTCGCGTCCTTGCGGAAGAGGTCGAAGATGGTCGACGAGAGGACGATCGACTTCATCGTGTTGAATCCCAGGATCACGATCGCATGGGTGACCGTGGTGATGCGGTTCGGGAAGCCGTAGAAGGGGGAGTTCACGACCTGCAGGACCTTGGAGGTGAGGGCGGGGTCCGTCGAGATGATCTGGGCGACCTCCTTGGCCGAGGTCCTCGGGTTCATCACCAGCTTGTTGATGGTGCTCATCATCGCGGGGAGCGTCGGCAACCCGTGGACCTTTTCCACGAGCCGCTTGACCCGCTCCTGGACATCCTGCGGTGCGGGAGTCACCATCGCGTCACTTGTTCCGCGAGATCAGATACCTCTTGGCGGCCTCCCGGAGGGCCGCCATGACGGGGCCGGCGTCCGCGCCCGCGAACATCAGGTCCACGTCCTGGGCGATCTCCTCGGCGGTCCTCCTGGCCGGCGGGGACGGCGCGGCCGGAAGGGGGCCGGCGTCCTCGACGAAGAGGTGCGTGATGTTGCGCTGCTTCAGGCGCTCCAGGAGGTCCGGCGTCAGCTCCGTGCCGGTCCGGAAGAGCAGGTTTCCGCGGAGATCCGTGACGTCGCGGGAGACCTTCAGGCCCGGATGGGCCTCCTCGGTCCGGATGAGCCTCATGCAGGGGGATCATAGCACGCCGGGAAGGCGGTGACAAGGCGGCCCGGGAGGCGGGGAAGGGAGCGGAAGGAACGGCGCGAGCCTCAGGCGCGCCGCCGGAGGATGTAATCGGCCATGACGTGGAGGTTCCCCACGTAAATGGAGTCATGCACCTGCCGGAGGCTGGCCTTTCCATCCTCCACCCACCCGGCGGCCCGCGCGAGGGACTGGCCGATGAGGCCGCGCTCGCGGACGAACCGGAGCACCGCCGACCTCTTGTCGGCCTTCCCGTTCCGGCCGGCCAGGACGTCCTCGACGGCCCGGCGTTCGGGCGGGGGAAGCTGGCGCAGCAGCTGGATGACCGGGAGGGTGAACTTCCCCTTCTCGATGTCGGTGCCCAGCGACTTGCCCACCTCGTGCTCGTCCCCCGTGAGGTCCAGGCAGTCGTCCACGATCTGGAAGGCCATCCCGATGCTGGTCCCGTAGCGGGCCAGGGACTCCACGGCGGCGGGGTCGGCCGCGTGTCCCACCCCGCCCAGGCGGCAGGAGGTCCCGAAGAGCGACGCCGTCTTGAACCGGATCATCCGGAGATACTGCTCCTCGTCGATGTCGAAATTGAACTTCGAGGCGATCTGGGAGAGCTCCCCCACGCACATCTCCTCGACCGTGCGGGCCAGGATCATGTTGGCCTCGCGGTTGTGGAGGACCGCGCAGAGGGCGTACGCCTTGGCGAAAAGGTAGTCGCCGAAGAGGATCGAGGCCTCGTTCCCCCACACGCGGTTGAGGGTCTTCTCCTGGTGGCGGAGGTCCGCCTCGTCCAGCACGTCGTCGTGGATCAGGGTCGCGTTGTGGAGCATCTCCACGGCGGCCCCGAGCACGATGTGGAGGTCCTTCACCCCCCCCAGGATATGCGCGCAGTACAGGAGCAGGGCGGGCCGCACCCGCTTTCCCCGGAACTTCATGGAGTGGTGCAGGAGCTGTCCCACGAACGGGTTCTCGTGGGCCA
>CAYNDR010000498.1:0-4060 GCA_964395295.1 uncultured Planctomycetales bacterium
GCCGCCCCCGCGCCGGAGGACCTTCACGGCCACCTGCGGGTTCGCGGCCAGGCGGTTGTCGACGATCCGGAGGTAGTGGCGGCGCTTCTCCGCCGCCGCCGCAGGATCGCGCGAGGCCAGGGACCGGAGCTCCTCCCAGAGATCGTCGGCGCGCCGGCGGATGGCGCGCGCCTCCTCCTCGCCCGGGACCGCGCCCTTCCCGAAGCTGAAGGGGATGCTCAGGCCGATGAGGCCGGGGTCGGCCTCGCCGGCGGCGATGAGCTCGCCCACGAGCGCGGGGAGGTTCTCGAGCCTCGCGCTGAAGAGATGGCCTCCCCCGACCGTCTCGACGTACTGCTCCAGGACGGCGATCCCTCGGTCCAGGCTGATCGGGAGTCGAACCATCGCTTGACCGGCGCTCCTCAGTATAATTCCACGCCCCGAGTTTGTGAATACCGCGGCGCGCGCGGCCGCGGGGTGCGCGGCCGGGACGCGCCAGGGCCAGGGCGGCCGATAACCGAGGTCCGGCCTGAGGCGCTCGGCCCCGGACCCCGCGAAGCCCATGTCCCGGGCCCTCCAAAGGCGACATACTCTTATCGGCCGATTCCCGGGGAATCTGGCCCCCCTCCCTGCCGCCAGCCTCTCCGAAGCCCCCTCCGGGGTGCTATAATCCTCGAGGGGACAGCCTCATGCACGACCGCCCGCAGGAACGGCCGTTCGGGAGCACGATCGCGATCTCCGACCTCCGGCCGATCCTGGAGGTCCTCAAGAACATCAACACCGAGAGGAACCTCCGCAAACTGCTCGGGCTCATCCTCGACCGCATGCTGGAGTTCTGCAACGCCCGGCGGGGCATGATCGGGATCTTCCGGGGCGACACCTTCAAATCCAAGCTCGCCCGCGACCGGTCCGGGGCCCCCGTGAGCCCGGCGGACCTGGAGGTCTTCCAGTCGGTCCTCAAGTACGTGCGGGACAAGGGGAGCACCGTCATGGCGCCGAACGCGAACACGCACCGCGGCGGCGATCCCAGGCCCCTCTCGCTCCTCTGCCTGCCCCTGCGGCTCAAGGAGAAGATCCTCGGGGCCGCCTACCTGGACCACCCGGGGCTGGCCGGCGCGTTCGGCCCCCGCCAGGCGGAGATCGCCGAGGTCCTCACCGAGCACGCCGCGATCGCGATCGAGAACACCCTGCTCCACCACCGGACCATCCACGACCGGCTGACCCGGGTCTTCAACCACGGCCACTTCGAGAAGGAGGTCCGCCGGGAGGTGTCCCGCGCGCGCCGCCTGGGCCTTCCCTGCAGCCTCGTCATGATCGACGTGGACGACTTCAAGAAGATCAACGACACCTTCGGGCACGACGCGGGCAACGCGGTCCTCAAGCACATGGCCGCGACCCTGGCCCGGGGCGTCCGGGCGGACGACATCGTGGCGCGCATCCGGGAGCGGCCCGGCAGTCCGGTGGTGGCCCGCTACGGGGGCGACGAGTTCGAGGTCCTCCTGCCCGGCGCGGACGCCGGGGGGGCGCTCCTGACGGCGGAGCGGCTGGTCGAGACCCTCTCCCGCCAGAAGCTCCGTTTCGGCGGCCGGGAGCTGAGGCTCTCCATCTCCGCCGGGGCCGCCGTCTATCCCGACCACGCGGACGACGCCCACGAGCTTTCCCTCAAGGCCGACGAGGCCCTCTACGAGAGCAAGCGGGCCGGGAAAAACCGCGCCCTCCTCTACCAGCCCCGCCCGCCGGGCGTTGTTAAATAGGAAGTTGCGCCGGCGCCGGTCCGTCGTTATAATCCACGGCTCAACAAGGAGGCTATATGCTGAGAGCGATCGCCGGATTGATCCTCCTGGCCTGCGCGGCGTCCCCCGCGCTGGCTCAGGCCATCTCCTTCGAGGACGCGAAGAAGGGCGACGAGGCCAAGAAGCTCGCCTTCCTCGACCAGGAGCTCGGGAAGCTCGTCTTCGACAAGGAGAAGAATCCCAAGGGGTACGTGAAGGCCTGGTACTGCATGGCCAACGCGGAGCACAAGGCGAAGGCCGAGGCGGCCATGAAGGAGGAGTACAAGAAGGACGGGCGGGAGAACTTCTACGAGAAGGAAGCGCCCGCGATCCTCAAGTCGCTGGAGAATCCCGCCACGAGCGTGCTCCCTTTCTACCGCGAGACCGCCCCCATGTCGCAGAGGAAATGCCAGGGCTTCCTGCTCGTGGGCAACCTCTTCGGCCTCAAGGACGAGGAGGAGCTCCGCAGCACCCTGGACGACTTCCTGCTCACCTACCTCAAGAGCCGCGAGGAGACGCTGGCGTTCAAGGAGGGGGACAACGAGCAGGAGCTGAACCCCGCGATCCCCATCCTGCGGGACATCGCCCACATGAGCCTGCTCAACCTCTACGCGCGGTCGGTCCAGCTCGGGAAGGCCGCCGGCAAGGCCCGCAAGGTCTCCGACGGCCTCAAGAAGGCCATGGCGCAGAACTACCTGGACAGCCACAAGCTCTTCCTCCGCCAGGTCAAGAAGGAGCTTAAGATCTTCGACGACAACAACGAGAACACGCTCCAGAAGGAGATCGTGGACTTCCTGGCCTTCATGAAGGACCTCATCTACAAGAACCTGAAGAAGGCCGGCGTGGAGCACAAGGAAGTCAACAAGGACAGCTTCGAATACTCGCTCGAGGGGATCTAGCGCAGGAACCGCCACGCCAGGGCGACCAGGGCCCCCGCGAGCGCCCCGATCACCCCCCAGATCCAGAGGCTGTCCCCGAAGCCGCGCCTCGGCGGCGCGGCCGCCTCGGGCGCCCGCTCTTCCGGCGCCGGGGCGGGTTCCGGTTCCGGGACCTCCGGGGCCGCGAGCCCCACCGACCGCTTGAGCGCCGACGCCGCGGCGGCGGCGGAGGAGTACCGCCGGGCCGGATCCTTCCCGCCCATCCGGGCCAGCGCCTGGTCCAGTCCCTCGGGGATGTCCGGATTGAGGGCCCGGGCCGACGGGAGGGGGCTGTTGACCTGCTTCATCAGGGTGTCCATGATCCCCTTCCCCTCGAAGGGCTTCCGCCCCGTCAGCATGTACCAGCCGAGGATGCCGCAGGAATACTGGTCGGAAAGCGGCCCGCCGCGCTCCCCCTTGGCCTGCTCCGGGCTCATGAAGGAAGGGGTCCCCATCACCGTCCCGGTCACGGTCAGGATCGACTGGGCCTCCGCGTCCATCGCCAGGCCGAAGTCGATCACCTTGGCGCGCCCGTCCGCCGTCAGGAGGATGTTGCCCGGCTTGATGTCCCGGTGGGTCACGCCGCGCTCGTGGGCGTGGTGGAGCCCCGCCAGGACGTCGCCGAGGATCGCCACCGCCCGGTCCGGGGCCAGGCGCTTCTGGCGCTGGAGGAGGTCCTCGAGCGAGCCGCCGTCGACGTACTCGGTGACGATGTACGCGGAGTTCCCCTCGCGGCCCATCCGCAGGGTGGCGGCGATGTTCGGGTGTTCCAGGCGGGCGCTGGCCGTGCCCTCGCGCTCGAAGCGCTTCTGGAGGCCCGGCATCCGGCTGACCTCCTGGGTGAGGACCTTGACGGCCGCCTTGCGGCCGTCGGCGACGGCCTCGCCCAGATACACCAGCCCCATGCCCCCCTTCCCCAGCAGGCGGAGGAGGCGGTGCTCCCCGAGGACGCGGCCCTCGAAGGGATCCTTCCGCGGGCCGGGGCCGGCCGGCGCCCCCGGCTGGGGCGCCTCGGCCACCCTTTCGAGGTAGATCTTGCAGGCCGAGCACCGGTAGCGGCGCGTGGGCATATAGTCCGGCACGGTGTATCGGCGGTTGCATCCGGAGCAGTGGAGCGTCGCGGCGCCGGCCTCGGAACCCTGGGACATGCGGCCTTCCCTCCGGGTATGGGTGACTATGAACCCCCTGGCGGGCCGCGTGTCAAGTCCTTTCGGGGAGCGGCGAGAACACAGAGAGGACGGAGGCCGCGGAGATTATTCAAACACAGAGCGCACGGAGGGCACGGAGACCCGACGGCGGAGAAGATTCTAACACGGAGCGCACGGAGGGCACGGAGTCCCGACGGCGGAGAAGATTCTAACACGGAGCGCACGGAGGGCACGGAGACCCGAC
>CAYNDR010000499.1:0-4056 GCA_964395295.1 uncultured Planctomycetales bacterium
TGCCGCCCGCGCCGTCCGGGTCGGGCGCGGTGATGTGGTAGGCGTCGTTGCTGTTGCCGATCCCGAGGACCTCGGCGTAGATCTTCGCCCCGCGCGCCTGGGCGTGCTCCAGCTTCTCGAAGACCAGGATCGCCGCGCCCTCCCCCAGGACGAAGCCGTCCCGGTCCTTGTCGAAGGGGCGCGAGGCCTTCTCGGGGGCGCCGTTGCGCCGGGAGAGGGCCCCCATGTTGGCGAACCCGGAGATGGACAGGTAGGTGATGGCGGCCTCGGTGCCGCCGGTGATCATGACGTCCGCCTCGCCGTGCTGGATCGTGCGGAGGGCGGTGCCCATCGCATGGTTGGCGGAGGCGCAGGCGGAGGCCACGCCCCAGTTGGGGCCGCAGAGGCCGTGCCGGATGGCGATGACGCCGGCCGCGGCGTTGAGCATCATCTTGGGGACGAAGAAGGGGCTCGTGCGCGAGGGGCCCTTGGCCAGGTAGCGCTTGTGCTGTTCCTGGAGCTCCTGGAGGCCGCCGATGCCGCTGGCCACGATCGCGCCGCAGCGGAAGCGGTCGCATTTCGGGATGTCGATCCCGGAGTCCTTCACGGCCTGGTGGGCCGCCGCCAGGGCGAAGTGGCAGAAGGGATCGAGGCGCTTGACCTCCTTTTCCTCGATGGTATCGGCGGGATTGAAGTTCCGGACCTCGGCCCCGATGGTCACCGACATCCCGGCGGTGTCGAACCCGTTGATCGGGCCGACCCCGCTCTTGCCGGACAGGAGCGCGTTCCAGTAGGTGTCGACATCGTTCCCGACCGGCGTGATGACGCCGAGGCCGGTGATGACGACCCTACTTTTTGTCACGAACGTTGTCCTCGATGTACTTGATCGCCTCTCCCACGGTCTGGATCTTCTCCGCGGCGTCGTCGGGGATGGAGAGGTCGAAGGCGTCTTCGATCTCCATGACGAGCTCCACGGTGTCCAGGGAATCCGCGCCGAGGTCGTTCACGAACGAGGACTGCCGGGTGATCTTTTCCTTGGCCACGCCGAGCTGTTTCGACACGATCTCGGTGACCTTCGTCTCGATTTCCGCCGCGGTCAACGCCATAGACCCTCCGTCATAGCATGGGATTTTTCGGCGCCCGGCAATGGGGCCGGATTATAGGGACGCCCCCCCGGCTTTTCAAGCAAAACTTCCGGAGCCCAGCCGGCTGCGGGGTTCATCGCGGGAGGCGCCTCGCGGTCTCCTCGAATATCCGCTCCGTCGTCCGCAGGATTTCCCCCGGAAGCTTGGTCGTCCAGAAGGCGACCCGTTGCCGGTTCGCCAGGATCAGGAGATGACGGCCCCGCTGGCTGAATTCGTTGTCGCCATCGGTCCCCTGGCAGGAGAAGGGACCTTCGTCGTTTAGGGAGTAGAACTCGATCCCCCGCAGGCGGTCCGAGGGGAGCTCCACGACCTGGGCGCGGAAGCCGTGGATGGCGTACATCCGGATCTTCGTCCCGGCGAACTCCGGCCGGGCGTAGCGTTCCCGGTCCCGCGCCCACTGGAGGTGTCTGGACGGCTCGGCCGAGGTCCCGCGGAACTGGACGTGGAGGCCGGCCGCCTTCCAGGCCTTCAGCCAGGGATCTTCCTGGTCGGCCGAGGCGGGCCGGACGGCGGCCAGGAGCCCGTACAGGGCGCCGCCCGCCAGGAGGGCGGCCGCGATGGCCGGCGCGATCCTTCTTGCCTCGGACACGCGCATGATTCCACCACAAAGCCGCGGAGAGGACAAGAGGGGGGGCTATCCGAAAAGGCCCGGCGCGAACGTGACCTGGAATCCCGCCTCCCGGCCGGCGGCGGCGAGCCGGCGCTCCATCGCCGGGACGTCCGCGACCTGCGGGTGCAGGATCACCGTGAAGGATCCGGACGGGTCCTGGAGGAGCGTGATCCGCGCCTCGTGGGCCAAGGCCGCCACGTCCCGCCGGAAGCGGTCCTCCCCTGGCCTGGCGGAGGATCGGGCCGCCCTCTGCCAGTAGATTTCGAAGAGGTCGAAGGCCCCGGCGGTGAGGTGGAAGAACATCTCGCCCGACGACGGGGGCGTGAACTCCCGGAGGAGCGCCAGGTCGGCCGCGAGGTCCTTGATCTCCATGAGGACGAGGTCGTCCTCCGACAGCCCGTACTTCATCAGGGACCAGCGCCGCGGCTGGCCCTGGAGCCGGCGGCCCAGGAGCCACGCGCGCCCCTGGTTGGCGTCCCGCATGCCGAAGACGACGCGCTGGTCCTGCAGGACCGCCTTGAGGAAGGACGCGACGAACCGCATCTCGCGGTCGTGGGAGCGGCCGATCTCCGCGAGGACGCCCGTGCGGCCCTTGTCGCGGCTGACCAGCTCGATGGTGTGGAAGTCGGCGACCTGCCGGGCCTTGCCGGAGCGGGGATCGTAGAGCGCCTCGAAGGTGCGCAACGGCCCGGCCTGAACGACGAATTCCGTCACGGTCCCATTCCCTCCCGGCCCGCCGGTCGCCTCCCTATTATACCTGCGGGAGTCTCCGGAAGGGGATGCGATCGGCTACATCGCCATCCCGCCGTCGACCTGGAGCACGTGGCCGGTGATGTAGCCCGCCAAATCGCTGGCCAGGAAGAGGACGGCGGAGGCGATCTCGCGGGCCTCGCCCATCCGCCGGAGCGGGATGTTCTGCACCTGCTGTTCCAGGACCTTCGGGTCCACCTTCGCCGCCATCTCCGTGTTGATGAAGCCGGGGGCGATCGCGTTGATGCAGACGCCCCGCGAGGCGAACTCCCGGGCGGCGGTCTTGGTGAGCCCGATGAGGCCCGCCTTCGAGGACGAGTAGTTGGCCTGGCCGGCGTTCCCCATGACCCCGGCGACGCTCGCGATGTTGACCACGCGCCCCGCCTTGGACCTCATGAGGTGCCGCGACGCCGCCTTCGTGAAGAGGAAGGGGCCCTTGAGGTTGATGTCGAGCACCGCGTCCCAGTCCTCCTCCTTCATCCGCAGGAGGAGCCCGTCGCGCGTGATGCCGGCGTTGTTGACCAGGATGTCGAGCCCCCCGAAGCGCTCGACGCACTTCTCCACGGCCTGCTCGACCTCGGCGGCCGCGCGGACGTCGCACTTGATCGCGAGCGCGTTCGGCCCGGCCTTCGCGGCCGTCTCCGCCAGGAGCGGCTCGCTGACGTCCACGCAGGCCACGCCGGCGCCGGCGCCCGCCAGGGCCAGCGCGATCTCGCGCCCGATCCCGCGCCCGGCCCCGGTGACCAGGGCCGTCCGTCCCGTGAGGTCGATCTTCATGGGTTCCTTCCTCCCTTCAGGCGATGGGGCCTTCGATCGAGACGGCCTCGGCCTTCGGGTCGATCTTGCGGACGAGGCCGGCGAGGACCCCGCCGGGGCCGAACTCGAAATATCTCGCGGCGCCGATCGCGCGGATCGTGTCCTCCCAGAGCACGGAGGCGCAGACCTGGTCGGCGAGCGCGGCGCGGATCTCCTCGGGGTCCGTGAGCGGGCGGGCCGAGACGTTGGCCCAGACGGGGACGCGCGGCCGCGCGATCCGCACGCCCGAGAGCTCCTTCCTCATCTTCTCCTGGGCGGGCTTCATGACGGCCGAGTGGTAGCCGCCGGCCACCTGGAGCGGCAGGGCCCGCTTGGCCCCCCGCTCCTTGCAGCGCGCCGCGGCCTTCTCCAGCGCCGTCTTCTCCCCGGAGATCACGATCTGCCCGGGGGCGTTGAGGTTGGCGATCCCCACGTCGCCCTGCCCGAGGCAGGCCTCCACGACCTTCGCGCGGTCGAGGCCCAGGACGGCCATCATCCCGGAGGGCGTGAGGTCGCAGGCCTCCTCCATGTAGCGCCCGCGCCGCTCCACGAGGCGCACGGCGTCCTCGAAGGCCAGCGACCCGGCCCAGACGTGCGCGGTGTATTCGCCGAGGGAGAGCCCCGCGGCGGCCTCGCCTTCGGGGAGGTCCTTGGCGCGGGCCGCCTCCAGGCACGCGATCCCGTGGACCAGGAGGGCGGGCTGGCAGTGGTCGGGGCGGTTGAGTTCCGCCTGGGGGCCCTCCACGCAGACCTTGAGGAGGTCGAAGCCCAGGATCG
>CAYNDR010000500.1:0-4046 GCA_964395295.1 uncultured Planctomycetales bacterium
CGGCCCCCGGCCGAACACCTCTTGACTTGCGCCCGATTCCGGATTAAATAAGGGCATTATTTTCAGATGAAAATATAGGGGGAATAATTAATGGGCCTTCTCGACGTCCTGGCGCGGAAGGTCGCGGGGCGCGGCCGGACCGTGGTCCTGCCGGAGGGCCACGACGAAAGGATCCTCCAGGCCGCCCGGAAGCTGAAGGACCGCGGCTTGGCCCGCCCGATCGTGCTGGGGAAGCCCGAACTGGTGGAGGAGGCCGCCCGGAAGGCGGGCGTCTCCCTCGACGGCATCCGCGCGGTCGATCCCAAGGGCTCCGGCGCGCTCGACGCCTACGCCGCCCGGTACGTCGAGGGGAGGGACGACATCGCCGTCCCCGTCGCCCGGCGCGTCGTCGCCAAGCCGCTCTTCTACGGCGCCATGATGGTCCGGTGCGGCGAGGCCGACGCCATGGTCGGCGGGATCGCCACCGCCACGGCCACCGTGATCCAGGCCGGCGCCCTGTGCATCGGGATGGCCCCCGGCCTCTCGACCGCCTCGAGCTTCTTCCTCATGGTCGTCCCGGAATACCTGGGCCGGACCGACCGCCCCTTCGTCTACGCCGACTGCGCGGTGAACATCGACCCCACCCCCGAACAGCTCGCCGACATCGCCCTGGCCTCGGCCCGCAGTGCGGAGGCGCTCCTGGGGGGCGAGCCCCCCAAGGTCGCCCTGCTGTCCTTCTCCACCAAGGGGTCCGCCTCCCACGCGCGCGTGGACAAGGTCCTCAAGGCGCTCGAGATCGCGAAGTCCAGGGCCCCGTCCCTGGCCATCGACGGCGAGCTCCAGGCCGACTCCGCCATCGTCCCCGCCGTGGCGGCCCGCAAGGTGAAAGGCGGCAGTCCCGTGGCCGGCGAGGCCAACGTCCTCATCTTCCCGGACCTGGACAGCGGGAACATCGCCTACAAGCTCACCCAGAGGCTGGCCAAGGCCCAGGCGATCGGACCGATCCTCCAGGGGTTCGCCAGGCCCGTCAGCGACCTGTCGAGGGGCGCCAGCGCCGACGACGTGGTCCAGACGGCGATCCTCCTCCTGGCCCAGCTTGAAAAATAGGATAACGGAAGGCATCCTCATGATCGTGCTCGTCATCAACGCCGGCAGCAGTTCGATCAAGTACCAGCTCTACCGGATGCCCGAGGCGGAAGTCCTGGCCAAGGGGATCGTCGAGAGGATCGGCGAGGCGGTCTCCAGGCTGACCCACGCGCGCGGGGACCGGAAGCACGCCGCCGACGTGAAGGCCGCCGACCACCAGCAGGGCATGGGCGTCATCCTCCAGACCCTCGTGAGCCCGGAGATCGGCGTGCTGAAGGACGCCTCCGAGATCGGCGCCGTGGGCCATCGCGTCGTCCACGGCGGCGAGGAGTTCACCGGCTCGGTCTTCATCACCGAGGAGGTGGTCCGGTCCGTCGAGCGGTTCGCCGACCTGGCCCCCCTGCACAACCCTCCCAACCTTACCGGCATCCGCGCGGCCCAGCGCAACCTGCCCCAGGCCCGGCAGGTCGCCTGTTTCGACACCGCGTTCCACACCACCCTCCCGCCGGTGGCCTACCTGTACGCCCTGCCGTACGAGATCTACGAGAAGTACCGCGTGCGCCGGTACGGCTTCCACGGCACCAGCCACCGCTACGTGGCCCGCCGCTACGCCCAGCTCGCCGGAAAGGGCAAGTACGACGTCAACGTCATCACCTGCCACCTCGGCAACGGGTGCTCGATCGCCGCCGTCCGGAAGGGCCGCTCCGTGGACACCTCCATGGGCCTGACGCCCCTCGAAGGCGTGGTGATGGGCACGCGCTCCGGCGACTTCGACCCGGCGATCCTGTTCTACCTCGCCGACAAGGGCCATGGCCTCAAGGACCTCAACGCGATGTGCAACAAGAAGTCCGGGCTCCTGGGCCTCTCCGGCCGGTCCAACGACATGCGCAACCTGGGCGAGCTGGCCGCCCAGGGGGACCCGCGCGCCCGGCTGGCCATCGACATCTTCTGCTACCGGATCAAGAAGTACATCGGCGCCTACGCGGCCGCCCTCGGGACGCTCGACGCCGTGATCTTCACCGGCGGGATCGGCGAGAACGCCGTGGGCGTCCGCGCCGGGATCTGCGGCGACCTCGATGCCCTCGGCCTCAGGATCGACGCGGAGAAGAACAAGGCCGCGGTCCGCAAGGAGGCCCCCATCAGCGCTGCCGACAGCAGGGTGGAGGTGTACGTGATCCCCACCGACGAGGAAGCCGCCATCGCCAAGGACACTTACGACCTTGCCCAGTCCTGATCGAGAGACACCCATGGTCGATCCACGTTCCTGCGCGCCGCCGCCCCCCGCCCAGGTCGAGCAGCTCAAGGCCCAGGGCTGCGCCGCCGAGGACTGGAAGCGCGTCCTGGTCGCTCCCGGCTTCGATCCCGCGGCCGTCGTCCGGACGTCGTTCTCCGGGACCGTCCGGATCGGCTCCACCACCGGGACGGTCCGGACCGCCCACGGCCTGGAGAAGCCGGCCGGCCTCCAGGACGCGGTCCTCATCGACTGCACCGTGGGCGACCGCTGCCGCATCGCCGGCGTTTCCGTCCACGTGGCCCGCTACGACATCGGCGACGGCGCCTGCATCGAGGACGTGGGCGCCCTGCAGACGAATCCCGGCGCGGCCTTCGGCAACGGCGTCGAGGTCGAGGTGCTCAACGAGGCCGGCGGCCGCGAGGTGGTCCTCTTCGACGAGATCTCCTCGCAGTTCGCCTACCTGCTCTGCCTCCACCGCTACCGCCCTGAACTCGTCCGGAAGCTCAAGGCCATCGCCGCCGCCCACGCCCGGAAGGTGACGTCGGACCGCGGCCGGATCGGGGCGGGCGCGATGATCGCGTCCTGCCGCGAGATCGTCGACGTCAACATCGGCCGGGCAGCGACGGTGAAGGGCGCCGCGAGCCTGGTCAACGGCACGATCCTCAGCTCCCCCGAGGCCCCCACGACCGTGGGTCCGGGGGTGACGGCCCGCGACTTCATCATCGCCGAGTCCTCCCGGGTCGACGGCGGCGCCATCCTGGGGCGGACGTTCGTGGGCCAGGGCTGCCAGATGGGGCGGCAGTATTCCGCGGAGAACTCCCTCTTCTTCGCCAACTGCGAGGCCTTCCACGGCGAGGCGTGCAGTGTCTTCGCGGGGCCCTACTCGGTGAGCCACCACAAGTCCAGCCTGCTCATCGCCGGGCTCTTCAGCTTCTACAACGCGGGCTCCGGTACCGACCAGTCTAACCACATGTACAAGCTCGGTCCGGTGCATGACGGGAGGCTGGGGCGCGGCTGCAAGACCGGCTCGTTCTCCTACATGATGTGGCCGGTCAAGCTGGGCCCCTTCAGCGTGGTGCTCGGCAAGCACACGAGCACCTTCGACACCTCCGATTACCCGTTCAGCCACCACGAGGCCCGTCCCGACGGGAAGTGCGCGATGATCCCGGGCCTCCACCTGACCACCGTGGGCACCGTCCGCGACGGCGCCAAGTGGCCCGCCCGCGACCGGCGGAAGGGCGACGCCAAGCGCGACGTCCTCTCCTTCGCCGTCTTCAGCCCCTACACCGTGGGCAAGATGATGAAGGCCGCGCAGGCCCTCAAGGTCCTCCAGGAGACGACCGAGAAGGACGTCGAGGAGGTCTCCGTGGGGGGCGCCCTCGTCCGCCGGCCGATCCTCCGCACGGGCCAGAAGTACTACCGGACGGGGACGGAGATGTACCTGCTGGAGAAGGTCTTCGAGAAGGTCGAGGCGGCCCTCGCCGCGGGCCCGTTCGATCCCCGGAAGGCCTTCGCCGTCTCCCCCGCGGCGGTCCATTCCCGCGAGTGGGTCGACGTGGGCGGCCAGCTCATGCCGCGGGACCGGCTCGTGCGGCTCGAGGACGACGTGGAGAAGGGCGCCCTCTCCTCCGCGGAGGAGTTCGCCGCCCGGCTCCGGGAGATCCACTCCCGCTACGCCGAGGACGAGTGGGCCTGGGTCGTCGAGGCCTGCCGGGAGCACTTCGGGAAGGACCTGGCGGCCTCGGGC
>CAYNDR010000501.1:0-4032 GCA_964395295.1 uncultured Planctomycetales bacterium
GGCAAGGCCCTGCTGGACGCCGATGATTTCGCCGTGGCCCTGCGATGCGGCTTCGACCGTGGGGTGGACCCGTCGCTCAGCATGAGCACCTGCGACAGGCCGGGATATCACGCCGTCAACTACTGCGGGCCGCTGTTCAAGACCCGGTTCGGGAAAATCCTGTACGACACCGATCGCCTCCTGGGCGACATCATCTTCAACCGGGAAGGCCCTCATCGCTCGATAGCCCGGGAAACCATCCCGGGTTTCGCGGAAATGGCCTGCGAGGCGCACGTGACGATGACCCGAGGCTCGCGCGTGTTCCTCCACGCCCGAGGGGTCCGGTTCGCCGTGGAGGACGGCCGGCTCGTCTGCCGGGGGGTTCAGACCAAGGTCGACGTGGAAGGCCTGAACTACGCGGCGGACTACTTCCACGAGCCCCTCCACCGGCTGGCGCGGGCCATGGACGAGCACTTCGACGCCCTCGCCGAGGCCTTCGAGGAGTTCCAGGAATTCCGCCGTCTCGCCGGGTGCGTGGGGCTGGCCAAGTGGATCAAGGTCCATTCGATCCCCTTCGACCGGGCCGCGCTCCGGGACCGCGCGTCGGCGGTCCATGACTTCCCGGCCTTCTCCCCCACCCTGTCCTGGGGTTGCCTCTTCAACGGGCGCAATCTCGATGGCTGGCGGATCTCTCCCGCCCCGGAAGGGCTCGAATGGACCGCCGCGGAGGGGTCCCTGTCGGTGAAGCCGGCGGGCGACGATCCGCTGGAATTCTTCCATCGCGCATGGACCGACGACTACGACCTCCGGTACACGGTCATCACCGAAGGTCCCGTCGAGTTCATCCTCCGGAACGGTCCCGGGGAGGCCGGCGCCTCGGTCCTGATCGACACCCTGGGGAAGGCCGGGACGGTGGAACTGTTCCTGGCCAAGGGCGAGTGGACCGCCGTGGCCGGGACGTTCGCGGAAAAGGGAAAGGTCGTCATCCCCGGAACCCCCAAGGAGGCGCCCCGGAAGCCGGTCGAGTTCGGCGTCCGCGTGCCCCGCGGGTCGAAGCTCGCGCTGTACAACGCCCTCCTGCGCTCGAGGTGAATCATGTTCCTGGTCCTCGCGGCGGCGATGATGCTCCAGAACGGCGACGGCCTTTCCATGGAAAGCCAGGGCTCCGTGCGTCATCCCTCGTCCGTCAACGCGGCGGCGATCGACGCGGGATCGGCCCTCGCGGCCGTGGGCCTCGACGACGGGACGATCCTTCTTTACTCCCTGGCCGACCGGACCCCCATCCCCTTGGGATTCCGGTACTACACCTCGGTCACGGACCTGGCGTTCCATCCGCGGGACCGGATCCTGGCGGTCGCGACGGGAGACGGCCTGCTGGCGATCCATGACCTGTCCGCCTTCAAGGAGGTCAAGTCCGGCCGCGTGGATTCCATGATCCGGCGCCTGGCCTTTGCGCCGGACGGATCGGCGCTCTTCGCGGCCCAGAACAACGGCCGCCTGGTGAAGATCCGCGTCCCGGCGCTGGAGATCGAGGGCAGTATCCTGCCCACGGAAGGGTCGCTCGTCGGGGACGTGGCCTGCTCCCCCGACGGCAAGGGGGTGGTGACCTCCGATCGCGGGGGGTTCCTCTCGGCGTGGTCGACCGCGGACCTCTCGCGCACCGGCAAGTGGAAGGCGCACGGGGGGTACATCCAGGCCCTCGCCTGGGATCCCTCGGGAGCGTTCCTCGCCTCGGGAGGCGAAGACCACGCCGTGAGGGTCTGGTCGGCCGACGGGACGGCCCTCAAGGGCAACGACACCCTCCACAGCGAGGGCATCCGCACGCTCTGTTTCGCCCCCGACGGGAGGCTCGTCTCGGGAGGGCAGGACGGCCTGTGCCAGTTCTGGAAGCCCCGCACGTTCGAGGCGGACGTCTCGCGGCCCAATTACAGGGGATTCATCGCCGCCTCGGCGGCCAGTCCCGACGGGAAGTGGCTCGTCCGGGGGGGAAGCTTCCTCGACTTCGTCCCGCTCGACCGGCCCGGGGCCGCCGAGAGGGTCCGGGAATACGGAGGGGCGATCGTCGGACTCGCGGGGAAGGGGAAGAGGTTCGTCAGCGCCAGCCTCGATCGCACCCTCATCCTCTGGTCGCTCGAAGACGGGGTCTCGGCCCGGACGGTGGCGCTGACGGATTGGGCCACCGCCGTGGGCTTCGCCCCGGACGGGAAGTCCGTCGCCGCGGGCCTGGGGAACGGGCGCGTCGAGGTCTACTCCTGGGAGAGCGCCGCCCGGCAGGCCGGCTGGCTCGCGCATGACGGCGGGGTCACCTCGGTGGCCTTCGTGGACGGCCGGGTCGCGTCGGCCGGATGGGACTCGAAGGTCTGCGTCTGGGATCCTGCCGGCGGCCTGGCCGTGAAATTCGAGGAGTCGGCGCCCGTCCGCTGTCTGGCCGGCGACCCGCAGGGCCCCCGGCTGGCCGCGGGGACGTCGTCGGGGGAGGTCCGGATCTACGACGTGCAGGGCAAGGCCCTGGTTCGCGCCCTGCGGCGCCGCCCCCAGTCGGTGACCTCCCTGGCGTTCATGCCCGACGGACGAACCCTGGCCGCCGGACATTTCGACGGGACGCTGGTGGCATGGGACACCGAGTCGTGGGAGGGGGTGCGGGAGGCGGCCGGGGAGGGGGCAAGCCTCCTGAGCCTCGACGGCCACCCGAAGGTTTCCCTCTTGGCGGCCGGGTATCGCGACGGGAGGCTCAAGCTCGTCGATCCCGTCTCGCTGGAGACCGCCGCCTCGGTGGAGTCCCGGGACCGTCGCGAGATTTTCGGCGTGCGTTTCCTCCGGGACGAGGCCACGGTCGCCGCCGCCGGGGCGGACCATGCCGTCTCGCTATACCGGTTCAAGGGGGATCTCGAGGCGTGGCTCCCCAAGGCCCGGGAGCGGGCCGCGGCCGCGGCCGAGCCCAAATCCGCCGCCGCCTGCGTGAAACGGGGGAACCGGAAGTCCGCGGCCGGGGACGCGGAGGGCGCCCTCCGGGACTACACCCGGGCGATCGAGATGGACGCCGGCTCGGTCGAGGCCCGCTATGCGAGGGCCCAGGCCCGCCACTCCAGGGAAGAGGCCGCCGGGGCGATCGAGGACTGCACGAAGGCGGTGGAACTCGATCCCAGGCACGTCGGGGCCTACCGGCTTCGCGGCCGTGTCCACATGGAGAATGGCGATCTGGACGAAGCCGTGGCCGACTTCACCCTGGCCATCGAACACGGGTGGACAGAGGCCGAGAATTACCGGTGCCGCGCGGATGCCTATGCGGCGAAGGATCTCAAGCGGCACGCGCTCGAGGACTACATCAAGGTGCTCCGGGGGGGCGACGCGGACGCCCGGGCCGGAGCGGTGGAGCAGATCGGGGCCCTGGGCCTCCAGGACGCCGCCGACGTCATCGTTCCTTTGGTGAAGGCCCCGGAGTCTTCGGTGCGGGCGCAGGCGGCGGTCGCCCTGGGCCGGCTGGAATCCGCCAGGGACGTCAAGCTCATTGCCGGGATGCTGAGGGACGAGTCCGCCGAGGTCCGCGGGATGGCGCTCCTCAGCCTGGGCATTCTCCGGGCGCGGGAATATCGCCGGGAGGTCGTCCCGTTCTTGAGGGGCCCGGACAAGGTCCTTCGCGGGCATGCCGCCTGGGCCCTCGGTCGACTGAAGGCGGTCGAGCACACGGCGGAGATCCTGGCCCTTCTCAAGGACGAAGATCCGGCGTTGAAGGCCGACGCCGCGCTCGCCCTGGGCGAGATGGGCGTGAAGGGCGTGGCCCAGGCGCTGGCCGGACTCCTCAAGAGCGAGGACGCCAACCTCCGCGGGTGCTCCGCCTGGGCCCTCGGACAACTCGAGGCGAAGGAGTGCCTGAAGGACCTGGCCGGCCTGCTCGACGAGGAGGACGAGGCCAGTGTCTACATCCAGGAGGGGCGCGGATGGGTCCCCACCTCCGTGAATGACATCGTCCAGGAGGAACCGAGATCGGAAGAGCGTCGTGTAGAGAAAGAGAGAACTGCGAAGCGTAGATCTCGGTGGTCGCCGTATCAATAA
>CAYNDR010000502.1:0-4029 GCA_964395295.1 uncultured Planctomycetales bacterium
ATGATCGCCCCGAGCTCCGTGAAGGCGTAGGGCAAGACGTGGGAGAACCGTAATCCGGAAAGGTGGTCACAATTTGTGACCACATCAGCCTTCTCTCTTTTCGTGAGCCGGAAGGCAAAATCCGGGGGAAAGCGCCTTTCGTTCCGCTTGACGGCCTGGTTCAGCGCCTTGGTCGAGACGCCGTACAGCCCCGCCAAGTCGTTGTCCAGGAGGACCCGGTGCCCGCGGACGAGCAGGATGCGCCTCTCGATCGCTTCGCCGGAAAGGGCCAGCGTTCTTGATGTCATGCGAGCCTCTCTCCAAGAACGGGCCCCATGCTATACGATTACCACCCTCCCTGCCAGCTTCGGGGAAAATGCGCGCGCTCCGCAAGGCCAGGTCTTCGACCCTCCCCTGGTTTTTTCCCGGTACGCGCCCACTCGAGCCAGGACGCGCGATCCGGGCGCCGGACGTGTCCCAAGTCCACCCGCGTACGCCCAACTCGAGCAAGGGCATCCTGGCGCGTCGGGCGCGGGGCGTGAATCGCGAGGGGATGCCTCGCCAGGGGCAGGGAAGCATCCGGGACGAGGACCCCGGAGACGGCCGGTCGCGTTACGCTCTAATTACGCTCCCGCCCCCCGTGATTCTTCCAGGACGCGCACACTCGATCCAGGACGTGAGGGACGCGCGAGGTTGACCCCCAAAGTCCCGCACCCGTCCGGCTCGAGTACGGGCAACGTGGCGCGTCCCTGAAAGCGGGAGTAGTCAGGGGAGTAGTCCCGGGAGTAGTTTTGACCGTGTGCCTGCGTTGGGCTCGGTCGGGCTATTTGACACGCCGGCGAGGGGATTCCCCTTGCACGTCAAGGAGATGGAGCGCGACGCAGGCCGACACAGTGTCATACAATGCGACGGGCTGGCTCCTTCATTCAAGCCCGGCTCGGCGGAGGCCGATAAGTTCTACGCCGGGGACCTTCGGATGAAGCCGCTCGATTTCCTGCTGGCGTCGCTGGCCGTGGGCCTGACCCTGTTCACCGTCTACGTCCTCGACGGCCCCGAGTCCGCCGCGATGACGGCCGAGGATGGCCCCCCGCGCAATCCCGCCTTCCGGTCCACCACAGCGCCACCCACGGCGGCAGTGCCGCCGCCTTCGAGCGGGACCACCGGCCGCGGCTCGGCGGGCTGGCCTACCACTTCATCGTGGGGAACGGCGGCGGGGCCCCGGACGGCGAGGTGGAGACGGGCTACCGGTGGCGCGACCAGGTCCCCGGCCCCCACACCAAGAACCAGGCCGCCAACCTGGAGTCCATCGCCGTCTGCATCGTGGGCGACCTCGAACGGAAGCCCCCCACCCTGAAGCAGGTCGAGGCCCTGCTGGCGCTCCTGGAGCGGCTGTGCCGGGACGGCGGCATCCCCGCCGAGCGCGTCCGCTCCCACAAGGAGGTGGACCCCGGGACCCGCTGTCCCGGGAAGGGATTGCCGGCCGCGGAGAGCCGCGCGGCGCTGGCGCGCCGGCTGAAGGCGCCGGCCGGCCTCACGGAAGGGCGCTGACCCTCCACAGCCCGGAGACCATCTTCCAGCGGATCGCCGCCTCGACGCCCATCTCCGTGCCCGATCGGGTCACCCGGTCGCACGCGATGCCGACGACGCCGATGTCGCCGTCGACGGTGATGGTCCTGAAGACCGCCTTCTCGTATCGGGTGCCCTGCCCGATCAGGCCCTGGAGCCTCTGGCGCAGGGCGGCCTCCTCCTCCGGCTTGCCCGTGACGAAGGTGAGGCATTCGGGAAGGGATCCCCGGTTGAGGCACTTGAGGAACTCCAGGCAGCGCTCCCGGAGGGCCATCCGGACCGGATCGGTGCCGGAGACGGAGAAGCCGCGGATGACGTCCTCCATCTGGAGGAGCTCGCGGGAGACGCGGGCCAGTTCCTGCGTTTCCTCCGGCTTCAGGACCTCCTTCCTCAGCTCCAGCTGGCCCTTCCGGCGCCCCAGGTCGTCCCGATAGATCAGGAGGACGTCGCGCACCTCGTTGACCTCCTGGTCGAGGCCCTTGAGGGCGGCCTCCTTCCGCTTCTTGTCCTCCTCCGCCGAGCTCGGCCAGGTGTCGAGGATGCGGTCGTAGGTCCTCTGGACGAAATCGTGGTAGGCCACGAGGTGCCCCCGCGCCTCTTCCGTCCGGCCCGCCGTGAAGAGCGACAGGCTCATGTACCGGTGCGCCTGGTAGGAGGTGGGGACCTTTTTGAGGCAGACCTCGAACTCCTGGATCGCCAGGTCCCGCTCCTTCTGGCGGTTCTTGTCGCCGAGGGAGTAGGGATACGGCACCGGGCTCGTGGCGCGCTGGTAGAAAAAGAGCCCCAGCCCGTAGTGCGGCCGCTCGTCCTGGGGGTTCAGCTCCATCGTCTTCTGGAACCACGCAAGCGCCTGGGAGTGGTCCTCCTTCGCCTGCTGGTGGAACTTCTTGGCCTGGTCGGGCTTCTTCTGGATCACCAGCTCGTGCGCGCCCGCGAAGAGCTGGTTGCCGTGCTCGCGGCAGGCGTTGGCCAGGCCGAGCATCCCCTCGTAGAAGTCGGGGCACATCTCCAGCGTCATCGCGTAGAGCTTCCTGGCTTCCTCGAAATTTCTGGAGTCGTAATACCTCTTGGCGAAATCGAAGGACATCCTCAGCCGCGGATTGTTCAGGCAGTTGTGGCAGCCCCCGAGGAGGACCGCCGCGAAGACTCCCAGGATCCCGCAGACCCGCCGTCCCCTGCTGTCGCGCATGGCCTTCCGCCCGCGGCCCGGCTCAGACAAGCGCCAGGCTCCTCTTGATCAGATCCTCGACCGGGACCCGGTCCCCCAGCTCCTTCCGGGCCCGCCGCACGGCCTCCTCGGCCTGCCGCCGGTCGTATCCCAGCCCCACGAGGGCCGACACGACGTCCCTAGTTAGAGACGCCTCGGCGGTCTCCTTCCCTGCCTCGGCCGGCAACTTGCCCCGGAGCTCCACGATCAGGCGGTTGGCGATCTTCTCGCCCACCCCCCGGATGTTCTTCAGGAACGCCACGTCCCCCTCCTCCACGGCGCGGATCAGCTCCTCGGGGGAGGCGCTGGAGAGGATCGCGACCGCCTTGGCCGGGCCCAACTGCTGGACCCCGTCCACCAGCCGCAGGAAGATCTCCCGCTCCCGCTCCGTGGCGAAGCCGAAGAGGCGCAGGGCGTCCTCGGAGACCTTGAGCCACGTGAAGATCTTGACCTCCCCTTCCCGGGGGAGCTTCTCGTAGGTGGACAGCGGGATCTCCACGCGGTAGCCCACGCCGCCCACGTCCACCACGACGTAGGAGGGCTTGCGGACCGCCAGCCGCCCGCTCAGGAAGTCGTACATCGGGCGGGATTATATCGGCCCAGCAATTCCTTGTACAGGCGCGCATAGTCCTCCGCCATCCGGCCCACCGAGAAGCGCTCCCGCACGAGGGCCTGGGCCCGCGCCGCCATCGCCGCCGCCCCCTCCGGGTCCCCCGCCAGCCGGACGATCGCGTCCGCCAGCGCCCCGGGATCGGCCGCGCGCACGAGGAGGCCCGTCTCCCCGTCCTGCACCGCGTCCCGCACGCCGCCCACGTCGGTGGCGACCACCGGCCGCCCCGCGGCCATCGCCTCGAGGATCGCCAGCCCCTGGCTCTCGTAGAGGGACGGCTGGACGAAGAGGTCAAACGAGGGCAGGACCTCCGCGGCGTCCCGCTCGCCCGCGAACGCGACCGCGTCCCCCAGGCCGAGGTCGCGGACGCGGCGGCGGAGGTCCGTCTCCAGCTCCCCGAAGCCCACGAGCACGAGGCGCGCCCGGGGCAGGCGCGTGCGTACCCGCGCGAACGCCTCCACGAGGTGCGCGTGTCCCTTCTCCGAGGTGAAGCGGCCCACCGCGCCGATCACGGGGGCCTCGCCGGAAGGCCTGGCCGGCGCCCCCTGGCACCGGTCCATGTCGATCCGGTTGCGCACGACGCGGTGGTCGGGGGGGGGCGCGAATCCCAGCGAGAGCTGGTCGCGCAGGTCGGCCTCGTGCTCGCCGACGATCTTGATCGGGGTAT
>CAYNDR010000503.1:0-4003 GCA_964395295.1 uncultured Planctomycetales bacterium
GGCCCAGACGCGGCCCGCCCTCTCCCCCAGCTTGTCCGTGAGGTTCCCGATCCCCGACCCGATCTCCACCACGCCGTCCCCGGGCCCCACCGCGGCGTCCCGGACGATGGCCCCGAGGAAGTTCCCGTCCACCAGGAAGTTCTGGCCGAGCGAACGCCGGGGCCGGACCCCCTTCTCCCGGAGGAGGGAGGAAACGAATTTGCGACTCCAGTGCAGAGATTGATCCATTGAAGATTTATTCATTGATGAATTGAGCGTCCCCCACTTCCCCCCCCGGGGGGGGATGAGGGGGGGACCCTACAATTCTTCAATGATGAAATCCTCAATCGTTCAATCGGCTAGCGGAGGAGCTTGCGGAGGACCACCGTCTTGAACGTCTCCACCCGCAGTTCGGGGACCTCCTTCCAGCGGACCTCGACCGTGAGGAGGAAGGCGGCGTCGCCGACCCCGGAGCCCCCGCGGCCGGTGGACATCGGCTCGAAGACGGCGTCGTAGACGTACGCCTGCCCGTACTCCTCCCAGGTGGCCCCCTTGATGTCCTTGGGGGTCGAGCTGTAGAGGCCTTCCTGGACCTTCGCCGCGATCCGGGGGGCGATCCAGGAGACGTGCGACTGGTCGATGCCCCGCTTGTGGGAGGCGCCCGCCACCGCGAAGAGCGGCAGGACCGCCGCGACCCCCAGCACGAAGATCATGATCGCCACCAGGACCTCCAGCAGGGTGAACCCGCCGCCCCGCCCCTTCCCGGCCGTCCTGCTCATGGCTCCTGCGCCTCCCGATAGGCCGCGATCCGCGCCTCCGTGGTGAACGACTCCCCGAAGTGGACCGCCGCGCCCAGGCGGTGCGACTGCTTGGGCGTGGCGCGCTGTCCCCGCTTGAGGTTCGTCAGCTCCGTGAGCGTCATCCCGCCGTACTCGATCCACTCCGCGCCGATCTTGACCATCGCCGGCGCGTCCGGGAGCCCCTGGGTCCCGTGCAGGCGCAGGACGGCCGCGTTCGGCTCGAGGTCCTCGGCGAGCCGCATCCCCTCGATGGCGGAAACCGTGCTCTCCAGGACGACCGTGACCTGCACGATCTCCGGGTAGACGAAGTCCGGGTCCGTCCGGTCGTACTCCTTCCGGTGGAAGTGAAACGCCTTGTCCTTCTGGCGGGTGGAGTCCCAGCGGAACTCGGGGCCGGAGCCCGCCCTGGAGTTGGGGCCGGTCTGCCGGATCGGAATCTTCTCGTCCCAGGTGGTCGTGTACTGCGTCCAGAAGCGGAACCCCACGTAGAGGACGCCCTTCTCCACGGGCTTGAAGACCTCCGGCATCTGCCGGTCGTAGCCGGTGGTCCGGAGCAGGGAGGGCCCCGGCTCGCGGTCGAAAAACCGGACGGCCCTCCAGAGGATGTTCTTCCCGGGGTCGGGGTCCATCGCGTAGGCGACCTCCCAGAGGTCCGCGTAGTAGACGATGGGGTTCACCTGGCCCGTCGTGCCGGCGATCTGGGCCGTGCGCCCCATCCGCGGCGTCCCCGTCCGCACGAACCTCAGCCGGTACTGCTTGACCGGGTCGAGGTCGCCGTGGAAGGCCGGCACCTGCAGTTCCCGCTGGCCGTCCACGATGACCTCGTTCTCGGAGTGGACACAGCGGAGGTCGTCGGTGATCGTGTCCAGCAGGATGAGGGCCCGGTCGTAGATGTCCTTCCTCTGCTCGCCCTGCGCCCAGCTGTCCAGGCTCACGTTGGTGAGCGAGACCAGCGCCGTGATGAGCAGGGCGAAGACCATGAAGGCCACGAGCAGTTCGATGAGCGTCATGCCCGCGGCCGCCGCCCTGCGCCCGGTCCTAGCGTTCTTCATGGAAATGGGTCTTCGAGGGCCGGTCGTACGTGACCCGGATCTCCTTGACCTTGGGGGTCCGCTTCCACGTGTGGGCCTCCCAGGGGCTGAGCGCGTTGAAGGAGTCCTTCCTGTACTCGACGAGGAAGCGGACCTCCAGCAGGCCCGGCTCGTTCCGGTACCCGATGCGGTTGATGGGGTTGGAGGCCGCGGAGTTGATGAAGTCGTAGACCAGCTTGTCGTCGGTCTGGCCGGGAACGTTGTAGAGCTCCCCCTTCCCGTCCACCCTCACCCGGGCGTGGACCACGATGTTGGGATCCGCCGGGACGACCTCCTGGACCCAGCTCAGGGCGTGCCACTTCGCCAGGTCCATCTGGGTGGACCACTGGAAGTAGGCCATCTTGTTGTCGAACTCGTTCTCCTTGTAGGTGTCCCAGAAGCGCCAGGGCATGCCGAGGACCAGGCTCTGGTTCGCCCGGTGCGGCGCGGCGGTGGTCCCGAACATCCCGCGGCCGAGCCCGGTGGTCCCGTCCCACCGCGGGGGCATCGTGAGGGGCCGGCCGTTGCCGCCGCCCCACTCGAAGAGGATCATCTCCTCGTCGATGAGGGCGTAGCCGCTCCGGTAGTCGCGGCCGTGCCCCGCGAGCCTCTGGGCGATCGGGATCGACCGGGTCGCGGCGTCCACGTCCTGCGTCAGGGCCGAGACCGGGACGTAGTGCGAGATATCGATCACCCGATCCCCCGCGTTGTGGACCTGGGGCGCGGTGTTGAGCCAGCCGCGCTTGAGGATCGAGAGGGTGGAGAGCCTGGCGTTGTTGGCGTTGTCGTACTGGCGGTCCCCGTAGCCGATGAACTCACTGCCCGCCCGGATGAGCCCGCCCTTCCTGGGCCCGTTCGGCCCCTTCAGGATCAGGGTGGCCGCCGAGCCGCCGCTCTGGGCGGGGGCGACCGCGGCGAACTTCAGGTCCTCCCTCCGGGTGGCGAAGAACTTGATCTCGTCGAGGAGTCCGTTCAGGTCGGGGCATATCTTGAAGTCGGTATTGGCCGTTTCGAGCCATTTCAGCGACATGAGCTCCCCGGAGGGGAACTTGAGGACGCGGACGTGCAGGTCGTCGGGGACGTACTCCCGGGTCACCCAGTCCCAGAGGCCCGCCAGCTGGGCGCCGCCCCCGGCGCCGTTGATCGCCATGTTGCCGCCCCAGCCGGGGGCGTTGACGCGCCTCACCCGCGCCGGCTCCCGGGCATTGCTCGCGTCCGTGATCGTGACGTCGTCGTAGTACCCCAGGTTCTGCATGGAGACGTTGGGATCGCTCTCCCGAACAATGAAGGTCGGGATCACTCTTTCCCCCACGACGTGGGCCATCCGCCGGGAGCCGAAGACCGCCCCGCCGCGGATGAGCGGCAGGTAGTTCAGGCCGTCGAAGGGGATCCAGTAGTTGGGCCTCTGCGTATCCTTCCACAGCGGCCCGAACCACTCGTCCTCCGCCTGGATGATGGTGGGGGACAGGTAGTTGTCGTGGTTCGAGACCGGGACGCACCAGAACTCGACCGGCACGCCGGTGAGGTGCTGGGCGGCCGCCGTCCCTTTCTGCCCGCGCGAACAGCCGGTGAACTTGGCGTTGCCCTGGCCGTTCACGCCTCCCGTGGAGCGGCCCGTGTAGAAGATCACCTCGCTCTCGATCTTGATGTAGCCCTGGTCCGGGTAATCGATGATGTCCGCCCCGCCGGGGTCGGGCACGGAGTTGACACCGATGTCGGTCTGCATGGCGTCGATGTACCGAATGAGGGGCATGAGGGGGTTCTGCTTGTCGCCGGCCACGGTGGCCTGCGGCCTCTCGCCGAAGTTGTAGAGGATCGTCCCCCCGCCGAGGGTGAGCTTGTTGAAGGTCATGGTGATCTGGGGGGGGGTGCCCGTGTCGAGGTTGATCGTGGCGTTGCGGAGCTTGCTGGAGTAGCCGAAGAGGCTCACCGTGGCCTGGGCGGGGTGGTCGAGCCCTGTGTTGGGCTGGACGTTGTTGCTGCCGAGCGTGGGATTCGTCCCGCGCGCGCCGCGCTCCACCGTCCCCCCGTTGTAGACGATGATCTCCTCGCCCACCCGGAGGGCCACGGGCCTGTTGCTGGGGATCCAGCCGTTGTCCAGGAGCGAGACCGAGTTCGAGGACATCGACATGGACGGCAAGATCGATGGGATCA
>CAYNDR010000504.1:0-3949 GCA_964395295.1 uncultured Planctomycetales bacterium
GGGTCGCCGGAGCGGCCCAGCGCCAGCGCCCCCGCGCGGCGCTCATCCGCGTCGCCGCCCGCCAGGCTCTTGAGCATCGTCTTGAGGAAGGGGGCCGCGGCGGCCTCGTGGGCCGCCAGCGCGTCGAGCAGGGCCGCGCGCCATTCGGGCTTGTCCGCCGCCTCCAGGGCCTTCGCCAGCGCCCCCGCCGCCTCCGGGGCGGGGATGGCCTGGAGCGCGCGGCGCGCCGCGTCGCGCACGCGCTCGTCGGTGTCGGAGAGGAGCGCGGCCGCGCCCGGGACGGACTCCGCCCGGCCGAACCGCTCCAGGGTCCGGAGCAGCCACAGGCGGGCGGCGGGGGCGGCCTTGGGGAGCCGCGAGGCGACCGCCTCGCACGCCGCCTGGCGCCCCTCCGCGCCCGGCGCGCCGGCCTCGGCGCACATCCGGAAGAGCGCGTCCTGGGCCTTGTTGAGCTCGCCGACGTTCTCCGATCCCAGGCCGGCCAGGAGGGCGTCCACCTTGGCGCCGTAGTCGTCCGCGAGGGCGGCGACCAGGCACAGCGGGATCAGGGCCCCGATCAGTCGTTTCATGTCAGCGTCCTTTTCTCCGCGTCACAGGGTATACGGCGCGCGCTTGGGCCGGTCCAGCCACCGGTTGGCCTCCGCGTCGCCGACGATTTCCTCCTTCGCCGGGTCCCACTTCAGGCCGCGCTTCAGCCAGTACGCGATGTTGAAGAGGTGGCACACCGTGAGGGTGCGCGCGGCGATGGCGATGTCGCGGAACGGCCTCTCGCGCGTGCGCACGCAGTGGAGGAAGTCGCCGAAGATCCCGCCCTGCCCCTTGTAGTTCGGGATGTAGATGTCGGGGGCGGGCCTGTTGCGGTCCTGCTCGCTGATCCGGCCGCGGGTGCCCTCGAAGGAGATGATGCCGCCCCAGCCGCCGCCGTGGTGCATCTGGAGGCCGTTGGCGTACACCGCCGTGGCCTGCTTGAAGTCCTTGCCGTCGGGCAGATGGATCTCGACCGGGCCGGTCTCGTGCACGGCGCAGGCGAACATCGCGCCGCCGAAGGTGTGCGCGCCCCAGTCGGTCGTCTGCCCGCCCGAGAAATCCCTGCATCCGCGCCAGTTGAACGGGTGGTAGTCCTTGTTGTAGGGCCTCAGGGGGGCGGGCCCGATCCACCGGTCCCAGTCCATCCATTCGGGGGCGGGCTGGGCGGGGCGGAGCATCTCGTCGGGCGGGCCGCCCACGTTCACGTAGACGTGCTTCACCTCGCCGATGGCGCCGCCGCGGACCATCCGGTGGAACCAGTTGTAGTCCCCCCAGACGCGCTGGCTGCCGCCGGAGAAGACGCGGCCGTACCGGCGCGCGGTGTCGCGCATGAGCTGGGCCTCGCGGATGGTCAGGGACTCCGGCTTCTCGCAGTACACGTCCTTGCCGTTCCGCATGGCCTCCACGGTGATGATGGCGTGCCAGTGGTCCGGCGTGGCGCAGAACACGGCGTCGAGGTCGGGCCGCGCCACCACCTCCTGGTATTTCAGGACGGCCTTGCAGTCCTGGTTTTTGTGGTGCTGGTCCACGATGTTTTTGGCGCGATAGTCGTGTTTCAGGTTCACGTCGCAGACGTCCAGTGCCTGGACCTGTCGGAACCCGAGGAAGCCGCCCATGTCGCCCGTGCCCTGGCCTCCCACGCCGACGAAGCCCATCGCGATGCGCTCGCTGGGGGCCGGGCGCTGCTGGTTGCCGATCGCCGAACTCGGGATCACCGTGGGGAAGGCCGCCGCCGCGGCCGCGGCCGCCGCGCCCTTCACGAACTGCCGCCTGTTCATCCCGTTGGCCTTGGGCATGGGTCTTCTCCTCCGCATCTCGTGGTGCACCATTCTACATCTACACCGATGCGCTTCCACGGTTTCGGTTCCGCCGATGTCCCGTTGAACCGGACGGGACGGCCTTTGTCCTGGGCGCGAAGGAGGGTGGGCCCTGGTGGACACGTATAGAATCTCCATCCCCCGGTCCATGGCGATCCGGGCCGAGGAGGTTCCCTCATGAAGTCCAAGGAACGATCCTGGGAGGGGTCATCCGGAGCCTGGACGGGGCGCAGGCGGGCGGGGACGAGAAGCAGCCTTCTCGGACTCGACCGGCGGCGCGCCGTCGATCCTGCCCGCGGTGAGCTTGTCGAACCAGAGGGATTCGAGGCTCCGCAGGAGCCCAGGCGCCGGATGATCCCCTCCCCAAACCTGTTCTCCCAGGGGCAACGGGCCAAGCTCTTCAGTTAAAGGCTGGCGCGGGCAGCTCGAGCCGCGAGGGGAGTGACGGCCAATCCGTTCGGCCTGGCGACCTCCAGGTCGAACGACGACGGGGGGTGCCGGGGGTGGGGCGCGCCCGTTAGTGTTTTGGGGAAAAACACTGACGGGACGCACACCGGCTACTGGAGGCCCAGAAAGGCGGGAAAACGTCAGTTCGCGGGAAGGGCGAACGATGACGCGATCGAAATCTTTGGTCCTTTCCCTTCCCCTTTGCAGTACCCGCGGGCGGATGGCCGTGCGCGGCGGACCCGCGCGGCCCCCTCGTGGGCCGAGACCTTCCCAGCCCCCTCGCTGGGCGGCCTGTCCTTCCTGGGCGCTGATCTCCGGCGCGCCCGGCGAATCCCTTCTACCCTTTACCGGGGACGCGCTTCCACTCGTGCCGGGTGGCGCGCGATAGGAGTCCACGGCATGCTGCCGGAAGACGGCAGGAACCTCGTTCAACTCCGATCGACTTCGCCCCCGGGCGGGTATGCCCGCCATCCTGTGATTCGCGCGACCGGGGGCGTACACGAAGCCCTGACCTACTCCGCAATCCTATCGAAGAGGGCCGTGGTCCAGGCCAGGGCCAGCATGACCTCGGCGAGCTTCCCCGATGGAAGCGTCCCGATGTTCCTGAGGAGCGTCGTTACCTCGATGGGCTGGACGAGGTGACATTGGACGACGCTGTCTTCCGAAAGCCCCGCCTCACCCCTGGCCAGGTAAACGTGATTGGGCAGGCGGCGCCGCTCCTCGATCCGGGATGAGGTGCATGGGGCGACAAGGATCAGACGGCCCTTGTTCAGCTCGTTCCGGGTGATGATCACAGCGGGGCGTTCCCACCCCTCTTGAAATGACGTCAGCCAGATTTCGCCCTGGCGGATATCAGGCATCGGCCTGGTCTTGGGAATGGATCTGCCGGGCCAGACGACCGCGACTCGCGCGGACGAACTCGACGTCCTCCTTCTCCACTTCACCCGGGATTTCGACAGGCCCCTCGGACGAGGGGAGAGGAATGACGATGACCGTCTGCCCTTCCCTCAGGATTCCTTTCCCCAAGGGCCTGATATGGCCGTTTTCGACCGTGCCTTTGATGGGACTCATTCCGTTTCCCAGTATATCAGAGAGCCCGGACGGAATCTAACCCTACTCGCCGACAAGGACGCATCCCTGCCGGCGCTTGACGATGTTCAATCGGGGTGCGATACTTCCCGGAGGGGAGGACATGGAATATGGCCGACCGGACGCCCGATGAGGCTTTTGCCCAGCACCTCCTCAAGGGCGGGTTCGCCACCGAGGCCCAGGTCAAGGACGCCCTCCGGGAACAGGCCGAGCGGGCCCTGAAGGGCGCCCCCGCACCGCTGTCCCAGGTCCTTGTCGAGCAGGGCGTGATCACCGCCGCCCAGCGGGAGGGGATCGAAAAGAAGCTCGAAAGCCAGCGGGAGGACGCCAAGCGCCTGGGCCCCTACCGGGTCCTTCGCAAGCTCGGCGAGGGGGGGATGGGGGCGGTCTACCTGGCCGAAGCGGATGGGAAGTACCTGGAGGAGGCCGAGCGCATCCTGGACCTGGCCCAGCGGGCGCACACGATCTACATGCGGGAGCCGGACAACTTCACCCGGCGGCGGCTGGTGGACGCGGTCGTTTCGAAAGTGACCTTCCAGGACAACCGGGCTGTTTCGAACCTGTGGGAA
>CAYNDR010000505.1:0-3910 GCA_964395295.1 uncultured Planctomycetales bacterium
AACATCGGCGGGGGGAACCGCGCCACCGAGGACGCCGTCCTCAACGCCCTCAAGTGGCTCGCCCGCCACCAGAATCCCGACGGCTCCTGGTCCGTCACCGGCTACACCCGGCAGTGCAAGGAGACCTGCTCCCCCAGCCCCGGCGAGGGCGAGTTCGATCCCGGCGTGACCGGCCTGTCGCTCCTGGCGTTCCTGGGCGCGGGATACTCCCACCTCTCCAAGGACAAGCACGACGGCATCTGCTTCGGCGACGTCGTCCGCAAGGGCTTCCAGTGGATGATGGCCCACCAGGACCCCGAAGGCTGCATCGGGAGCCGCAACAACCAGAAGTACATGTACAACCACACCCTCTGCGCCCTGGCCATGACCGAGGCCTACGGCCTCACGGGATCGAACCTCTTCCGCGAGCAGGCCCAGAGGGCGGTGGACTTCACGGTCGCCGCCCAGAATCCCGGCAAGGGCTGGCGCTACAGCTTCAAGTGCGGCGACAGCGACTCGTCGGTGACGGGGTGGGCGGTGATGGTCCTCAAGTCCGCCGAGCTCTCGGGGCTCTCCGTGGCCGAGTCGGGCTACCGCGGGACGCGCGCCTGGTACGACGAGGTGACCGAGGACGGCTACTACCGCGTGGGCTACACCTTCAAGGGATCCGGCAAGGTCTTCATCCCCGGGAAGAACGAGCACTTCGAGCACCACGAGGCCCTGACCGCGATCGCCGTCATGTCCCGCATCTTCATGGACCGGCAGAAGCACGACCCCCGCGTCTCGGGCGGCTGCGAGCTGCTCCTGCGGGACAAGCCCAAGTGGGACGGGAACTGGACCGACTTCTACTACTGGTACTACGCGAGCCTGGCGCTGTTCCAGTACGACGGCCCCACCGGCCCCAAGTGGAAGGCCTGGAACGAAGACATGAAGAACGCCCTGGTCCCCCACCAGAACCGGCCCTCCTCCGGCTGCCGCCGCGGCTCCTGGGAGCCCGTGGACCGCTGGAGCTGCGAGGGCGGGCGGGTCTACGCCACGGCGATCAACGCGCTGACCCTCGAGGTCTACTACCGCTACATGAACGTCTTCCTCGGAGACAAGAAGCCGTGGTGACGCAGGAAGCGCGGGTTGTTCCGAACCTTTTGCGGAGATCCACGTTATCAGGTGTGGGCGCGCGCGGAAACGGACGGACGCGCGCCCACCCCGGCGCGGGGCGAGCCGCCTGGAAATAACCCCCTCCACCGGCGCGGAGATACTCCGTCCCGAGGCGTGCCGAAGGAGGCGACCATGATGAACGAAGCCCTGAAGCCCCCCCCGATCCCCGTTCCCGAGGCCGAGCCGGAATCCCCCGCCCGGCGGGTGGTCGAAAAGACCCCCTGGTGGGCCATCCCGTTCGGGCTCCACGCGTTCGCGGCCCTGGTCCTCGGATGGTTCGTCGTCCTCAACGTCCATGCCGACGACGATGGCAGGCTGTTCACCGTGAAGCCGCCCGTCCGCCAGGTACCCCCGCCCCTCTTCCCGAGCGAGAAGGTCGACAACATCGCCATCCCCCTCGAGAGTCCCGCCGAAGCGGAGAACCCGATCTATACCGTGGAACACGAGGCGAGAAGCGAGGACAATGAATTCGATCCGAACCGACAGCGGCGGGGCGATCCGAACGAGGTGGCCAACGATCCCTTCAAGAGCTGGGGCAAGAACAGTTCGATCGGCCTGGGCCAGACCGGAGGCGGCCGGCCCGGCGGCCCCTTCTCCGGCCGCAAGAACACGATCGGAGGCGGACCCCGCGGCAACACCCCCAAGACCGACAAGGCCGTCCTCTCCGCCCTCCTGTGGCTCGCCCGCCACCAGTCGCCGGACGGCTCCTGGGGCGTCCAGGGCTACCTCGCCCAGTGCAAGGCAGGAAACTGCTCCCCCAATCCCTCCAGCGCCTCCGCCGACTTCGACGCGGGCGTGACAGGGCTGGCCCTCCTGGCCTTCCTGGGCGCCGGCTACTCCCACCTCTCGAGGGATACCCACGAGGACATCTGCTTCGGCGATGTCGTCCGCAAGGGCCTCCAGGCGACGATCTCCCGGCAGGACGCGGACGGCTTCATCGGCCCCCGCTCCGGCCACAAGGCGATGTACAACCACGCGATCTGCGCGCTGGCCCTCGGCGAGGCGTACGGCCTGACCTTCTCCGCGCTCTTCAAGGAGAACGCCCAGCGCGCCGTCGACGCCCTCGTGGCCGCCCAGAACCCCGGCAAGGGCTGGCGGTACACCCCCCGCTCGGGCGACAGCGACACCTCCGTCACCGGGTGGGCCGTGATGGCCCTCAAGAGCGCCGAACTCTCGAGCCTCAGCCTCCCCCCCTCCGCCTACGCGGGCGCGCGCGCCTGGCTCGACGAGGCCACCGAGACGGACTACGGCCGCGCGGGCTACACCCACCGGGGCACCGGCAAGGTCTACTGCCCCCACAACGCGCACTTCGACCACCAGGAGGCCCTGACCGCGATCGCCGTCATGTCCCGCATCTTCATCGACCGGACCGGGGACGTGAACGTCCGCAACGGCGCGCACCTGCTGATGCGAGCCGTCCCCGCGTTTTACGGCGCGAAGATCGACTTCTACGCCTGGTACTACGAGGCCCTGGCCCTCTTCCAGTTCGACGGCCCCCATGGGCCGCTCTGGTCCAAGTGGAACAAGAGCATGGTCGAGGCCCTGGTGAAGCCCCAGAACGGCCCCTCCAGCGGCTGCAAGCACGGCTCCTGGGAGCCCGTGGACCGCTGGAGCTGCGAGGGAGGCCGCGTCTACGCCACGGCCATCAACGCGCTGACCCTCGAGGTCTACTACCGCTACGACCGGGTCTTCACGGGAAAAGACCGGAAAGACATGTAGGAGGCTCGCTATTGTCTGCCCACCCCGGGGCCGTGAAACCTGGCACGCCAACGGCCCCGGGGTGCGGCTCTTTCAGGCCCCCCCCGGCCGTCCGACAAAACAGACCGTCCGTTTTGTCGTTCCCATCTCCCCCCGACCGACAAAATGGACCGTCCGTTTTGTCGTCCCCCCCCGCGGATTTTTTTGCGATTTCATGAACCCTTTGCCCCCCCCCTCCGTTAGTAGACCTTGCAGTAGGAGGGCGTCTGGAGTAGGATTCGGTCCTTCGGTGCGTTCAACTTCGTAGGAGGCGTCTATGGCGACCCGTAACGTCCCCGTGCCCCCTCCCGAGGAAGAGCCCATGGAGGAGGGACAGGAGGAAGAGCGTGAGTTGCCCCCCGGGGAACCTCAGACGACCGGCGAGAAGATGATCGCCGCGACCCCCTGGTTGGCGATCTCCCTGGGCATCCATGTCGTGGTGGCCCTGCTCCTCGGCTGGTTCTGGGTCGTGGCCGCCCCCGAGGAGGAAGAGGCCGTAGTGGTGAGCCCCCCGCGCAAGCCCAAGGTGCTCCCCGAGATGGAGAAGCCCCGCGACCTCAACCCCAACAAGAAGATCCTCGACATGGCCAAGTCCGTCGAGGACCCCGTCTACCGCAAGGACGCCGAGGAGGCGGACCACAACGAGACGGCCGACGACGAGGAATTCATGAAGGCCAAGGGCGACTCGATGGACTTCGTCAGCGACAAGCCCTTCAAGGGGAAGGGGACGTACGACGTGATCGGGACCGGCGGCGGCGGCGCCGGCCGCTACGGCGGGCGCCTGCGCGGCAAGCGCAACCTCGTCGCCCGCGGAGGCGGCCGCGGCGACACGGAAGACGCGGTCCTCGCCGCCCTCAAGTGGCTCTCCCGCCACCAGAACGCCGACGGCTCCTGGAAGACCCAGGGCTTCGTGGGCGAGTGCAACAAGATCGCCAAGTACCAGGGCGGCAAGTGCTCCCCCAACCCCGGCCACGAGGACTTCGACTCCGGCAACACCGGCCTGTCCGTCCTGGCGTTCCTGGGCGCGGGCTACTCCCAC
>CAYNDR010000506.1:0-3502 GCA_964395295.1 uncultured Planctomycetales bacterium
ACAGCTTCTCCTTCAACCGCCTCTGCGTCTACCGGGGCACCCCGCTCTGGCAGGAGTACGTCCGCCGGGGGCTGATCGACGACGAGCGGGACTGGTACAAGTTCCTGAAGTGCTCGGCCGTGGACCCCACGGTCCTCTCCGGAGAGGAGATCCACCGCATCCGCTCCCGGGAGATGCGGAGGCTCATCCTCCACAAGTTCGCCCGGTTCCCCGCGCAGACCTTCCGGCTCCTGCGGCGGTTCGTCCGCCACATGTCCGCGCGGGACGTGATCCTCCTGCTGGTGAAGCCCTTCATCGGGAAGAAGAAGGGAGCCACGAAGGCGGAGGTGCTCTCGCGGGCGGTCGGCCGGGAAAACGCCTAAAGGGCCGCCTCCAGGATCTCGCGGACCTCCTTCGGACCGAGGTCGCCGTGCTCCCCGATCTTCTCGCCGCGCTTCTCGAACTTCCCGGCGATCCGCGCGGGCGCCTCGGGACCCACGCCGTATTCCCTCAGGCGCGTCTTCACGCCCACGGAGCGGAAGAACTCCTCGGTCTTCCGGATCGCCCCCTCGATCCGCTCCTCCGGGCTCCCGTCCCTGAGGCCCCACACCCGATCGGCGTACTGGAGGAGCTTCGCCTGCTTGCGGGCGCGCTGGTGGCGCAGGAGCGCCGGGGCCACCACGGCGAGGGTCTGCGCGTGGTCCAGGCCGTAGGAGGCGGTGACCTGGTGGCCGATCATGTGGGTGGCCCAGTCCTGCGGCACGCCGACTGCGACGAGCTGGTTGAGGGCCTGGGTGGCGCACCACATCATGTTGGCGCGGGCCCCGTAGTCCTTCGGCTCCGCCAGGACCCTGGGGCCGACCTCCCGGAGCGCCAGCCAGATCGCCTCCGCCTGGCGGTCCTGGAGCTCCGCGTCCACGGGGTGCGTCATGTACTGCTCCATGACGTGGGCCCAGGCGTCCACGATGCCGTTGGAGACCTGACGCGCCGGGAGCGAGAAGGTCGTCTCGGGATCGAGGATGGCGAACTTCGGGAAGACGAGAAGGCTGGAGAAAGGCCGCTTGTCGTCGATGCCGCGGCGCGAGACGACCGAGAACGGATTCGTCTCGCTCCCGGTGGCGGGCAGGGTCATCACGCACCCGAGCGGCACGGCCTTCCGGACCTCGGCCCCCTTCCCCACGATGTCCCACGGCTCCCCCTTGAACGGGATCGCCGCGGCGATGAACTTGGTCCCGTCCAGGACCGATCCGCCGCCCACGGAGAGGAGGAATCCCGCCTTCTTCGCGCGGGCCAGCTTCACGGCCTTCATCAGCGTCTCGTACTCGGGGTTGGGCTCGATGCCGCCGAACTCGAGGAGCCGGCGGCCCCGGAGGGCCTTCTTCACCTGGTCGTAGACGCCGTTCTTCCGGATGCTGCCCCCGCCGTACGTCATGAGGATCCCGACCTTCGGCGGGATCAGCTTCGGCAGCTCCCCGATCGTGCCCTTGCCGAAGACGACGTTCACGGGGTGGCAGTAGGTGAAGTTCTCCACGATGGCCTCCTTGACGGGGGGCATTATAGGAAGGGGGGCCCGGCCGCGTCCACCTACCTCGCCTTCAGCGTGAAATTGTCCAGGTAGAACGACGTCGCGGCCGTGGCGTTGCTCGTGAAGCCCACCCAGGTGAGTTTCTTGAAGTCCGGCTTCGCGTAGGGCAGGTCCTTGAACTCGCGCGCGGACTGGCCGGACGGCTTCACCGAGAGCGACCACTTCCCCGTGCCCGCCTCCCCGAGGCCGCCGGAGACCTCGAACCGCACCCACTGGCCCGCCGGAAGGTCCATCGTCTTCCCGTCGTCCAGCCGCAGCTGGCTGTCCCGCACGGCGAAATGGACGCCCGTCTTGTACGCGCCCTCGCTCCAGTCGCGCCACTCGAAGTCGACCATCGAGGCCTTCTCGACGCGCAGGTCGAAGCCGTTCGAGACCGTTCCCTTGCCGTACCTGACCTGGTAGACGAGGTGCGGATTGAAGCCGTGGGTCAGCCCCGGCGCGTCCGTGACCTTGACACTGCGCCGGCCCTCCGCGGCGGTCTCCTCCGTGACGACGATGAAGTCCCCCTTGTTCTCCACGTGGACCTCCGGCCCGCGGGGCGGCTTCCCGACCGTCCCCTTCTCGAAGGTTTCGTTGATCGGCAGCGGCGGCGGCTCGGGAGGGAGTTCGAGCGGCGGGTACGTCACGCCCTTCGCCAGCGCGACCCACGCGGCGTCGCCGTACACGCCGGCCTTCGTGAAGTCGAACGGCTTGAATCCCAGCTTGACCGCCGGAGACTCGGGCTTCACCCGGAAGTCGCGCTTCTCCGCGTCCGTGAAGAGCGGATCGGCCACGATCGCGCCGGTCTCGCGGCCGAGCGCCTGCCACGCATCGAGCGCCTTGCCGGCGAAGTCCACCTTGGCGCCCGCGGCGTTCCACCAGCAGTTGTTCCGGGACGTGACGTTCACTTTGTCCCAGGGGCCGGCGAGGGCCGGGCCGGTGGTCCAGTAGACGATGTTGTTCTCGAACGTGAACGAGAGGTGCGGTTCCACCCGCGTGGCCTGGATCTGGTGCTGTTTGCTGAAGGCGAGGATGTTGTTGCGGACAACGTTCTCCTTCCCGTAGTGCTGGTGGAAACTGCCGGTCTTGGTGTCGTAGACCACGTTGTTCTCGAAGAGGATGCCGGTGCTCCCCTCGTCGGTGTACATCCCCCAGCCGCCGTAGGAGTAGGCATGGATGTCGTGGAAGACGTTGTAGGAGACGACCGAGCCCTCCGAGGGCCCGAGCGTGTAGATGCCGCCTATGTCGCTCAGGAGCCCCCAGCCCAGGTGGTGGACGTGGTTGTGCGAGAAGGTGTTCCTCTTGCAGGTGCTCTCCGCGTAGCCCCAGCGCCAGCCCGCCGAGATGCCGGAGTAGAAGAGGTCGGCGATCTCGTTGTGGGTCACCTGGTTGTCCGGGCTGTAGCCGATCCACACCCCCACGGCGCAGGGGAAGATATGGCCCCCGTGGCGGATGATGCAGTTGTCGACGACGTTGCCGCCGGTGCGCTCGCCCTCGCCCTTCGCGAGGCCCATCTCGCCGATCCGGACGCCGCCGGCGCCGAAGTCGTGGAGGTGGCAACGGCGGATCGCGTTGTTCATGCATCCCTTGCGGAACCATATCGCGTAGGTCCCCACGTGGCCGATCTCGCAGTCCTCCAGCGTGACATTCCGGGCGCCGTCGGCCATGACGACCGCGTCGATGGGGGCGGCCGCCTGGGCGGCCTCGAATCCGCCGGGCGGCGTGATCCACTGCGCGTGGCGGAAGGCCAGCCCCTTGAACGTCACGTGCTCCACGCACTTCCCGGCGGCCGGGTCGCCCTTGAGGACTAGGAACTTCTCGGCCACGGGCGCGATCACCTCGGTTCGGGACGGATCTTCCCCGGGGAGCGGCTTGTAGGAGAGCGTGCCGTCGCGCGCGAGGAACCACTCGCCCGGCGCGTCGAGCGCCTTGAAATAGTTCTCGAAGACGAAGTGCGAG
>CAYNDR010000506.1:3512-3909 GCA_964395295.1 uncultured Planctomycetales bacterium
CGATGTCGATCACGAACAGTGCATGGGTACAGAAGGGATTCCAGGACTTCATCCCCTCGCCGCTCGTCACGAACGCCTGCTCCTGGGGATCGATCCGTTCGATGAACCGGCGGGTGTTGTCCCAGTTGTGGTAGACCACGAAGTTCACGTCCTTCAGTTCGGCGGGCGCCAGCCCCGAGAGGAGCGAGAACTCCTCGGGCCTGAGCCACACCGTCTGCTGGGCCTGCTTGGCGCGGCGGCCGCCGGGCTGGCCGATCGCCTCCTCCTTCACGTCCACGAGGTGGAACCAGAACTTGTTGGGGGCGCGGGCGCGGACGGCTCTGCGGCCGTTGACGAAGAGCTGTTCGAAGTACCATTTCCCGGCGGCGACGTCGGGGACTTTCGCCTGCCAGAGGCC
>CAYNDR010000507.1:0-3897 GCA_964395295.1 uncultured Planctomycetales bacterium
GGACGGGCCTCGAACTCCAGGTGCTCCGTCCTGAAATGGCGCGCCGCCTCCCGCGCGTATCCCCGCTCATCGAACTCCGGTTCCCGGAATCCCATCGTGAACGTCCGGACGGACTGCATCTGGCTCATGAGCCCGGCCACGATCGAGGAGTCCAGGCCCCCCGAGAGGAAGGCCCCCACCGGGACGTCCGCCACGAGGCGCTTGCGGACCGCCTCGCTGAGGACGTGGAGGACCCTCTCGGCGCAGGCGTCCTCGCCCTCCTCCGAGGGCCGGACCTCCGGCTCCCAGTAGCGCTCCACGCGGACTTCGCGGCCGTCGAAGGCGAGCGTGTGGGCGGGGGGGAGCTTCCGGACGCCCTCGAAGATCGTCATCGGCGCCGGGACGTACCCGAACGCCAGGTAGTGCTCCAGGGCGCGCCGGTCCAGGCGGCGGGGGGCGTCCAGGGCGGCCAGCTCCGAGGCGAACCGGAACCGCTCCCCCGAGTGCCAGTAGACGAACGGCTTCTTCCCCATCCGGTCGCGCGCCGCGAAGAGCGTGCGCTCGCGGGCGTCCCAGATCGCGAAGGCGAACATCCCGTCCAGCTCGCGGACGCAGGCGGGGCCCATCTCCTCGTACAGGTGGAGGATCACCTCGGCGTCCGAGCGCGAGCGGAAGGGGTGAGCCAGCCGGGCGCGCAGTTCCCGGTGGTTGTAGATCTCCCCGTTGAAGACGAGCCACAGGTCGCCGCAGCCCTTCATGGGCTGGGCGCCGGTCTCGAGGTCGATGATGGCCAGGCGCCGGAATCCGAGGACGTCCTCGAAGAACCCCTCGTCATCGGGGCCGCGGTGCGCCAGGCGGGCGGCCATGCGCCGCACGTCGGCCCCGCCCCCCACGGCCCCGCAGATCCCGCACATGGCCCCAGGTCAGTATTTCGCCGTGCTCCGCTTCTCGCCGCAGGCGTAGGTGGAGCACTGCCCGTTGAACTCCCAGCAGTCCTTGTGGTGCGGGGTCCTGCAGCGCCGGCAGTACACGCGCCCCTCCTTGGGGACCGCTACGCCGCAGACCTGGCAGACGGGGTCCTCGGGGGCCGGCCCGGACTTGTCCTCGAGGATCTCGATCCCGCTCGCCTTCTGCGAGAACAGCAGGAGGCGGTCGTAGACCTGGCAGGACAGCTCCGCGAAGGCCGTCAGGTCGTCCAGCTCCCCGAGGATCGAGTGCTTCCGCACCATGAGGCGCGACGAGTTCGCCGAGACGAGGATCTTGTCGTTGCCCTTCAGGTTCCGGAGGTCCTCCACGGCCTGGCGGGTCCGGCCATCCAGGAAGTCCCGCGCGAAGGACTCCTCGTTGGACTTGACGACGTAGCGCGGGTCGAACTCCCCGTCGCCCACGCGGATGTCGTCGACGTTGAGGTACTTGACGTCGTCGTCCATGAACCGCTGGGGGAAGATCTCGATCCGGTAGGGCCATCCCTGGGGGATCGTGAAGGTGAGCTGGGTGTAGAACTGGGGGACGGGATCGCTGGACTCGTAGATCGACAGCAGGACGCGCGACCCGTGGTGGACGAAGGCCACCTTCGGGCTCTCGAAGAGCTGGCGCTGGTGCGGCTGGCCGTCGTAGAGCTCCGCGAAGCGCTGGAAGGCCCGGCGGAGCCGCTCCAGGTCCTGCCCTCCCAGCGACCGGCGGACGGAGCGGGCGGAGGCCACCTGGCCGTAGACGCGGTTGTCCCAGTTGGAGCGGTTGATGTCCCGGACGATGTCGTTGATGGTCTGCCAGATCCACCCGGCGCCGTAGATGACGAAGATGATGACGAAGATGACGAGGAGTTCCATGCCTGAGTATTAGACTACTCTTCGAGCAAGAACGTGTCCCCGGACAGGGGGGCCTCCAGCGTCAGCGGGTGGATCTCGACCTTCTGGGTCCGCGCGTCGGTCTTCCCCACCAGGAGGAGCCGGGCCCCGCAGAAGGGGCACCTTCCGCGCTTGTCCACCATCGTGGGTCTGGCGAAGAGCTTCCGGCCGCACGGGCAGAAGAAGGGGATCTTCTGGGGGATGGGGATCTCCCGGAAGTGGTCCTCGATGCGGAAGGAGCGGGTCCTCGGCTTCTTGCCGTCGTCCACGACGAGGCAATGGACGGTGAGCCGCCCCTTCTCGTCGCGCTTCCCGGTGAAATGGATCCGGCGCCGGCAGCGGGGGCAGGCGCCGTCCTTGTCCACCGACGCCACGGGGATGCGCAGGACGGCGCCGCAGGGGCAGGCGGCGCTCAGCGGCTCGGCGGCCGCGCGGCCGGGCCTGGGCAGGGGCTTCCTCATGATGCCCCCAAGATTACTGTTGACACCCTTCTTTTGCCACACATATAGTGGCCCCGCGGATGGAAGACAACGGCGACAAGCCCCGGTCCGACCGGCTCCTGGAGACCCTCACCGGGCTCCTCGGGGAATGGCGCGAGATCCTTTCCCGGTGCGTGGACGAGGCGGAGAAGTTCACGCGCGAGAAACCCGCCGCGGGACTGTCGGCCGCCTTCTTCGCCGGCATCCTCTTCGGTTCCCTCCTCCGGAGGCGCTGATGGCGGAGGCGCCCGGAAGCAAGCCGCCCCTGGAGCCCTCGGTCGTCGACGACCTGTTCCGCCGCACCCGCAAGTTCCTGGGCGAGATCGCGCACGACTACGTGAAGCGTCCCCTGGACGAGCTGTTCCGGTGGGCGCTGGGCCGGGCGGTCGCCTACATCGTCGCGGCGGGGATCTTCGTCACGGCCGCCGTGTTCCTCCTGGTCGCCGGGGTGGAGGGCCTCAAGGCCTGGAAGGTCCATCCCGCATGGGCATACCTGGCGCTGGGGCTGGCGGGCGCGGTCTTCGGCTGGGTCATCCTCCGGATCGGCCGGCCGCGCGCCGGCAAGTGACCCGCGGGCAGATCCCGACCTCATGACGCTTCGAGGGTCGCGGAACGGCCTCAGCTGCCGAAGATGTCGTCCAGCTTGCCCTTGGCGGCCTGGCCGAAGTCCTGGGAGATCTTCTCGCTCTCGGTCTTGCGGGTGCCGATCTCGTCGAAGAGCTCCGCGAGCTTGGAGGAGACCTGGCTGGCGTAGAGGCGCACCATGCCGAGGGTGGTCTTGTCGTCGAAGATCACGGCCAGGATCGTGCGCTCGCCCACCAGGGAGAGCTGGATGTTGTCCTTCTTGCCCTGATGGAACATGATGGAGAACTCCTCTTCCCCGAGGAGCTTGGCCATCTGCTTGGTGGCGGCGAAGGAGCCGGCCACGAGGGCGGAGATGGTGTCCATGTCGTAGGTGGAGGACTCGCCCTCCTTGGTGACCAGGTGCCCGTCCTTGTCCACCAGGAGGACGCAGCGGGCGTTGGCGTTCTTGAGGAACGTCAGGAGGGTCTTGGATATCCGCTCGATGTCCTCCTTGTAGAAGACAAGCCGGGTTGAGCGGAGCGAATCGTCAGCCTTGCCCATGCCTGCCCTCCTCGCACTTCTACTTTACCACAAAGACGAGAACAAACAACTAGAAAGGAAGCGGCTTCTTCAGGACCCCCACCCATACGAAGGCGCCCGCGGCGGCCGCCACGAGGAGCAGGACCACGAGCCAGACCCAGACCTTCGACTTCTTGCGGGCGCCCCTTGGGGGCGCCGGACGGGGGGGCGCCGGACGCGCGGCGGCAGGCGGCGGGGGAACGCCCGGCCGCTGAGGCGGGGATACCGCCGGGCGCGAAGGGGGCGTTCCCACGGCGGCCGGCCTGCCCGAGGGGGGCCTGGCCGCCGCGACCGCGGGCATCGGGGACGAAGGGGCCCTCGCCGAGGCGATGGCGGGCACCGGGGCCGCGCGTACGGGGGATGCGGGCGCGGGGGCGGGTGTGGACCGCGCGGGGGCCGCGGCCGGCACGGGCGCCGGGCGGGCCGGGACCGGGGCCCGCGCGGGGGCG
>CAYNDR010000508.1:0-3880 GCA_964395295.1 uncultured Planctomycetales bacterium
CCCGGGTGGAGGGCGACGGCGGCGAGAAGGGATTGCACCCGGGACACCTGGCCTATCTCCGCGGGCTCGAGAAGGGGAAGGAGTGCGACCTGGATCTCCGCCATGACCGCGAGGGCGGCCTGGTGATCGCGAGCCTGCCCCGGGAGCGGGGCGAGAAGGACCGGGAAAGGGAGATGAAGAGGGAAGGGGACAAGGCGCGGGAGGGCCGGAAGGACATGGAAGGGGAGAAGGAGCGGGGGGTCCGGAAGGACGAGGAAGACAAATGACGGAGGATGACATGAGGCACGTGTGGGCAGGAGGACTGGCGGCGGTGTTCGTCGCCGCGCTGGCGGCGATGGCGGCGGCCCAGGACGGCGAGAGGAAGAAGCCGTCGCTCGATCTGAAAGGCATCATCCTGTCGGTCGACGCCGAGGGCGGAAAGATTTCGATCCGCCGGGGCGGGGACGGCGCCTGGGACCACAGCCTGAAGCTCGGCGCCGGCGTGGCCGTCCTGATCGACGGCAAGGAGGCGAAGCCCTCGGACCTGCCGGCGGGCGCGGCCGTCGCCTGCAGGCTCTCGGAGGACGGGGAGACGGTGCTCGCCATCCGCGCTGAGGGCCGGACGCTGGGAGGCGTGGTGAAGTCCGTGGATGCCGCCGGGAGGACGCTCACCCTGGCGGGGGGGGAGGACGGCGACCGGATCTGCCCGCTGGGGGAGGGGGTGTTCCTCCCCGATTTGAAGGCGGGCGAGCGGGTCTGGCTCAAGCTCTCCGTGGACGGGAAGAGGGCCCTGGCGGTCTCCCCGGGCAAGGGCAAGGAAGAAGGGAAGAAGCGGCGCCAAGGGGACGAGGGCGCAAAGAAGGAAGGCGAGGGAGACCGTGAAGGCGGGGTGAAGAAGGAAGGCGACAAGAAGCGCCAGGGCGAGGGGGACCGCGAGGGCGAAGTGAAGAAGGAAGGCGGCAAGAAGCCCCGGGGCGAAGGGGACCGCGAGGGCGAAGTGAAGAAGGAAGGCGACAAGAAGCCGCGGGGCGAGGGCGATCGCGAAGGCGAAGTGAAGAAGGAGGGCGGGAAGAAGCCCCGGGGCGAAGGGGACCGCGAGGGCGAAGTGAAGAAGGAAGGCGACAAGAAGCCCCGGGGCGAGGGGGACCGCGAGGGCGAAGTGAAGAAGGAAGGCGGCAAGAAGCCCCGCGGCGAGGGAGACCGCGAAGGAGAGGTGAAGAAAGAAGGCGGGAAGAAGCCGGGCGGCGAAGGGGACCGTGAGGGCGAGGTGAAGAAGGAGGGCGGGAAGAAGCGGGAGGGCGGGGACCGGGAAGGGGGGATGAAGAAGGACGGGGAGGACAGGACGGAGGGAGGGGGCAAGCAGGGAGACAGGCCCAAGGAGGAGGACGATCCCGAGTAGAGGGCCCTATTGGTCCATGCCGACCGAGCCGGCGCCGTAGAGCACCTGGACTTCCTGGGCCCCGAGGGCGCGGTTGTAGAGGCGGACGTCGTCGATCACGGCCTTGGCGGGCCAGCCGTATTCCTTGGCGCCCGGGTAGGCATGGCCGATCCTCCAGGGGACGCTGCCGAAGTCGCGGGCCTTGGCGCCGGCGTCCCAGGGCTTGCTCGTGCCCTTGGACTTGCCGTTGATGTGGAGCGTGATCGTGCGCGCCGCCGCGTCCACCACGCTGACCACGTGGTACCAACTGCCGGGCTCGAACGCCTCGTTCCAGGTGGCGGCGTTGGTCTGGAAGTGCTTGTTGTCGGCGCCCGTCAGCCAGTGCTCGACCATGAACTTCTTCTCGTTGGTGTACCGGATCCCCTCGTGGAAGCCGGGCTTGTTGACGATCCCGTAGCTGGCCTTGTTGTCCTTGTCCTTTCCCGGGGGCTTGTCCGCGGGCTTGAACCACGCGGAGATCGTGTAACTGCCCTCCTGGAGCTTCTGGAGCGTCGCGTTGCCGGGGATCTCGACGACGTCATCGTTGCCGTCGAAGTCGAGGGCGGTGCCGATCTTCCCCTGGACCGGCTTGGGGCCGCCCTTGACCTGGCCGTTGTTGCCCTGGCCGGAGAAATCCCGGGCCGGTGAGTCGTCCAGCTTCCAGTGGCCCACGATGCCGGCCTCGGCCCCGCCGGATTTCGGGCGGCCCTTCGCCTCCTCCGCCGCGCGCTTGAGGTCCTCGCTCAGCTCCTACGGATCCTTCGGCGGCGCCTTCCTCAGCGACGTCACCAGCGCCGCCGCCACCGAGAACCCCTTCTGCTCCGTCATCAGGCGGATCTTCTTCAGGCCCCCCGCCGCGTACTTCGGCAGGGGGATCGCGATCCACTCCCACTTCGCCGCCTTCTTTTCCCCCCCGTGCTGGGCGTGCGTCTTCTTCAGGCCCTTGATCTTCGGCTCCACCGGCGCCGCCACCGGCCCGCCCACGTCGTAGGGGATCTTCTCCGACTTCTTGTTCGGATTCGGCCCCGTCATGTCCGTGGCCTGGAGGTAGACGAAGAACGTCTCCTCGCAGCAGGCCCCCGCGTAGATCCAGCACAGGTAGGGAGTCCCCGCCAGCGCGTGGAAGTCGATCTCCACGTAGGTCTCCCGCGCCTTCGCGGGGTCCGTGACGTCCTCCTGGCACGTCCAGCAGGACTTGACCTCCTGGTGCTGGGCCGGCTTCACCGCCCCGCTCCCCTTGAGGTCCCCCGCCAGGAGGAAGTACTCCTTCCCCGCCTCGCTCCTCACCGTGATCAGCTCGATGTTCTTCCGGACGATCGACGCCCCCACGTAGTCCTTCGACAGGAGCTTGTACTTCTCGATCGCCGCCCCCTTCGTCTCCATCTTCAGGAAGTCCTTCCCCGCCCCCCAGAACAGGATCTTCGACTCCCGCTCCCGGCGCGCCTCCCCGCCCTCGAGCCGCGGCGCCTTCTCTCGCGCCGTCTTGGCGTACTCCCAGTACTTCTCCGGCACGTCGGCCACCAGGGTCTTCTTGGCGGCCTCGGCCTCCCCCTCCAGGAGCATCAGGAGGGCCGCCGCCCTCAACTCCGACCCGCGGGTGCGCCCCGCCCCCTGCGCCGCCCGCGAAGACCTTGCAATGGAGCGTTCCGCCGAGCGTGATTACCCGGCAATGCGCCCATTCCGTTGCCGTGTTGGGCGAAGGAATCCGGACGGAATCGAACATCCACGCGCCGGAGCAGTCGCGGTCCGCGCGGACGAGCGCGTACAGAATTCCGCCGCCCGCCTGGAATTCGAACTCGATCATGGAATCGTTCGCGGGCAATATCGAGGCGAAGGCGGCCGGCGATTCGTCCGCGACCGCTTTGACGTAGATGTAATCGAAATTCTCCTCCCAGCGGCCGCCCGGTCCGACAAGCCACGAGGAATAAAATTCGCCGGAGGCGAGGAGCGGTTTCCATTCGAGTTTTTCGAACGGCAGGTTCGTTTCCGTGTCTCGGACGCGCTCCAATGCCTTTGCCTTCACGAGCGCGGCCTCGTCCTTCCACGGGGAGCCGGGGAACTTGAGCGCGTACTCGTTCGAGAGGTTCTCGATGTCCGACGAGTTGGCCGAAGTTTCGAGCGCCTTGGAAAGCGCGGAGAAAGCGGCGGCGGCGTCTTTCAGTTCTTTAATGCGTTTGATTTCATCGTTGATTTTTTCGATGGATTTTTCGCCATCAGGCGCGGACGCAAAGTCCGCCGACTGGATTCTTTTCAGGGTTAGCGCGAGGCCGGTCTCAGCCGCGTCAAGGCCGTCGAAAGCGGTGATTTTGCCCGCGGGCGCGAGTTTCAGGGATTGCCCGACTGCAGACGCGGCATTGGAGCGGATGTATTCGTCAAGTTTGCTTTTCGCCGCCGCATAACGCAGCGTCATTTTCGCCTCGTAATTCTTCTTCTGGTTCGTGTTTTTGGCGGCGCCGACCGCTTCTTTTATTTTTTCCATGATTT
>CAYNDR010000509.1:0-3879 GCA_964395295.1 uncultured Planctomycetales bacterium
GCGGAGAAGATGATCGGCCGCCTGCCGCACAACGTCCAGGTCGAAGACCTGATCAGCGCCGGGGTCTTCGGGCTCTTCGAGGCGGTGGACCGGTACGACCTCTCCCGCGGGGTCAAGTTCGAGACCTACTGCGTGGGGCGCATCCACGGGGCGATGCTGGACGAACTGCGCCACCTGGACTGGGTGCCGCGGCTCACCCGCGCGCGGGCCAACAAGCTCGAGGCGGCCTGCACCCGGCTCGAGCGGCAGAACGGGCGGCCGCCCACGGACGTGGAGCTGGCCCGGGAGCTCGGGATCACGATCGACCAGCTGGACGAGCTCTACCGGGAGGTGAGCGGGGCGGGCATGGTCAAGATGCAGCACCGGTCCCTGGAGAAGGAGGAGAACCAGCTCGGCGTGGACATCCGGGAGGACTTCAAGATCGAGGGCCCGTTCCCCGCCAGCGCCCGCAGGGACCTCGTGGATTACTGCAAGAACAAGCTCTCCGCCAAGGAGCGGTACATCCTGATGATGTACTATTTCGAGGACCTGACCCTGAAGGAGATCGGGGAGGCCCTCGATCTCTCCGAGTCGCGGGTGTGCCAGCTCCACGCGAAGCTCATCACGCGGCTGAGGGGGTTCCTCAAGCACCGGCAGGCGGAGATCGCGTAGTGCCGGTCGAGCCGTCGAACCTGCCGCTGAACCTGGCCGCGGCGGAGCAGTCCCAGCTCCTGCAGGCGTCGGCGCTCCTGCAGGGGCGCGCCCTGGACCAGGCCGCGGCGGTCCAGTCGCAGGACCAGGCCAAGCGCGAGGCCGCCGACCAGGTCCAGGCCGCGCGGGAGACGGAGCTCGGGACCGTCCAGGCCGGCGCCGGCGGCGCGGGATCGGCCGCGCCCTCCGAAGGGGAGGAGAAGAGGGAGAAGGGGGAGGGCCGGCCCGCCCCGGCGGAGGCGGAGGGCCCGCCCGATCCCGCCGGGCGCGGGCAGAGGATCGACATCCGGTTGTGAGGGGGTCCGGATCGATCCCTGAATTATCACCACGAAGACACGAAGAAATACAGTATCCGTTCACCTCCCCCGAGGAAACGGAGGAGACAGAGAGGATCAAACACAAAGAACACGGAGCGCGCAGAGAAGAGAAGATACGGAGAAGGGCTTTGGCGTTCCGAGCCGCCGGGAAGGCTCCCGGGCCTCCGCCTCGCCGGAGCGGCCGAGGCTTCGGCCGCGCAGGCGGGCCGCTCCCCGGTGGTTCTCTTCCCTCTGTGCGTTCTGTGCCCTCCGACTGGGAACGCGCGGTAGGGCTCTCCCGGGTCAATGTCCGTTATCATGCCCAGGTCAGGGACGAAGGGATGATCTCGGGCCCTTCGTGAACCCCGTCCGCGATCTGCCAGAACATTTCCGGGATGAGGGAGCGCAGTTCCCCACAATAGGGGGAAGGGCCGTTGCTCCCGGTGACCGCCATCGCCTCGGCGCGGCAGTCCCCGGCGCACCAGTAGCGGAAGGGGCAATCCCGGCAGCCCTCGATGCGGTCGACGCGGCAGGAGGTTCGCAGCCGGATGAGGACGTCAGATTGATCGAGGAGTCCTGAAAGGGGCGTGTTCCTCACGTTCCCGCAGAGATAAATGGCGTCGCGGTGGTTGGGGCACGGGAACAGGTCGCCGTGCCCGTCAATGAACAGGATCCGTCGCGCGATCCCGCAGTTGTCGCGCAGTCGGGAGAACCGGCAGGCGGCGAGGAGGATCGAGTAGAAATCACGTGAGAGCATCCGCCGGAGTCCCGGCCGCCGCCGGAGCGTCCGGAGGAGGCTCTGGTAGGAATCAAGCAAGCCGGGGACGTGCCCGGAATGATGCGCGCCACGCCCGATCCGGCGCAGGGGGATGAACCGCACCTCGTGGGCGCCGAGCCGGAGGGCGAGGTCGAAGTAGGCTTCGATCTCGTCCGTCGATTCGCGGGTGATCACCATGGAGAGGACCGTGTGAACGCCGGCATCGACAAGTCGTCCCGCTGTATCGATCGCCCGGGCGAACACCCCATCGCCCCGGATGGCGTCGTGAGTGCGCGCTTCCGAGCCGTCCAACGATATCTGGACGGTCGTCTTTGTCCGCAGGAGGGTGTTGAGAAGGGAATCGGGGCGGATGGTGCCGTTCGTAGAGACGAGGACCTCGCCACGGATGTGCTCGCGGATGGCATCGAGGGTCTCCGCGAGGCGGGGCGCGGCGAGGAAAGGCTCACCTCCCAGGACGAAGAAGGAGGCATCCTCCGCCAAGGCGCTGTGCCCTGATCCAAGCCAACCGGCCAGCGCGGAGGCCGACAGGTCGCCGCCCTGGGAGGGGGTGTTGTAGCACCAGGGACACCGGAGGTTGCAGGCATCGGTGATGTTGCAGGTGATGTTTGAGATGAGGCGCGGTTCCTCAGGTATCCGGGGCGTCCCTTCTTCGCTCTCGAGGAGGCCTCGCTCGTGCATCCGCGCCAGGATGGAAAGAGCGTTCTCCGTGGCGGGGTTTCCGGGATCGTTCATCCCCCGGGAGAAGGACCGGAGACCTTCTGTGACCCGGATCCTCGTGTTGAAGGATCGGATCAGTCTTTCCGCCTCATCGTCCACGACGAGCCACTGGCCGAGGTCTCCCCATATCAGCAGCCAGCGCGAGCCGCGTCTCTCGGCGATGGAGGATTCCCGCGCCCGGACATGCCGGTCGGGGAGAAGCATCCTCGAGTCCTCAGAGGTAACCGCCGGGGGGACGGACGGGCATGATCCCCTGCCAGGAAGGATCGTGGAGCGTCAGGGGCCGGACGGATTCCGGGGAGCGGCTGGCCCGTCTCCATCCGTGGAACCGCCTGTGCCGGACGTAGACGAGTCTCGTCCGGCCCGTGAGGGCCCTCAAGGCCAGGCCCAGCATGATCAGGAAGAGCGCTCCCAGGAAAAGGGATAAGTGGAGTCCGGCCGCGACCGGGAAATCGGACGTCGAGGATTGGGGAGCCGGAAGCGTCGAGGTTACGAGAGGGGTCAGCGGCTGGGCTTCCGGCGAGTAGGGGACGGACCAGCTCTCTGGAGGCTTCGGCGGTTCCGTCGACAGCTTGGCGGGCTTCGGAGGTTCCTCCTTCAGGACCAGGTCTGATTTCCCATCTGGCCTCTCGCGCCTCGTGTATGCCGACAGGTAGGCGGCATGCAGGTAGGGGGAACCTGCGACGGGGCGGCTTCCGGAGAGGATTTCCACGGCTCACCTCCTGCTGGAGAGGACGCCTGCGATGCAGATATGAACGGATGGGGAGTCCCTCAGGTTCGATGGGAATCGCAAAGACGTCGGCCGCTCACGGGATGCATTCCGGCCGAGGCCATTAGGCGGGGTCCTGCTGTGAACGCGTGAAAAGGAAGGGAAGAACTGCTAGAGGGATTCCCCGAAGGCGGCAACGTGCTTCTCAATCCAGATCCGGATCTCCTCTTTTTGGAGTTTCCCCTTTGCCGCCTCCAGCATGAAGCTGACGGCATCATCCGTTGCAGCTTCCAGCGTCCACCCGTTCTGCTGAAGGAAGAGCCCCGTTGCCGTGTAGGAGGTGCGCTTGTTCCCGTCCACGAAGGGGTGGTTTTGGCAAAGGGACTCCAGGAGGACAGCCGCCTTCTCGAAAATCGTCGGGTAGAGCTCTTGGCCCGAGAATGTGGATTTCGGGCGATCTATGGCGGCCTTGAGGGCTCCCAGATCGCGTACTCCGGCTCCTCCTCCGAAGGATTCCAGAACCCGTTCGTGGATGAACAGGATGGCCTCGGCCCCGAGATAGGTCGTCGCCACTAGCTGAGCCGTTCGAGAATCTTCTTGTTGTGGCGGAGGAAAACCTCGACATCCCGTGCGAACCGGGCATCCACACGGACTTCCTTGGCTTTCCCTTCGGGGAGGATGACGATTCT
>CAYNDR010000510.1:0-3326 GCA_964395295.1 uncultured Planctomycetales bacterium
CGAGAAACCCCGCACCGCCGCGCGGTCGTCCGGCCGCGAGCGCAGGACCTCCCGGAAGTCCTCGGCCGCCGGCTCGGGGAGCCCCGCCTCCAGGTAGACGTGGCCCCGGCTCATCCGGTAGGAGAGGTCCATCGGCGCGCGGCGGACCGCCTCGGCGTAGGCCTCCGCCGCGGCCACGCGCTCGCCCCGCGCGCGCAGGACCTCGGCGCGGAGCGCGTGCCAGGCCGCCCCGTGCGGCTCGATCCGCGCCGCCGTCGTGGCGCGGTCCAGGGCCCGGGACAGTTCCCCCAGCCGGAGCCACGCCCGCGCGCAGGCGGCATACGCCCAGGCGTCCGACCGGAGCGCCAGCCGCTTCTCGCGCACGGTCGCCTCCAGGCCCCACTGGCCCACGGCCCCCAGGGCCTCCGCGAAGGCGTCGTGGGCCCCCGCACTGCCGGAGCAGGCCCGGCCGAAGAGCGCCATCCCGTCCTGCCACCGGCCCGCCCGCGCCAGGAATCCCGCCAGGTGCGCCGCCGGCTCGGGCGCGCCGGGGGGCAGGAGCGCCTCGAAGTCCCCCACCGGCCGGTCCGGGTCCCAGATTTCCTTCATGACCGCCGCCACCGCCCCGGACTGCTGGAGGAAGAGCCTCCCGAGGCAGTGCGCGGAGCGCTCGAGGTAGCCGCGGTCGCCCTCGTCCTCGTGCGCCTCCCAGAACCACAGGCCCGCCTCCCGCTGGAGGTCCGGGTGCGCCGGCCAGAGATCCGCCGCCACGAGGAACCTCCGGTCCGTCTCCTCCCGGTCCCCCCGCCTCCGCGAGGTGTCCGCGCGCAGGCGGGCCACCCGGTGGTCGCAGGGCGAGAATCCCGCCGCCCGGGCCAGCAGGGACTCCGCCCGGGCCGGTTCCGCCTTCAGCGACTCCTCGATCGCGGGAGCGGGATCGAGCGGGAGGAAGGCCAGCGCCGCCGCGGCGGCCAAACCGGCCGCGGCCGGCAGCCATTCCAGACGGACGGGCCGCCCCGCCCGGAGCTTCGACGCGCCCAGCCCCACCATGACCGCGAAGAGCATCCCGGCCGAGGTGATCCGCAGGTCGAAGTCCACGAGGGAATGGACCGCCTCGGCCAGCACCGCGGCCATCGCCGCCAGCGGCGCGATCCGGTCCGGCCCCTGGAGCGCCCCGAGGCCCCGCCAGACCCGCACGAGCCACACGGCCAGCCCGCCCGCGAGCACGAGGACCCACGCCAGGCCGCCCTCGAAGAAGGCGTTGACGTACTCGTTGTGGGCGTGATGGACCTGGCCCGGGAGGTCGGCCGGCTGGAACGGGTGGTAGGCGTTCTGGTGGGTCCCCACGCCGAAGCCAAGCAGGGGCTGGCGCAGGGCCGCCGCCGCGGTGGTCTTCCAGAGACGCGCCCTCTGGTCGGCCTGGATTTCGAAGGGATCGATCGCGCGGAAGCGCTCCAGCAGGCCCTGGGGGCTGGCCACGAGCACGAACGCCGCGCCCATCACGAAGAGGAGGAGAAGGCCCGCCGTGCTGGCCCGGCCGCGCCAGAGGACCGGGATCGCCGCCACGGCCGTGAGGGCCGCGCCCGCCCCGCCCCGGGACTGCGAGAGCACGATCCCGGCGATGAAGAGGCCGCCGGCCAGGCCCCAGAGGAGCCCCGTCTCGGCCCGGCGGCCCCAGGCGATGCCCTCCTCGCCGCGGCGGCGGCCGTAATAGAAGCCGCGGAGGGCCAAGCCCGCGGCCGCCGCGAGCCCCATCGCCATCAGGCCCGCGAAGTTGTTGCGGTTGACGAGCGTCCCGCTGGCGGCTCCGCCGTGGCGGGGGCCATAGAAGGGGATCTCCTTGAAGGCGAAGGCGGCCTGCGCGATCGCGTAGAGCGCCTGGAGGACCAGGACCGCCGCCACGCCCTTGAGGACGTCCCCCGACCGGAGGCCGCCCTGGCGGAGCCTGAGGACGAGGAGCGCGGCCAGGACGTACGCGGCCACCTGGGCGAAGGATCGTACGGTGAGGAAGGCGTCGGCCGTGGCGGGCCAGAGCAGGCCCACGCCGTGGGTGCGGCGGAGGGCGGCCGCGTGGGGGAAGAGGAAGGGGAGCGGGATCAGCTGGAGGAGGAAGACCGCGGCGGCCGCGATCAGCCAGAGGCGGGCGGCGTTCGAGAGCTTGAGCGGCTCCGGGAGGAGCCGCCGCGCCACGAGGCTGAGCGCCCCGAGGGCCCCCGCGGCGGCGGCCGCGGCCCAGGGAGCGGACGCGCCGAAGAAGACCTGGGTGAGGAGCCAGAGGCCGAGGAAGGCCGCCCACAGCTTGGTCGCGCGGTTCACCGCCCAAGAATCGGATAAGAGGGCGATGGAATCAAGGAATTAGGTAATCGTTCAGGGGCATCAGAGAATCAAGAATGAAGAATCAAGAATCGAGGAATCGTCCCCCCGGCCCCCGGGGGGCGCTAAGGGGGGGATCCGATTCTAGATTCTCGATTCTTGATTCCGCCCCTGCCTGGATTTAGAAGATGCCGCGCTCGGGAACCCAGATGATGTCGCCGGGCTGGAGCTCGACGTCCTTGTCGAGCTTGCCGTCCATCACCTCGTCCAGGTCCACGGTGATCTTCGCGGGCTCCCCCGTGGGCGGCTGGCGAAGGACCTGGATGCGGCCGGTCGAGGCGAACTTGGTCCAGCTCCCCGCCTGGCTGATCGCCATCGACACCGTCACGCGCGTGTCGACCGGGAGCGGGAACGAGCCGGGGCTCTTCACCTGGCCGAGGACGTAGACCACCCGCGCGGCGGAGGGGACGACCACGAGGTCGTCGGGCTGGAGCTCCACGTCCGCTTCCGGACGGCCCCGCGCCACGTGCTTCTCGACCTCCACGATCGAGAGGCGGATCACCTCGCGCTCGCGGTCCCGGCGCCGCACGACCTGCGCGTACTCCTTGTAGGCCCGGTCGGTGAAGCCCTCGGCGGTGGCGACGAGCTGGAGGAGCGTCATCCCGTGGCGGGCGGACATCTCGTAGCCCCCCGGCTTCTGGACGCCCCCCAGGATGTAGACCATGCGCTTGGCGTACTCCTTGACGGTGACGGTCACGCTCGGGTTGTGGAGGAAGTCCTTCGCCAGGCGGTCCCGGATCTCCTTCTCGACGGAGGCGGTCGTGCGGCCGGCCGCGTCGATCGATCCGATGAGCGGGTAGGTGAAGGCGCCGGCCGGCGGGACGCGGACCTCGAGCGTGAGGTCGGCCTGCTGGTAGACGTGGATCGACAGGATGTCGCCGGCGACGAGCGCGGGCGCGGCGGGCGCCGGGAGCCTGGGTACCGCGCCCGTCTCCGGAGGCGGGGCCGCCGAGAGGAACGGCCGCGCCGTCTCC
>CAYNDR010000510.1:3336-3871 GCA_964395295.1 uncultured Planctomycetales bacterium
TCGGCTACAGCTTTCCTTTGATCGTGGAGATCATGACGATCATCGCCTCGATGATCTCGTCGAGTTTCTCGATCCGGCGGGCGATGAGGGCCGGGTCGGGGGCCTGGTTCTTGACGCGCGAATAGATGTTGTGGGCGTCGGAGAGCTGGGAGGCGGCCGTCTGGGCCCTTTTCAGGAGGCTCTTCAGGGCTTCCTCTTCCTGGGGGAGTTGATCCATGGTGGCCGCGACGTCCTTGTAGCCCGGCGTGGCCTCGGCGATCAGCCGGGCGGCCTCCTTGAGATCCTTCTGGACCGGCGAGAACGCCTGCTCGGTCTTGCCCCTGGCCTCGGCATCGGCGGCGGCCTTCTTGCGGGCCTCTTCCTCGGCCTTGAGACGGGCTTCCTCTTCAGCTTTTTTCTTGGCTTCCTCGGCCTTGGCTTCCGCCTCGGCCTTCTTGCGGGCCTCTTCCATGGCCTTGGCTTCAGCTTCCGCCTTGGCCCTGGCCTCCGCCTCGGCTTTCTTTCGGGCCTCTTCGGCCTTGGCTTCCGCTTCGGT
>CAYNDR010000511.1:0-3844 GCA_964395295.1 uncultured Planctomycetales bacterium
TTCGGATCTCGCCTCATGGTCGTTCCCCTTTCGCGCGCCGGCGGGGTTGACACGACGCGCGGCCCTTTCGTGTTCCCGACGGGCTAGGGAGGGGAGGCGAGATAAATCCTCACGGGATTCACGCCCTTCTCGGGCGGAGCGGGGAACTCCCCCAGGAGGGCGTAGCGGCGGTCCAGCTTCTCGACGAAGCCGGGTTCCAGGTGCCGGAGGTCGCGCACGTAGAAGGGGAGCACCTCGATCTTCCGCTCCTCGACCAGTTTCTCCAGGCGGACGAAGGCGAGGTCTCCGGGCAGTTCCAGGAAGTCGCCTTGCGCGTAGTGCTCCACCTGGCGCGACATGCCGGCCATCCTCCGGTCCGGCCCGAGGCGCGCCCGGATCGCCAGGCCGGCGTCCTTGAGCCCCCGTTTCTCCTCCCGCTTGGAGTCCAGAACCTTGACGAGCATGGCCAGCGAAAGGACCGACAGGAGGACCGGGAGCGCCGCGGGACGGCGGACCCGCTCCGCCGCCTTCGGGATCCCGGTGTCGGCGAACGGGAGGAGCAGGATCGCGGTGGGCAGGAGCCACCGGTAGCCGAACGAGGACGCCGCGAAGAAGGAGAGGATCGAGGGGACGACGTATCCCCCCGCCGCCGCCAGCAGGTAAAGCGCGGGGCCCCATCGGCCCGGCTCGGGACGGAAGAAGAAGAACCCGGCGAGGGCGAAGGGGACGAGCACGTAGAACATGTCCTTCGCCAGCGTCTTGAGGATGTACAGCGCCGGGCCCCCGACCTTCCCGAACCGGAGGATGTACCGGAAGTCCTCGTGCTCCTCCGCGTGCGGGACGTTCACGTCCCACCCGGAGGCGGCCCTCCGGCCCGTGAGCACCCCCATGACCCACTGCGAGTTGGGATGGGCGCTGACGTTCCACCCGCCGGTGCGCGCCTTGACGGCCGCGAGGTAAGGGTAGGCCAGCAGGAACGCGGCCGCGAGGGCGAGCCCCAGCGCCGCCGGGGTGAACCGGTGCCGGTGGAAGAGGGCGGCGAGGAGGAAGAGGGGCAGAAGGTAGATCCCCTCCGGCCGCGCGAGCCAGGCCAGCCCCGTGCACGCCCCGGCCAGCACCGCGCGCTCCCAGGACTTCCGCTCCAGGGCCGACCAGGCGAGCGCCATCGAGGAGAAGAAGAAGAAGTGGAACGTCCCCTCCGTCATCACCTCGCCGTGGAGGATCGCCACGGGGGGGAGGAAGACGTAGAGCATGCCGGCCACCGTGGCGACGCGGTCGTCCCAGACGGCCCGCGAGATCGCGTAGAGAGGGATCAGCGCGAGCCCCCCCAGGATCGCCGAGACGGCCGCGCCGGCGACGAGGGGATTCCCGATGAGGGCGTCGCCCAGGGCGATCAGCAGCGGGAAGAGGGGGTGCATCGGGTTGACGTCCAGCGCCGCGCCGAATTTCCCCTCCAGCATCAGCCGCGCCATGCGGAGGTAGCGCGACCCGTCGGGGGCCACGACGGCGACCGTCAGCGCCCCCGCGGCGCGCACCGCGACCGCGGCGAGGGCCAGGAGCCACACCTTCCGCGTCATGGGGCGCCAGCCTATCATGGGAGGAAGGCGGCCACAAGGCCGGACGGTCTTGCAGACGTGGAGCCGCGGGGGCTATAATGCGCCCCTTCCCATGAAGCGGCGCGTGATGCCTTTCCTGGCCGTTGCCATGGGCGTCCTTTCGCTGGTCTTCGCCGTCCGGCAGGCCAGGGAATGGGCCCTCCGGAAGCCCGCCCCCTTCCACCGGTTCCTGGACGAGATCGATGCGACCCTCCCCGCCGACGCCCGGATCCTCCTGGTCATCCCCGACTCGGCACGGCGCGAGGGCGATCCCTGCCGGCTCAACGCCCGGCTCTATCCGCGCGTGGTATACGCGCTCCCGCCCGGCGCCAGGACGGTCGAGGAGGCCTCGGCCTGGATCGCCGAGAGGAAGCTCTCCTGGGCCGTGTCGATCGGCGGCACCCGCTTCGATCCGCGTTCGGCCTACGTGAGGAGGCTGGATGCAGGTCGCTAGGTTCCTCCTGGCCGTGGGGATCGCCGAGGCCCTGGGGCTGGCGATCCTGTCGCGCCTCTCCTCGAGGCCGCGCTCGGGCCCCGGGGCGCTGGGGCTGGCGTTCGTGGCGGGGGCGTTCGGGCTGGGCCTCTGGACGCACCTTCTTCTGCTGGTCCGCGTCCCGGTGAACCTCCCCACGGTCCTGGCCGGCCCGGCCGTCGTTGCGGCGCTGGGGCGCCCCCGATTCCTCCGCGAGCTGGTGTGGAAGCGGCCCCCCTGGCCGGCCGCGATCCTCGTGCCCGCCGCCGCCTTCATGATGTGGGGCGCGCTTTCGACTTCCTGGCTGGGCTACGATCCGGATACGATGTACCTCTTCCGGGCGAAGTCCATCGCCCGCCACGGGACGTTCTGGAACGAGGATTTCACAGATCCCACCCGGCTTCACCTAGGGCACCGGAGGCCCCTGCTCCTGCCGGCGATGTACGCCGACGTGGCCTTCCTCAGCGGGAGCTGGGAGGGGAAGCTCCTGCGGATCTGGTTCGCGCTCTTCCAGGTCGCCGCCTGGGCCGCCATGTACGACGTCCTGCGCGGGCGGACGGGGCGCCTCCCCGCGGCCCTCGGGACGGCCCTGTACGCGTGGGTCCCGGCGCTCTGGCACGACCACGGAGGCGTGATCGCGGCCTACGCCGACGCGCCGCTGTCGATGGCCCTCCTTTTGGCGGTGGCCTCGGAGACGCCGCTGGCGGTCCTGTTCCTCTCGGCGGGCGCGCTCCTCAAGGACGACGGGATGGCGTTCCTCCTTCCGTTCGCCGTGGTGCGCGGCTGGAGGCCGGTGGTCCTCCCGGCCGCGCTCGCGGCCGCCTGGGTCGCGGTCGCGATGCACCTCCCCCGGGACGCCGACTTCCTCCCGGCGAACTTCCTCAATCCGCACTTCGCCGAGATCCCGGGCGTCCTCAGGAAGGTCGGCAGTGAGATGGTGACGTTCAAGCACTGGTCCCTGCTCTGGGTCCTGGCGCTGGCCGTCCTGGCCGTCCGCGCGAGAAGGCTGGACCGCGAGGACGCCCTCTGGCTGGTGCCGGTCTTTGCCCAGATCGCCATCTATGTGGGGGTCTGGATCACCTTCGAGCCCGCGGTCATGGCGCTTTTCATCCGGGTCCAGGACATGCGGCTCCTGCTCCACGTGGCCCCGCTGGCCTGGTGCTGGGCCGTCTGGCGCGCGGCCGACGGGCCCCCCGAACCGGCGCGGCCGTGAGGGGAGGGAGAAGGTTGTTGCGAACCTTGGCGCTTGCCGCCGGTTTAAGCTGGATGGGGTGCTCGGCGGTCCCGGTGGATCCCTTCGCGGTGCCGCTGGGCGAGTTCCCTGAAACTCAGCGCGAGAAGGTCCGGTCGATCCTGGAGGACGTGGCGGCGGTGGTGCCGATCGAGGCCGCCGAGGTCCACAGCCGTCTGGAAATCTATGACTTCCTCCTCGGCGAGATGCCCTTCACGGGCGGGGTCGTGAAGGAGCTGGGGAGGGGAAACTGGGACATCTTCCGCGATCCGGACAAGCCCGAGCGGGACGTCTTCTACGTGATCGATCCCGAGGGATACCGGCTCCGGTTCGAGCTGGTGCACCGGGACGCCGCGAGGCGGTTCTACGTCTCGAAGGGCGTCTTCAGCATGGGGATCCTCCCGGCGCTGGAGGGCCGGACGCTGGCGGTCATGCGCGCCGTCCCGGAGGGCGGGATCATCCGGACGGACGCGGTGGTGTACGTCCGGGTGGACACGGCCGTCTACGCGAAGCTGGCCGGGGCCGTGCGTGAGACGCTGGAGCGCCGGGTCCGGGAGAAGTCCGCGT
>CAYNDR010000512.1:0-3812 GCA_964395295.1 uncultured Planctomycetales bacterium
CCCGTCTGTGGCATCCTTCAGGCCACGCATGTTTCTCCGCGCCACCAAACGAAAGAAAGACGGCAAAGAACACCGCTACTGGAGCGTGGTTGAAAACCTGCGGAGCGCCTCCGGCTCGGTATTCCAAAAGACCCTCCTGTATTTGGGGGATCTGAACGATTCCCAACAGGCCGCCTGGACCAAAGCGCTGGCGGTGTTCAATGCCGACAACGAGCATTGCCGCAATCTGGCCGCCGCCACCGCGCACACCCGCGTGGCGCGCTACGGGCTGGACGACGGCGGCGGGGCCAACGACATCTGGGCCGAGCGGATCGAGCAGACCGGCGAGGGGCTGCGGTTCACCATCGTCACCCGGGCCGGGGAGCGGATCGCGGCGGCCGCGCCGCTGGCGGGCCGGCATAACGTGCTGAACATTCTCGGCGCCACGGCGATCGCGCTCGATATGGGGCTGACGGCCGAGCAGATCGCGCGGGGGATCGGCAAGCTGCGGCCGGCGCCGAACCGGCTGGAGATCAAGCGCGGCCGCGGCGGCACCACCATCATCGACGACTCCTACCGAGGCGCTGCGCGTGCTGGCGCAGTTCACCACCGGCAAACGGGTGCTGGTGACGCCGGGCATGATCGAGCTGGGCGTGCTGCACCAGCAGAAGAACGAGGAGTTCGGCCTGCTGGCGGCCGGCGCCTGCGACTACGTGTTCCTGGTGGGACCGGAGCAGACGCGGCCGATCGCCGAAGGGCTCCGCCGCGGCGGCCACGAGCGGTCGGCTGTCCAGGTCGAGGACCTGGCCGAAATGCAGCGGCGGCTGAAGGAGTTCGGGGAGGCGCTGGCGGGCGTGGAGGGGGACTTCCTGGTCGTGGCCTCCACGGACCTCAACCACTTCGAGGACCAGGGGACCACGATCGAGAAGGACCGGGCGGTGATCCGGGCGATCGAGCGGCTGGACGGGGAGGCGCTCCGGGAGGCGATCCTGTCGCGGGACGTCTCCATGTGCGGGTACGCCCCCGTGCTGGCCGCCATGGCCTTCGCGAAGGCGCGGGGGTGCCCGGCGGCGCGCACGGTGCTGCACCTGACCAGCGGGGACGTGACGGGGGATTTCGACCGGGTCGTGGGCTATGTCGGGATGATCATGCCATGTGGAAGCTCAAGCGGACGCACACCTGCGGGGAACTGAGGCCGGCCGACGTCGGCAAGACCGTGGTCCTGAACGGCTGGGTCGACTCCCGCCGCGACTTCGGGAACCTGGTCTTCGTGGACCTCCGCGACCGGTACGGCAAGACCCAGGTCCTCTTCAGCCCCGACCGCACCCCGGGCCTCCACGACGAGGCCGCGCGGCTCCGGGGCGAGACGGTGATCGCCGTCCGGGGCGCCGTGGCCCTCCGGGAGCCCGGCACCGTCAACCGGAAGATCGCCACCGGCGAGATCGAGGTCGACGCCCAGGAGGTCGAGGTCCTCAACGAGGCGAAGACGCCGCCCTTCGAGATCACCGACCGGATCGGCGTGTCCGAGGAGACGCGCCTGCAGTACCGCTTCCTGGACCTCCGGCGGCCCGCGATGCAGAGGAACGTGGCGGCGCGACACCGGATCCTGCAGGCGATCCGCGAGTACATGGACGCGCAGGGCTTCCTCGACGTCGAGACGCCCTACATGGTCAAGTTCACCCCGGGAGGGGCGCGCAACTTCGTCTGCCCCAGCCGCCTCTTCCCCGGGAAGTTCTTCGCCATGGCCGAGTCGCCCCAGATCTTCAAGCAGCTCTTCATGGTGGGCGGGCTGGACAAGTACTACCAGATCGCCCGCTGTTTCCGGGACGAGGACCTCCGGGCCGACCGCCAGATGGAGTTCACCCAGCTGGACGTGGAGATGTCGTTCGTCCGGCGGGAGGACGTGATGGCCGTGATCGAGGGGGCCGTGAGCGCCGTGTGGAAGGCCCTCCTGGACGCCGACCTGCCCCGGCCGTTCCCGCGGATCACCTACGACGAGTCGGAGCGGGACTACGGAACCGACAAGCCGGACCTCCGGTTCGGGATGAAGGTCTTCGACGCCTCCGAGGCGGTCCGGGACTCCGAGTTCCGGGTCTTCTCGGAGACGGTCAAGAAGGGCGGCGTGGTGCGCGGGCTTTGCGCGCCGGGCGGGGGCGCCTTCTCCCGGAAGGAGGTCGAGGCCCTCGAGACGCTCTGCAAGGGCGTGGGTGCGAAGGGGCTCGTGTCGCTCAAGGTCGACGAGTCGGGGAAGGGCGCGGGGCCCTCCGCGAAGTTCTTCACGGAGGCCCACGTGAAGGCCCTCCTGGGGCTCTCGGGGGGGAAGCCCGGAGACCTCCTCCTCTTCGTCGCGGACGAGGAGGAAAAGGCCGCCTCGGTCCTGGGCGGCCTGAGGCTCGCGCTCCGCGACAAGCTGAAGCTCGTCAAGGAGGGCGACTTCAAGTTCTGCTGGGTCGTGGACTTCCCGATGTTCGAGGTGAGCGAGGACGGCAAGGTGGGGGCCAAGCACCACCCCTTCACCTCCCCCAAGGACGAGTACCTGGAGGTCCTCGAGAAGGAGCCGATGAAGGTCCGGGCGCAGGCGTACGACCTCGTCCTCAACGGCGTGGAACTCGGCGGGGGCTCCATCCGGATCCACCGGCGCGACCTCCAGCAGAGGATCTTCCGCCTCCTGGGGCTTTCGGACGACTACATCCGGGACCGGTTCGGCTTCATGCTGGACGCCTTCGAGTACGGGGCGCCGCCCCACGGCGGGATCGCCCTCGGGGTGGACCGGCTGGCCATGCTCATCCTGGGACTCGACAACATCCGCGACGTGATCATGTTCCCGAAGACCCAGTCCACGGTGGACCTCATGACGGGGGCCCCGGGCACGATCACCGAGAAGATGCTCAAGGAACTGCACATCCGGGTGGTGGAGGAGGCAGCCGGCCTCAGCGCCGCCGGCGCCCCAGCCGCTTGCCGCGCTCGTCGCGGGCGGCGCCGCCGGCCATGTCGGCCGCCAGCTTCGCCAGCGGGACCAGGACCGTGCGGGCGCGCGGGGGCGGGCAGTCGCGCACGGTGACGGCGAGCCTCAGGCCCTCGTCGTCGAGGCAGACGAGCTGGAGGAGCCCGCGCCCCGCCAACTGCGCCGCGGCCCCGTAGACCTTCTGCTGGGGGGGGGCGAGATCCTTGTAGGTCCTGCGCGCGTAGAGGTCGGGGATGGCCACGATCCCGGGCTGGTCGGCCATGTCGCCCCCGGCCCGGAGGCTCCCGTAGGCCAGGGGGATGGGGGCCGGCTCGCCGTCGATGACGCGGACGACGATCCCGCAGTCGCCGTCCATGAGGCTGACCTGCGTGAGCCCCATCCCCGCGATCTCCTCGGGGGAGATCCGGACCTGCTCCGCCAGGGCCTGCCGCTGGAGGAGGACGGCGCAGAGTTCCCGGGTCTCGAACGCGCTCGTGTGGGGCTTGCAGGCCTCGGCCACCCGCTGGAGCGCCCCCGTGAAGGCGGCGTCCCCCGGCCCGGCGGGCTCGGCGCCCTTGAGCATGATCTTCGCCGCCGTGTCCTGCTGGACGACGGAGGCGACCATCGCGCCTTCCTTGAACACGCCCTTGAGGATGTTGGGGGGCCCCATCGGTCCGCCTACGGTATCAATCCGGTTCGGTCCACGTCAATGATATCACGGGATGACCGTCCGGGGTGGGGCGCCCCGCGATTCAGGCATCGGGCGCCCCGAGGGCGCGGAGACAACGGAGAGGTGAAACACGGAGGACACGGAGGGCGCGGAGGTACGGAGAGGGCCTTGAAGATGCCGTGGAACCGCCGAGGGCGGGCATCCGCGCGATTCATGCTG
>CAYNDR010000513.1:0-3806 GCA_964395295.1 uncultured Planctomycetales bacterium
GTCCGCCGCCGGCGCGCCGCCGGGGCGCCCGGCCCCGTGACCGTCCGCGTCCGCGGCGGCACGTACCGCATGGCCGAGCCGTTCGTCCTGGAGCCGCAGGACTCCGGCACGGCCGAGGCCCCCGTGGTCTACGCCGCGCGGGCCGGCGAGCGGCCCGTCTTCAGCGGAGGCCGTGTCCTCAAGGGCTTCCGGCAGAACGGCCCGCTCTGGGAGTGCGACGTGCCGGAAGTCAAGGCGGGGAAGGAGTATTTCCGGCAGCTCTTCGTCGGAGGCCGGCGCCGGCCGCGGGCGCGGGCCCCCAACGAAGGATATTACCGCGTGGCCGGCCTCCTCCCTTCGAGCCGCGACCCGCGGGGCAAGGAGGTGCCCGACAAGTCCGGCTTCGTCTTCAAGGCGGGGGACCTCAAGCCGTGGCCCCTCCTGGAGGACGTCAACATCATCCTCATGCATTCGTGGGAGGTCTCCATCCATCCCGTGAAGTCCGTGGACACGGCCGCGAACGCGGTCCGGTTCACGGCGCCGCTCAAGGAGTGGTGGACGATCGGGTACTGGGAGAAGGCGCAGCGATACGCCGTCGAAAATGCCCGCGAGCTGCTCGACCAGCCCGGCGAGTGGTACCTGGACCGGCGGACCGGCGTGCTGAGCTACTGGCCGATGCCGGGCGAGCGGATGGGGGAAGCCGAGGTCGTCGCGCCCGTGCTGGGCGAGCTGGTCCGGTTCGCCGGGCGGCCCGACGAGGGGCGGTTCGTGCGGCACGTGGCCCTCCGCGGATTGGCCTTCCACCACGCGGACTGGGTCCTCGATCCCAAGGGGAACAGCAGCACCCAGGCGGCGGTGGAGGTGCCCGCCGCGATCATGGCCGACGGCGCCCTGAACTGTTCGATCGAAGGGTGCGAGGTCGCCCACATCGGCACGTACGGGATCTGGCTCCGCCGGGGATGCAAGGACTGCCGCGTGGAACGCAACCGGCTGTTCGATCTTGGCGCCGGCGGGATCCGCATCGGCGAGGCGCAGATGGCGAAGACCGACGAGGCCGAGTCGAGCCGCAACAGGGCGGACAACAACCACATCTACGACGGCGGCCGGGTGTACGCCTCGGCGGTGGGGATCTGGGTGGCCCAGAGCAGCCGCAACGTGATCTCGCACAACGACGTCCACGACCTCTACTATTCGGGGATGTCCATCGGGTGGAACTGGGACGACGCGCCCAACCGGTGCCACCACAACGTGGTCGAGTTCAATCACATCCACCACCTGGTGCACGGCGTGATGAGCGACGCGGGGGCCATCTACACGCTGGGTTCCTCCCCGGGGAGCGTCCTCCGCAACAACGTGTGCCACGACGTCTGGCCCTACTCCGAGCCGGCGTTCGGCTGGGGGATCTACCTCGACGCCACCTGCAGCCAGTACCTCGTCGAGGACAACGTGGCGTACAACACCCAGAGCGGCGGGCTGATGTACAACAACGGGGGCCACGAGCACGTGATCCGCAACAACATCTTCGCCGCCTCGGCCCGGTACGCCCTCTGGCCCTTCTGGGAGAAGCGGCCCAACGCCTTCGAGCGGAACATCGTCCACCTGACGCAGGGCGATCTGTTCGTCCCGTTCGCGGTGAATCCGCTGCGCCAGAGGCTGGCCGCGAAGGAGTCGCTGGGGACGTGGGACCGCAACGTCTACGGCTTCCCGGGGGGCGCGGAGAAGCTGCGCTTTTTCAAGTGGGACTTCGAGGCCTGGCGGGCGATGGGGCTCGACGGGAATTCGGTGGTCGCCGACCCGCTCTTCGTCAACGCCGCGGAGGGAGACTTCGGTTTGAAGCCCGACTCGCCCGCCCTGAAGCTCGGATTCAAGCCCATCGACACCTCGAAAGCCGGCCTCCATGGCGATCCGGCGTGGGTGGCCGAGGCGAAGGCGGCGCGGCATCCCCGGACGGTCCTCCCGCCGCCTCCCCCGCCGCCGAAGCCGGCGGAGATCGACGACGATTTCGAGGGGACGCCGGTGGGGAGCGCGCCCCGCGCGGACCACGTCGATCCCGAGAAGGCCGGGGCGTCCATCCGCGTCACCGACCGGCAGGCGGCGGGCGGGAAGCGCAGCCTGATGTTCACCGACACGAAGGCGCTGGAACCGTCGTGGATGCCGCACCTGTTCTACAGGCCCCACATGACGGAGGGCGTGGTGCGGCAGGGCTTCGACGTGCGCCTGGAGAAGGACGCGCGGATGTTCACCGAGTGGCGCGACGAGGGGGAGTATCCCCACTGCATCGGGCCGAGCGTGTCCTTCGACGCGGAGGGGCGGGTCCTCGTGGCCGGGAAGCCCCTGGCGAGCGTGCCCCTGGGGCAGTGGTCGCGCATCGAGATCGAGGCCGCGCTGGGGAAGGAGGCGCCCCGGACGTTCACGCTGGCCGTGACCGGGCCGGACGGGAAGAGGCAGGCGTTCCCCGGCCTGCCGTTCGCCGGGAAGGACTTCCGGGAACTGCACTGGCTCGGCTTCAGCAGTGTGGCGGCGGCGGACTGCGTCTTCTACGTGGACAACCTCAAGGTCAGGCGGGTCCCGAAGTAGCGCGAAGTCCCGGACCTACGGCTCGGAGTCCCCCTCAGCTCCGGCGGTGCCGCTACTGGACGAGGCGCGCCGTCTTGATGTAATCGAGGTCCGGGAATCTCTTCTTGAGGTAATCGTTCCCGTTATCCTGGATGAAACCTTGGTCGGGGCTATCGCCATAGTCGCTGAAGAGCTTGTCCGCCACATCCATCCCATCGACGATCTTGCCAAAGGGGGCGAAGCCGGTGCGGTCCAGGAACGAGTTGTCCCCGATGTTGATGAAGAACTGGGTGCTGCGGGAGTTGGGGAAATTGGCCTTGGCGTAGGTCACCATCCCGCGTGTGTTCGACTGCGTCACGGGGTCGTCCTGGATGTTCGCGTTCCTCCAGGCGGCGGACACCTTCGGATCGCCGTGGATGCCGAACTGGGCAATGGAGAGATTGGGGCTGCGGATCACCCGGAAGAACCGCACCTCGTCGAAGTAGTTGTTCTTGACGAGGTTGTAGAAGCGGTCGGCGCCCTTCGGGGCCCAGTCGCGCGTGACCTGGACCGTGAAGTCCCCCTTGCTGGTGGTGAACTTCACCTTGAACTGGTCCGGCGCCTTCTGGTTGGCGTCCGGGTGCTTGGGATCGAGCAGGGGACTGGCGGCCGCGGCGGTCGGGGCCTGGGAGGCCGGGCCTTTGGATTTCTGCTTGTACACGTTCCCGGAATCCGAGGTTCCATCCGAGCATCCCGCGGCCAGGAGGGCCGCCGCCGCCCACGCCAGGGTTCCGCGCTTCATGGTTGCCTCCCGAATAGACGGGCCCAGTATAGCGGATCGCGCCGGGATGGGAAGCCTTCGATCACCCCCGCGCCAGCTCGGCCCAGAGCGCCCGGTACTCCTTCATGAACGTGATCGCCGCCTCGGGCTCCTTGGCCCCCGCGGCCTCCTTGACGCCCGGCATCTCCATCAGCGTCACCCGGTCGTAGCCGATCGACCGCAGGCCCGCGAAGAACTCGCGGTACGGATATTTTCCCCGGAGGTCGTTGATGTGGACCGAGCGGATGTCCTTCTTGAGGAGGTCGAAGGCCTCCTTGACCGAGCCGTCCTTGAGGTCGCTCCCGTTGGAGTTCCAGCAGACCCCCGCGGCCTTGTGGCCGCAGTGGTCCATGATCGCGCGCACGTTCTCGGGGAGGGAGGTCCCGCCGCCGTGGACCTCCACCCAGACCTCCACGCCGGAATCGGCCGCGGCCTGGCCGCACGCCGCGCGCGCCTTGCCGATCTGGTCGAC
>CAYNDR010000514.1:0-3780 GCA_964395295.1 uncultured Planctomycetales bacterium
GGCCCCTGTGCCCCGCGAGGCGCGGGACCTCGACCGCCGGCTCTCCTGGGCCGTCGGGATGGGGCTCGAACGGATCGACGCGACGACCGCCATCGCGGCGGCCGATCCGGCCCCGCGGCGGCCGATGCCGCGGACCGGCCGGTTCGGCGGCGAGCTGCGGGATCCGAAGACCGACGGCGTCGTCGTCCGCTATCAGATCATGGTCCCCGCGAAGCTCCCCGCGCGCGGCGAGCTGGCCGGCGAGGTGGACTTCCACGGGATGAACGGGCGCGAGGGGGACGGGCTCGACACGATCGCCGGGGCGCTGGGCCGGCTCGCCCTCGCCGACCGGTTCGTCCTCCTCGGAGGGAAGTCGAAAGGCCTGGGGTGGACGACGGAGGACGATGAGGCGGCGCTCAAGCTGATCGCCTGGGCGAAGGAGACGTATCCGGTCGACCCGCGGCGGGTGATCTTCTCCGGGTATTCGAACGGCGCGTGGATGTCGGCGCGGCTGGCGGCGGACCACCCGGAGATCGCCGCCGGGGCCGCCGCCTTCGCCGGCGGGTGGTTCCGGTTCCCCAAGGCGGCCTCCGCCGCGGAGGCGCGCACGGAGTTCTACATCGCGCACGGCGATCGCGACACCGCCGTGAGCGCCGACCACTCCCGGGCGGGGGCGCGCGACCTGAAGGCCAAAGGCTATCGCTACGTCTACCGCGAGCTGTCCGGGGCCGACCATGGGAGCCTCTTCGGCCAGGAGGACATCCTGCTGGACTTCGCCTCCTGGCTCGATTACGTCCGCCACAAGCAGATCCCGCCCACGGCGGAGGAGCGGAAGCTGCTGGCGGGATTCATGGACCGGGTCCGCGCCGACGACGAGGCGGCGGTGGCGGCGCAGGCCCCGGAGGTCGCGCGCATCGGCGGGCCGTGGGGGGCGAGGGCCCTCGTGGGCGCGTTCGGGGGAGCCAGCCCGGAGATCCGGGCCGCGGCGGCGCAGGCGGCGGGAAGCTCGTACATGGGGCGGGAGGTGATGATCGAGCTGGCGCGGCTGGCGGGCGACCGTTCGGAGAAGGTGCGCCAGGCGGCGATCCAGTCGCTGGCCGCCGGGGCGGCCTGGCGGTTCGAGGAGGCGCAGGCAGTCCTGGGGCGCCTGGCGGTCGGCCGCCAGGCCTCGGCGCAGGACCGGCTGGCCGCGGCGCAAGGGCTGGCGAAGGCGGTGAGGCTGTCGTTGCCGGGCAATCCGGAGGACCGCACGGCGCTGGCCGCGCTCGTCCAGCTGCTGGACAGCGAGGACGCGCGCCTGCGGGAGACGGCCTTCGGGGTGCTGGCGAAGGCGGTGGAAGGGGGCTTCGGTTACCGGGCGGACGCGCCCCCCGCGGAGCGCCGCGCCGCCCTGGCGAAGTGGAACGCCTGGCTGGCGGAGAAGACCGGGAAGTAGGTCCAGCGCACACATCCCGGGGGGCATGTCACGGGGAAGGGGCTTTGCCTCTTCGGCCGGATAAGATTCCCAGCCCTGAAATCCGGTATCCAGCCGGCCTTCTGCGAGCGACCGCCGAGGATCTACCTGGCCCGCCAGCTCAAGCGCGATCTTCTGCCCGGCGTCGCCGCGGTCCCGGGCATGCCGAGGATCGAGCCGTACATCCGCTTCACCCGGAGGCCCTGGGTCAACACCTGCTTCTTCGGCTTCGAGGTGCCCGTTGAAAACACGCCCTGGTACGGGCAGGAGTGGGGCCGCGTCGCGGGCATGGCGGCCCTTCTTCTCTGCACCGACCTGAAGCCCGAGCCGAGGGAGCATCTGCTGGTGAACACCGTCCAGGCGGGCCTTGACCTGGGCGGCATGGTGCGGGCGGGCCATCCCGGCTGGACCTGCTGGGGAGGGCACGGCAGCGGGCGCAAACTGCCCATCGTCCTCGCCGGACTGCTCCTGGGCGATGCCGATCTGGCCAACGTCAGCCGCTCCTTTCCCAAGGCGAGCTTCGGCGAGGACGAGCAGACCGCGTACGGCGACTGCTGGACGGGGGCGAAGGTCGTCTTCACGGGGCACTCGGGGATCGACGCCGCCACGGGCGCGGGGCGGAACCAGGGCCGGGGCAATCCCTGGGGGCCTTATGAGCACCTGCCGCCTTCGCAGTGGGGGGCGGGGCAGAAGACCAGCGAGGCCTACCGCCGCGCCAATACCAGCGGCGCCTGGGTCGGCGAGGCCCTCGCTCTGCGGCTCCTGCGCGCCGAGAAAGCCTGGGGACACGACGCCTTCTTCGACTACGTGGACCGCTGGATGTACGAGAACGACGACGCGTTCGTCAAGACCCTCCAGGAGGCGATCGGCAGCGACTACCACCGCGGCCGCTTCGGCGAATTCCCACGGCAGGGTTTCGCCTGGGATCCGTTCGCCGGCAGGATGTGGGTGAAATACCGGGCCGCGCTCCAGGCCCCGATCGACGGCTGGAAGCAGGCCCATGACGACAGCTACTACCGCGAGGCCGTCCAGAAGTCCCAGAAGCCGGCCGGCGGCAGGTAGGCGGCCTCGGCCGCGCCGGCGGGGAGGGTTCCCTAACCTCACGGCTTCCAGCCGTATTCCCCGATGCGCCCTCCGGCCGAAAGCCGATGGCCGTTCACGCCCCCCGGGCCGGTTCCGCCGATGGCCGCGCACGATCCCGGTTGGGAAAGGCCTTCCGCGTGGGATTATCCTTGAGGGGATGTTATGCTTCAGACGGACGATCGCATGGAGGAGGGACACGGCATGGCCAGGCGCGTCACCCGCCGGGAGATGATCCGTTCCGCCGCGCTCGCGGGCGCCGGGGTCTGGGCCGGCTCGGGCCTCGCCGGGGCCCGCCGACCGTCCCCCAACGAGAAGCTCAACGTGGCCTGCGTCGGGATCGGCGGCCGCGGGGAGTCGAACGTCAACGGCGTCGCCGGCGAGAACCTCGTGGCGCTCTGCGACTGCGACGAAAAGCGCGCCGCCGCCATCCACAAGAAGTTCCCCGACGTGAAGAAGTACAAGGACTTCCGGAAGATGTTCGACGAGATGGAGAAGCGGATCGACGCGGTCGTCGTCAGCACCCCCGACCACACCCACTTCCACCCGGCCCTGCGGGCGCTCCAGGCGGGCAAGCACCTCTACTGCGAGAAGCCCATGGCCCACTCGCTGTGGGAGACGCGCACGATCACGAGGCTGGCGCGCGAAAAGAAGCTGGCCACCCAGCTCAGCACCCAGCGCCACGCCCAGGAGGGCATGGGCCGCATCGTGGAGGTGGTCAAGTCGGGCGCGATCGGCGAGGTCAGGGAAGTCCACGCGTGGATCGACGGCGACCGCGGGATGCCGGAGATCCCCTCGGAGGCGGCCCCGGTCCCGCCGCACCTGGACTGGGACCTCTGGCTCGGCCCGGCCGCCGCCCGGCCCTACAGCCCGCTCTATTGCCCCTACCTCTGGCGGTTCTACTGGGACTTCGGCACGGGCGAGACGGGGAACTTCGGGTGCCACGTCCTGGACGTCCCGTTCTGGGCGCTGGACCTGAAGACGCCGACGCGCGTGGAGGGCTCCGGGCCCCCCGTTCACGCGCAGACCACCCCGAAGTCGATGGCGACGCGGTTCGAGTTCCCCGCGCGCGGGAACCAGCCGCCGGTGACCCTGCACTGGTACCATGCCAAGAACGGCCCGCCCATCCTGAAGGAGAAGGGCCTGCCCGCGGGGGGCAACGTCTGCCTGTTCGTGGGGTCCAAGGGGATGCTGCTCACCGGTTACGACAAGTACAAGCTCTATCCCGAGGCGGATTTCGCCGGCTTCCAGCCGCCCCCGAAGACGAT
>CAYNDR010000515.1:0-1995 GCA_964395295.1 uncultured Planctomycetales bacterium
GGAAGGACCTGACCGACAACGTGAACCTCATGGCCGCGAACCTCACCAGCCAGGTGCGCAACATCGCGGAGGTGACCACGGCGGTGGCCAACGGCGACCTCACCAAGAAGATCACCGTGGAGGCCCTGGGCGAGATCCTGGAGCTCAAGGACACGATCAACACGATGGTGGACCAGCTCAACGGCTTCGCGGGCGAGGTGACCCGCGTGGCGCGCGAGGTGGGCACGGACGGGAAGCTCGGCGGCCAGGCCCAGGTCAAGGGCGTGGGAGGCACCTGGAAGGACCTCACCGACAACGTCAACTTCATGGCCGCCAACCTCACCACCCAGGTCCGCGGCATCGCCCGCGTGGTGACCTCGGTGGCCAACGGGGACCTCAAGCGCAAGCTGGTCCTGGAGGCCCGCGGCGAGATCGCTCAGCTCGCCGAGACGATCAACAACATGATCGACACCCTGGCCCTCTTCGCCGACCAGGTCACCACGGTCGCCCGCGAGGTCGGCATCGAGGGGCGCCTGGGCGGCCAGGCCAACGTCCCCGGCGCGGCCGGCACCTGGCGCGACCTCACCGACAACGTGAACCGGCTGGCCGGCAACCTCACCACCAAGGTCCGGGCCATCGCCGAGGTCTCCACCGCCGTGGCCAAGGGCGACCTCACCCGCTCGATCGCCGTGGAGGCGGCCGGCGAGGTGGCCTCCCTCAAGGACACCATCAACCAGATGATCGGGGCCCTCAAGGACACCACCCGGAAGAATACCGAGCAGGACTGGCTCAAGACCAACCTGGCCAAGTTCACCCGCATGCTCCAGGGCCAGAGCGACCTCCTCAACGTGGGCAAGACCCTCCTCTCCGAGCTGGCCCCCCTCATCGAGGCCCAGCACGGCGTCTTCTACCTGGCCGAGGCCCCCGAGGGCGCCGAGCCCGATTTCAAGCTCATGGCCAGCTACGCCTACCGCGAGCGCAAGCACCTGGCGAACCGCTTCAAGCTCGGCGAGGGCCTCGTGGGCCAGTGCGCCTTCGAGAAGCAGCGCATCCTCCTCTCCCGCGTCCCCGGCGACTACATCCAGATCGGCTCCGGCCTGGGCGAGGCCCCGCCCGCGAACATCGTCGTCCTCCCCATCATCTTCGAGGGCCAGGTCAAGGCCGTGCTGGAGATCGCCTCCTTCAGCCGGTTCTCGGAGACCCACCTGCTGCTGCTGGACCAGCTCACCGAGAGCGTGGGCATCGTCCTCAACACCATCGCCGCCAACATGCGCACCGAGGCGCTCCTGAAGAAGTCCCAGGCCCTCACCGAGGAGCTCCAGAGCCAGCAGGAGGAGCTCACCGAGACCAACAAGCGCCTCGAGCAGCAGGCCAAGTCCCTCCGGGAATCGCAGGGCCTCCTCAAGAAGCAGCAGGAGGAGCTCCAGACGGCCAACGAGGAGCTCGAAGAGCGCGCCAAGCTCCTCACCGGGCAGAAGTCGGAGGTGGAGCAGAAGAACCGGGAGGTCGAGCAGGCCCGCGGCCTCCTGGAGGACAAGGCCCAACAGCTCGCCCTCACCTCCAAGTACAAGTCCGAGTTCCTCGCCAACATGTCCCACGAACTGCGCACCCCCCTCAACGCCATGCTCATCCTCTCCAAGATGCTCGGGGAGAACCCCGAGGGGAACCTCACCCCCAAGCAGGTCGAGTACAGCCGCACGGTCCATTCCGCCGGCAACGACCTCCTCAACCTCATCAACGACGTCCTGGACCTCTCCAAGATCGAGGCCGGCAGCATGACGGTGGACGTGGGCCGGGTCTACTTCCGCGATGTCCGGGAGTTCGTCGAGCGCACCTTCCGCCCCGTGGCCGAGGCCAAGGGCCTCCGGTTCGACATCGACCTGGGCGAGGGCCTCCCGGAGGCCCTCCTCACCGACGAGAAGCGCCTCCAGCAGATCGTCAAGAACCTCCTCTCCAACGCCTTCAAGTTCACCGAGAAGGGGAGCGTGGCCCTGGAGGTCCGCCGCGCCTCCTCCG
>CAYNDR010000515.1:2005-3758 GCA_964395295.1 uncultured Planctomycetales bacterium
GTAGAACGCGCCTGGGCCGAGGGCTGGATCGTACCGCGGCCGCCGCGCCTCCTCCGGCTGGTCCCCCGACCACGAGGCCCTCAACCGCGCCCGGTCCGTCATCGCCTTCACCGTCAGCGACACGGGGATCGGCATCCCCGGGGACAAGCACCGCATCATCTTCGAGGCCTTCCAGCAGGCCGACGCCAGCACCAGCCGGAAGTTCGGCGGGACCGGGCTGGGCCTCTCGATCAGCCGGGAGCTGGCCCGGATCCTGGGCGGCCAGATCCGCCTGGAGAGCGAGCCCGGCAAGGGGAGCCGGTTCACCCTCTACCTGCCCGACGTCCACGAGGCCCCGCCGCCCCTGCGCGCCCCGGCCCCGGCCCTCGCCCGAGCCCCCCGCCCCGATGCCGCGGCCCCCCGCGCTCGCCGACATCGAGCCCGCCGGGGAATCCGTCCCCGACGAGGTCGTGGAGGACGACCGCCACGGCATCCAGCCGGGCGACCGCGCCCTCCTCATCATCGAGGACGACGTCAACTTCGCCCGCGTGCTCCTGGACCTCGCGCGCGAAAGGGGCTTCAAGGGGATCGTGGCCGTCCGCGGCTTACACGCGCTCCGCCTCCTCAAGCAGTTCAAGCCCGCCGCCGTCACCCTGGACCTCCGCCTGCCCGACATGGACGGCTGGATCCTCCTGGACCGGATCAAGCACGACCCGGCCACGAGCCACATCCCCGTCCACGTCATCTCGGTCCAGGAGGACCCCCAGCACCGGGGCCTGGCCATGGGGGCGGACGCCGTCCTCCAGAAGCCCGTCAGCAAGGAGGCGCTCCTGCAGACCCTGGAAAGGATCGCCGCCCTGGCCGGAAAGGGGCCCCGGAAACTCCTCGTCGTGGAGGACGACCCCCGCGACCGCCAGCAGGTCGTCGACCTGATCGGCAACGGCGACATCAAGATCACCGCCGTGGCCACCGGAGGGGAGGCCCTCCAGGCCCTCGAGAAAGGGGAGTTCCAATGCATGGTCATGGACCTCGGTCTGCCCGACATGTCCGGCTTCCAGCTCCTGGACCGGATCAAGGCGGACCCGCGCCTCAAGGGCATCCCGGTCGTGGTCTGGACCGGGCGCGAGCTCACCCGGAAGGAGGAGGTCCAGCTTCGCCGATACGCGGAGGCGGTCATCCTCAAGGACGCCCGCTCGCCGGAGCGCCTCCTGGCCGAGACCGCCCTCTTCCTCCACCGCGTGGAGGGGGACCTCCCCGAGCCCAAGCGGAAGATGATCGACCGCGCCCGCCAGGAGGACCCCGTCCTGGCCGGGAAGAAGGTCCTCGTCGTGGACGACGACGTCCGCAACATCTTCTCCATCGCCGCCGTCCTGGAGCGCAGGAAGATGCGGGTCTTCACCGCCGAGAGCGGGAAGGAGGCCCTCGACCAGCTCCGGAAGCTGAAGGAAATGGACGTCATCCTGCTGGACATCATGAGGCCGGAGATGGACGGCTACGAGGCGATCCGGGAGGTGCGGAAGATGGAGGGGTTCAAGAAGGTCCCGATCCTCGCCGTCACCGCCAAGGCGATGAAGGGGGACCGCGAGAAGTGCATGGAGGCGGGGGCGAACGACTATGTCACGAAGCCCGTGGACCTCGACCAGCTGATGTCGCTCTTGAGAGTGTGGCTCTATCGCTAGGCCATGAACGCGGAGGACCTGGAACTGGAGGACATCGAGACCCGGCTCCTCCTGGAGGGGGTCTTCCGGAGGTACGGGTACGACTTCCGGGACTA
>CAYNDR010000516.1:0-3736 GCA_964395295.1 uncultured Planctomycetales bacterium
ACGACCGCTGGTGGGTGGCCCGCGCCATCCTGGCCCGGGAGGAGGCCGTCAGGAACACCCTGACCGCCGCCATCCGCGCCCGCCGGTACGTCGAGGAGTTCGACCCCGCCCGGCCCGAGGTCCAGGCCTTGATCATCGCCCAGAGGCCCGAATGGATCCACCGGGTCGGCGACCTCCGGGCCGCCTGCCGCGACGCCCTCCGGCGCGCCGGCGAGGTGCCGGCGGACCGCCAGGAGGCGGAGGCCGAGGCGATCTTCCAGGTCCTGGCCGTCTCGGACGAGCGGGCGCGCGAGATCCTCGCCGCGTCCGCGGCCGATCCCGTGGCGGCGGGCGAGCGGATCCGGCAGGCGTACGGCCTCATCGTGGCCGTCCGCTCGATGCTCCCCGCGGCGGCGGGGTCCGCGGAAAGCCCGGGGGTGAGCCGGGTGGCCTGAACGGACCGGCCCCCGGATTCAAATTAACAGCCCGGCGGCCGCGTGCTATCATGCCCCCGATGTTCATCCGCTCCAAGGACGAGGCCCTCGCCGCGCTCTCGGAGATCCTCGAGCTCCCCGAGCGACGCGACCAGATCGTCCAGTCCACGGTCAAGGTCGCCGTCTGCCTGGATCCGGAGGCCCGGCACTTCATGATCGACGTCCAGGCCGGCATCCTCGGCGGAGGCCTCGAGGCCCTCCGCCATCGGCGCCAGGAGGCCCTCTCCCGCCTCTCCGAGACGCAGGTCCGGCGCCGCGCGCCGGGCGTGGACGTCCGGAAAGACCCGCTCCTGGACGAGATCGGGACCGCGCTCGACCTCCTCAGGATGGTCGACATCCTGTCCGAGGTCTTCCCCGCCGCCTCCTCGCGGCACCCCCGGTGGGAGCTGGCCCGGTTCATCCACGAGAACGAGAGCTGGACGCGGGAGGCGATCGAGGCGGGCCTCCGGCGCCGCGGGAAGCCCCAGCACGCCGCGCTGGAGGAGAAGGTCCTGGCACGGATCGAGGAGCGCAAGCCCTGGTGGCCCGAGTGGGCGGACTCGATGCGCCAGGCGTGCGCCCACTACGCGAAGACGCTCGCCCGCGGGAGCGGCGTCCATCCCGCCGCGAACGACCCCGAAGTCCTCTTCCAGGTGATCGCCATGAGCGAGGAGCGGGCGCGCGCGATGCTCAAGAGCATCACGGGCACCTCCGACGAGGTGATGGAATACCTCTCCGGGATCCGGGCGAGGATCGACCTGGTGATGACCGCCCAGGAGGAATCGAGGGCATGATCGACGTCCGCAGCAAGTCGGAGGCCCTGGAGGCCCTGTCCGCCGTGCTGGCCCTGGCGGAGCGCCGCCAGCAGATCGTCCAGATCACCGTCCGCGTGGCCACCTGCATCGATGCCGAGGCGCGGACGTTCCTGGCGGACTGCCAGGCCGGCCTGATCGAGGGGGGCCTCGAGCAGATGCGCCAGCACCGCCACGAGCTCCTCGATGCGGCGCAGGCGGAGGGGTCCGAGCCCATCATCATCCTGGACTCCACCGAGGACCAGCTCCTGGAGGAGGTGGGCGCGGCGCTGGACGCCCTGCGCCTGGCCGGGATCGCCCGCGAGGTCTTCCCGGACGCCCGGGACCGCCTCCCCGCCTGGCTCGTGGCGCGCGCGATCCTCGCGGAGGAGGCGGAGGTCCGCAAGGTCCTGGTGGACGCCGTCAAGTTCCGGAAGGAACCCGAGGCCGCCCGCCACTGCCTGGACGAGATCCTCCGCCGCGTCGACGCGGCCCGCCCCGCCTGGATGGACGCCTCGGCAACGGTCCTGGCGGCATGCGAGGAGTCCGTCCGGACGCCGCACCAGGACGGGGGCGGAGGACCGGGGGAGGACGCCGAACTCCTCTTCGGGGTCGTGGCGGTCGCCGACCACCGCGCGGCGCTCCTGTTCGACCTGCTGGCCGGGGACCACGCCGACGCCCTGGAGTACCTGGGGGAGGTCCGCAAGCGGATCGCGGTCCTCCACCGGATCGAGGAGCGCGGTTCGAAGTAGCCGGCGCCTGCGACATCAATCCCCGGAAGAAGAAGGCGGGTCCCCGTCGACGACCTCGTATCCCCGGGCGCTCAGGAGGACGCTGGAGTGGATTTTCCGGCGTTCGATCCGGACGGCAAGCAGGACGAGGTCCGGACCTTTCCGACGGCAGAGGTCCAGGATGGCGCGAAGCTGCCCGCAGTAGAACTGTCCGCAGGTGAGCGACCGCATCTCCGGGGGGAGCGCACAGCCGCGCGGGGTGTGGTAGACGCAGGAATTCTCGCAGGAGAGGGACGGCACGCGGCCGAGGTAGTCCCCCACGAAGTCCTCCGGCGCGGCCCCCGGGTGCGCCTCCCGGTGGCGGAGGAGGATCTCGCGGTTGAGGAAGGCCCGGTCCCCGCCCCCGCCAAGACAGCAGATCCCGCCGCAGGCGGCGCAGGCCACGGCGGCGATGGGGGCCAGGGAGGGATCCAGGGATTCCATGTGGCGCTCCGGGTCGATGTCGGCGGGGCTTCCGCAGGGTCCGGAGGGATTCTTCTCATGCTGTTCCACGAGTCCCCAGAGGTGGGCCTGGAAGGAGAACCGGCGGCTCCTGGGCAGGGGGACGAGGGAGGGGGCGCAGTGGTCGAGGAGGACGCGGGGCGCGTCCGCCGGGAGCCGGCCCGCCAGGCGCCGCCGCACGGCGGCTTCATGCCGCTCCAGCCGGGCCTCGCAGGCCGCATCGATCTGCCGCGCGCGTTCCGCGGTCTTCCGGAGGTCGAGGGCGCGGCGGCATCGCTCGTCTCCGCAGTGGTTCCCCTGGCTGGAGGGCCCCAGGACCCGCAGGCAGAACGCGCACGTCCGGCGCCCGGGCGAGGCGGCCAGCTGGGAGGAGTAGACGTGGAGGCACCACGGGGATCCGCAGGTGGGCGCCTCCGCGGCGCGTCGGGGGACGCCGCAGACGACGCAGGATCGGGTCTCGGGAAGGAAGGGCATGCGGATCCTGCCTCCTCTCAGGAAGTCGCCGGCTTCCCTTGCGCCATGGCGGCCCTTCGGGCACCCTCGACGGAACAACTCGGGTTGCGGGCCCTTCCCTCCGAGGCGCATCCGGCCCTGCTTCGCGCCTGGACGGAACTGCCTTTGTTCAAGGCGCGAAGGAGGGTGGAGGGGGAGGGATTCGAACCCTCGAATCGGCGGAGCCGACTACCGGTTTTCAAGACCGGCCCGATCAACCGCTCTGGCACCCCTCCGGGAATCAAGCCTGCGATCCCGCCGGCGGGCCCGCTCCCCGGCGCGACCGGAAAAATTCCTTCAGCAGGGCCGAGGCGCGCCCCCCGAGGACGCCCTTGATCACCGGGATCCGGTGGTTCAGCCGCTTCTCGTCCACGATGTTGAAGACGCTCCCGCAGGCCCCCGCCAGCGGATCGTCCGCCCCGTAGATGATCCGCGCCGCCCGCGACAGCACCAGCGCCCCCGCGCACATGGGGCACGGCTCCAGCGTCGCGTACAGGTCCGCCCCCTCCAGGCGCCAGTTCCCGAGCGCCTCGGCGGCCTGGGTGATCGCGATCATCTCCGCGTGCGCCGTGGCGTCCCGCAGGGCCTCCACCTGGTTGTGGGCCCGAGCCAGCACCCGGCCGTCCTTGACGATCACCGCCCCCACGGGGACCTCGCCGGCCGCCGCGGCCCGTTCCGCCAGCCGGAGCGCCTCCTCCATGAACTTCTCGTTCTCCATTGGTAAAAGACTGGCTATCGCCAGCCTCTCCCTTTCAAACCGTACGTGCCC
>CAYNDR010000517.1:0-3680 GCA_964395295.1 uncultured Planctomycetales bacterium
ATGGCCAAATAGATGCGGTTTTCGCGAAGTCGGTGGGGTTCATCAACAGGAACTATCTAACGGTCCCGGCCCCGGCAAGTTCCGGTCGCCGGGCGGACAGGCTTGAGGCATCCCGACGCCGGCCTGGAATGCCTAGCGTTTGCGGTTGGAGATCTCGTCCCGGATCGCAGACAGCATCGACTTTATGAGCTCGATGCGTTCGTGGCAGAGTATCGACATTTCGCGATCGGGCACGGGGTCCCCCTGGCCGCTTCCGAGAATCCGCTGCGCGCGATCCTTTGCCAACTCCGCCTCGTGTCCGAGATCGAGAGCGACCTGCTCCAGACGTGTTCCCAGGGCGGCGAGGTCCGAGGTCTTCCCCTCGCCGAGCAGCTTCGGGAAAGTGCTGTTCTTCGCCTGGATCAGGATGCGATTCCTCCAGCGGCCGCCGGCGATGCCGAAGTCCTCGCGCCCGATCAGGCAGGGATCCAGGGAAGGTTCCGGGATGTCATAGGTCGAGACGCCGACGATCTTCCCGTTCTCGGTCACGGCGGCGGCGCCGATCGCCCGATCCCGTGTGACGAGCCACCAGTGGTTCGGATCCCATCCGCCGTCCGGCCGGGATCGCGCCACCGGGCTCACATCGACCGGAGCGGCCCCGCTCCCGGGATCCGTGAGGTAGAACTCGCCGATCACGAGGAACCCGCAGATAGGCCCGAACCACCCCGTGCCCTCGAAATGAATCGGATTCAGGATCCACCATCCTGGCGTCCCGGCGATGTTTCCCGTCTGCGGGACGAACCGGGAAGATGCCCTGCGGGCTTGCAGCAGGGTGGGACGGTCAAAGAGCCCGTAGCACGCCACAGGCCCCTGCGGCCCCTCCAATGGAACGATCGCCGGTTTCCGTGGCGGGTCGACCGGCCAAAGGTGGACGAACGGACGGACGACGAATCGACCGCCCTCATCCGCCACCCAGAAGACGAGGGACGCGAGCACGGGGCGAACCACCGATCCCGGCTCTCCAGCCAGCCCGAGGCTCCCGTCGGCGCGCACGGGCAACCGACCCACGAGAGCCCCGGGATGCTCCGGATCCGTGGATGGTCCGATGATGGACGGCGTCTCGACCGATCCCCCATATACCCCCGGCATCTCGCATCCGATCGCGCCGAGAAGGACCAGTCCGAGCAGTCGCGATCGCATATCTTCCCTCCCCTGTCGATTCCCCCCGCCCGCCCCAAAGTCTATAATAACGGCGGGAGGTCCCTTTGAAACGCATGAAACGCGCGAAGAAAGACCCTTTTCTCGTCGCCGACTTCTCGGCGATCGGAAAGACCCCCTGTCCCTGCGGCGCCAGCCGGCGCGCCTTCATCCAGGCAGACAACCGAGTCTGCTCCGTCCATGTGGTGGACATCAGCAGGGACTCGCAAACCCACTACCACAAGGGATTTACCGAGACCTACTACATCCTGAAGGGCAAGGGCCGGCTGGAGCTGAACGGGAAGGTCTGCCCGCTCCGACCTGGAGTGGCCGTCATGATCCGCCCGGGCACCCGGCACCGCGCCGTGCCGGGTCCGTCGGGGCTCCGCATCCTCAACATCGTCGTGCCCCCCTTCGATCCGCGCGACGAGTGGCACGATTGAGTCGCCCGGCTCACTTCCCCCGGCTGTAGGTCTCCAGCTGGCTGATGACGAATTCCTGGCCCGCGATGACCTCTTTGACGACGTCACCGATGGAAATCAAGCCCACAAGCTCGCCGTTCTCGACAACCGGCAGGTGCCTCACGCGCTTCTCGGTCATCAGGACAAGGCACTGATCCACGGTCTTCTCCGGATCGACGCAGAGGACGGGAGAGGACATGATGTCCCGCACCGGGGTTTCCCTGGATCTCTTCCCCTTCAGGATCACCTTCCGGGCGTAGTCCCTCTCGGAGAGGATCCCGGCGACCCTTCCTTCCTCGAGCACCAGGAGCGCCCCCACGCCCTTGTCGCCCATCAGGACGAGGGCGTCGTAGACCAAGTCGTCCGGGGCCACCGACCAGACCTGCCTCCCCTTCCTCTCCAGGAGATGCCGGACGGTCTTAAGGGGCCAAACGGCACCCCCGCTTGAATCCTTCTCGTCCATTGGTCTTTCCCTCCATATTTATAACGCGCCGGCCGCTTCCCGCTATTCCACTTCCGGCAATCGCGGGACGGTCCCCTGATTTCCTGTAACGCGGCCATGCCTTGCGTCACTAACCTCCCGCGTATGGAATGACCTGGCCATGGTGGCGGGGTCTCAAGGATTCTGTCATTTTCGAGGAGGAATGGAGCATGAGGACTCTCGGCGCGCTGTTGTTGCTGGGGGCGGCCCTGGCGGCCAGCGACACAAGCGTCGCTCCCCAGGACGACCTGAAGCCCGGACTGATCAGCGAGTGGTTCCAGCTCGACGAGGCGATCGAGGACTTCCCCAACGTCGCGAACAAGAAGCCCAACCTGCGCCGCATCGACAAGCAGATCAACTGGTACCAGACCGGCGATGATTTCGCCGACACCAAGATGTCCGAGCACTTCTACGTCCGGTGGACCGGGATCCTCCGGGTCCCCAAGGACGGCAAGTACACCCTCTACACCGAGTCCGACGACGGCTCCCGCCTCTGGATCGGCGGCAAGCAGGTCGTGGACAACGGCGGCCTCCACGCGATGGAGGAGAAGAGCGGCGAGATCGAGCTCAAGGCCGGCGACGCGGAGCTGAAGGTCGATCTCTTCGAGAACGAGGGCGAAGTGGGCATCAAGATGTCCTGGGAAGGCGCCGGCATCTCCAAGCAGATCATTCCCGCCACCGCGCTCTTCCACAAGAAGGACGCGGACCTGGACAAGGACAAGTAAGCCAAAGCCGGATCGGGCACGCCCGCCCTCCCCGCCCACCGGGGAGGGCGGGAACCCCGGCCCGCGTCAGGCCTCCACGCAGAGGAGCGCCGGGCGGTTCCTCGGCCCCTGGAGGAGGTTCCGGCCCCCCGGTCCCGTGACGAGGCTCTCCCCCTGCAGGAGGCGTCCCCGCCAGGGCCCCTGCGTCACCCGTCCCACTCCGTTCGCCGCGACGATCGTGAGATCCCTCCCCTTCGCGCGGGCGGCGTACCACTTCCTTATCTTGGCGATGTTGCGCGCCTCGCCGCCCGGCCGTACGGCCCAGGCGCAGGGAGACAGGATGATCCTCGCCCCCAGGAAATAGAGGCCGTCCGTGACCTCGGGGATCCAGCTGTCGGCGCAGATGTCGATGCCGATCCTGCGGCCGTCGAGGTCCGCGACGCCGAGGGAGGTCCCCCGCGTGTAAATCCTGAGGCCGATGTCCAGCTCGTTGATCTTCCGGTGGCGGATCAGGAGACGGCCCCCGCGGTCGAGGAGGACGGCGCTGTTGTAGATCCGTCCCCCTTCCCGCTCCTCGATCCCGGCCACGATCGCCATGCGGCGCCGGCGCGCGAGGTCCCCCAGCGCTTCGGTGAAGGGCCCGGGCACCGTCTCGGCCACCTTGCGGGCGGCCGGCGAGCACCACCCGGCCAGCAGGCATTCCGGAAAGACCGCCACGTCGCATCGGGCGCCCGCCGCGTCTCCAAGGGCGCGGTGGATCGCGGCGAGGTTGGTTTCCTTGTCGCCCATCGCCACGGGGACCTGGGCGATGCCGATCCTAAGACCGGTTCTCCCCGCCATGGGGAGGCTCCTCGAGCG
>CAYNDR010000518.1:0-3670 GCA_964395295.1 uncultured Planctomycetales bacterium
CCCGCGTCGTGGTAGAGGGCGAGGAGGAAGCAGGCGTACCTGAGCCTCGGCAGCCGGTGGGCTTCTTCCTCCGGATTCGGCGCGGCGTGGCCCACGAAGTGGCGGGAGCGCGCGACTCGGAGCGCCTGGACGGCCACTTCGAGCGAGTGGCGCGCCAGCCCCCAAGGGGGGGCATGGTGGTACGATTCGCTCGCCCCCAGGTCCATGACCTCGAAGAAGAACCGTTCGACGACCTCGTGGACCAGGACCTGGGCCTGGTCGGGCTCGAATTCCGGGAATCGCTCCAGGGCGTCGCGGAGGAGCGGGGCGCAGTCCTCCGAGATGATCTGTTCCCGCACCGCCTTCCAGGAGGGGCTTTCGGCCTCGGAGGCCCCCAAATCGCGTTTCCTTCGGAACCGGGTGAGTTTCATGGCTATCCCGCAGGCGGCCTCGGCTCGACCAGGTGGACCGGCATGCATCCACGGCACTCGCGGAAGATCCAACCTCGCGGGGATTGACGAGGCGGTCCAGGAGATCCCGAGCGCCCTCGAGAGCGTTGCCAGCGAGGTCGACAAGCCCCCACAGCCGGTCGGGACTTTCGCGTACATGGCCCCGGAGCGGATGAACGGCGGGCGCGGCGACCTGCGTTCGGACATCTACTCCCTCGGGGCGACCCTCTACTCCATCGCCGCCGGCGGGTACCTCTTCGAAGGTCTCGGCACCGGCCCCGACAGTTACATGAACTGGCGGTGGCATCACGCCAAGGAGACGCCCAGGCCGCTCACCGATCGGGTCCCGGGGTTCCCAACTGCCCTATGGTCGATCCTGGAGCGGTGTTTACTGAAGGATCCCGACCGGCGCTATGGCTCGTACGAGGAGCTGCTTCAGGATCTGACGGCCATCCGGCGCCAGCTACCGGTGCCGGGGGAGAGCGCGGACTTCCTCGAGGAAACCACCCTGGACAGGGTCCGCGGGAGACGAGGCTCGATTCTCCGGAAGGCGGTCGCGGCCTTCGGGATCATGGCCGTTCTGGTCTTCGTCTTCTTTCTTGCGGACCCCTTCAAGGGCCGGCCGGAGCCCCGGCCCAATCCCCCCGTTGCCAGCAAACCGGAGGCGCCGATCATCGAGGCAAGTCCTCCCCCGAAGAGCGCTGAAATCCCCGCGGCGCCAAAGGAGTCTCCTCCCCGCGAGCCCGAAGCGGTCCCGACGCCGCCCCCTCCGCCCGCGCCGGTGCCGCTCGAAAAGCGCCTGGCGTCCTACAGCCCCACGGCCGACGAAATCTCCCTGGTCGGCGCCCTCATGGATCTCTTCGCGGCCCACCGCCAGGAACTCCTCTCCCGGTCGTATGATCCCATGCTTACGGAGATCGCCGCCCTGGAGCGGGATCGGCTGGGGCTCCGTCCCGATGGTCCCATCCCTTCGGAGAAGGAGTATTCGGCCCGCCACGTCCGCGCGGCGCGGGACCTTGTCCTCCAAGCCCGCGGGGCGGTCCAGGCGCGCTTGAATGCGATCCTCTCGGAGAAGGGCCGGATCGCCTTGAAGCTCGCCGACGGCGGCTCGGCGTCCGGCTCGATCGCGGGGGAGGCCCCGGGCTCGATCCGCCTCCAGGACGGCGGCGGGAAGGAATTCGCCGTCCCTCTCTCGAAGATCGCCTCCGAGGAATTCCTGAGCGCCGATGCGCCGTCCCCCGTCCGCGTGTCCGTCCAGGGACTGTCGCTGGAGCCGGGACGGACCCTGGGCGAAGTCCTCGGGCTCGGTGAATCCGCCGGGGAGTTGGTCTTCTCCCTCCCCGTCCTCGTCCGCCTCGGGCGCCTGGAGGCGGAGGACCGCATCAAGAGCGCCATCCGCCCCGGCGCCCAGCAGCCAGATGGCAAGCAGGCCCTTGCGGCCCTTGCTTCCTTGGCCGCAAACGCGCCGAGGGTTCTGGGCTTCTACCGCGCCCTGGATGCCGAGTTCAAGGCGGCGGCGCGGGAGGAGGAAGCCCTCCGGGCGTTCCTGGCCTCCCAATACTCGCGCGTCCTGGCTTCCTTCGAAGGGACCCTCTGCCATTTGCCGGCGGCCCAGCTGCTCCTGGAGCGCTTCGAGCGCGACCTCGGCGTCGGGGCCGAGGAACTCATGGCGGGCACGGGATTCGTGGACTTCGGTTGGAAGCTCCGCCCCACGGAGGCCGACGAGAAGAAGAAGCGAGGCTACCTACGGCGCGATCCATTCGAAGACGCGATCATCCTGGCCGATCCGGTGGGCCCCCGGCACTTCCTGATGGAGGAAGGCGTCCCGCAGGCACCCGAGGGCGTCCTCGTTCGGTTCCGGTTCGAGCCCCAGGGGACCTCTCCGGACTCGTCCGAGTGGAGGTTCCCTCTTGTGACGGGAGGGGGCGGAGGTGTCTATCTCAAGCTCCAGGCCAGGAAGATCGCCCTCTACCGGCCCGTCTTCTCCCTGGAGGGCCAGGACGAGGAACTGGCGGCGTCGAAGCTCCCGGCGGGCCAGAACGACCGGACCCTCGTCCTCGTCCCCGGCGAGAGCGGCTTTCTCCACGTCTACCTCGACGGCGCGCTCGCCTTCAGCCGTCCGCTCAAGGAGGCCGCCATCCCCCGCGCGCTCGGCTTCACCGTCCTCGGAGCCCAGCTCACGATCAAGAAAGTGACCGTCAAGAAATCCCCCGCGTCCACCCAGGAAAATCCAAAGTAGGAGAATATCTATGAGCCCTTCGTTCCAGGCCCGCCGCCTTGTCGGGGCGCTCGCGCTTGCCCTCCTCGTCGGGATGGGCTGCCAGACGACGCCCCAGGACCCGGCCCCCGACCGGACCACCGTGAAGGTGGAGTCGATCTGGGTCGAGGACGGCCACCCGATCGGCGCCTGCCTCAAGGAGTACGGGCAGTCGCTGGCGGATCTCCCCGACGGGGTCCTCTTCTTCGACCGGGATTCCCGCCTCCGGGTGACTCCGCCGCGCGGCAAGGGGGTGGAATTCTACCACGCCCATCTCCTTCACCGCGTTGCGGGAGAGCTCCTGGACCGAGAAATCCGGCAGGGGCCCAACGGTCTGATCGAGGTCGATCTCGCCAGGTACGATCTGCCGGAGGCGCTGGTCGTGGCCTCCTCCGCCTTCCACGTTGCGGGGAAGGCCCGGCGGGAAGAGGCCATGATCCCGCCCTACGCCGCGAGCTTCCGGCTCGTCCCTTCGGACCAGGCGGAACTGGTGATGTCGCTCCAGCACTTTCGAAGGGAGGTGAAGACCGAGGGCGGGACCCTGTTCTTCTTCGCCCAGGCATTCAACCGCAACGACATGCTGCTCTCCTGGATCGATCCTACGAAATCCCTTGGGGTCCTCTTCCAGGAAGATCCGTACGTCTACCTCCCCAGCCACGACGGCTACGTCCCTCCCCGCCTCCTCGTGGACGTCCTGGGATCGAAGGGCAATCTCTGGCAGCGGTCGGGGACCTGGGCGGTCCCCCGGCTCCCGGAACCTTCCGAGAAGGCGGATGACCACCTATTCGTCTTCCGGACCCCCCGGCGGGACCTGATCTCCTTCTCCCCGCCCCCGCGCGTGGACCTCTCGCTCCCCCAGGAGCCACCGGCCACGAGCGCCCGGGTGGAGGCGACGTTCTCGGGCCTGCGCCCCAAGGACGCCCTTCGCTTGGTCCTTGCTGCCGCCTACCCCATCTCCATGAAGAAGGCGGACTACGCAGTCAGG
>CAYNDR010000519.1:0-3657 GCA_964395295.1 uncultured Planctomycetales bacterium
CCGCAGACCGCCGCCGACATCGTCACCGCGGAGGGCACCAGCATGGCCTGCGCGTTCGTGTCGGGCGGGGCGGCGGTGGTCCAGGGCCGCTACCCGCAGGTGACGGCGCCCCTCATGCGGTCCTGGCTGAGGGCGAAGGCCAGGGACATGACGGACCCCGAGGGGGACGGCTCGAACCGCGTGGGAGACGACGAATGGACGGGGGCCGGCATGCTCGACGTGGGCAATGCCGTGCAATCCCTTGCGAACGGGCTTGACCAGCCGCTGGAGGCGGCGATCGCCGCGGAGAAGTCGCAGAACTACCTCGCGGGCTATCTGTGGAACAGCTACTTCCACCGCCCCTTCGCGGCGGGGGGCAGGCCCGACCTGGGCATCCGGGTCAAGGGCGCGGCCCTCCGGGACTGGAGGCTGGCCGTGGGCGTCGGGGACGCCCCCGGGGGCGACGTCCTTTCCTCCCCCGCCAACTGGACCCCGCTTGCCGTCCCGGCGTCGGCGGCCAACAGCCCGGCGGACTACACCGCGGCGGGATGGGACATCCCGCCGGGGATGGACTTCCTCAATACGGACGTGTTCGCGAACAAGCAGATATACACGCTTCAGCTCCTGGCCCAGAACCAGGCCGGCACCAAGTTCACCGCGTACGACTGGTTCGTCCCTTCGCGCGCGAGCATCCTCCTGCCGCAGGCCAACTGGACCATGCCGGCGGACCAGGGGTGGCTGCCCCTGGCGGCCTTCATCGACACGCGTGCGGGCTCAAGCTACACCGTCTCCGTGGTCAACGCCGCGGACCAGGTCTTGTGGTCAAGCCCCTCCCGCAACCGTCCCTATGCGCCCTACACCGCCGGCAAGCCCGAGACGGCCACGGGGGCCTATACGGTGATGTTCTCCCCCCAGACGCCTTTCTTGGGCGTGCCGGTGTTCCCCTCCATGACGCCCCTCCTCTCGGAGGGATGGCACCGGTTCCGCCTCTCCGTCCAGTCCCAGGCGGGGACGGACGCGGACTCGGTCCAGGTGTACGTGGACACGTCCAATTTCCCGGCCACGTACTCCAATATCCAGCACGAACCGATCGCGACCCCGGAATGGGGCGAAGGGACGACGCTCGCCGACTGGCCGATCTACCGCTATGCCTCGTACCTGGAGCACCTCGAAATCCTGGGCGGCACGGCCGGTTCGCCCGTGCGGCTCCTGGTGAAGACAGAGAAATTCCTGAGCGCCCTGGACAACAACGGCTCCCTGGTCTGGGAGAAGAGGCCGCAGGCCGGACCGCCCTTCCACTTCCGATACGACTCCACGCGGAACCTGGCCCTGGGAGACGTCGACGGCCTGGGAGGTCCTGAAGTCCTTTTCGCCGTGCAGGAATGGGCCGGCACCGGGAACATGACGTCCGTGCACCTGCTCAAGGCCGAAAGCGGACTGCCCCACAACAGCAGTTGGCCCGTGCAATTCGCGGGCTCCGAGCCGGAGTACGCGGCCCTGGCCGACGTGGCCGGCGACGCCCGGAAGGAGATCATCGTCACCGAGTTCCGCCGGTACTACATGGGGATTCCCGAGTCCGAGGTGCGCGGCCCGATGATCAGGGTGTTCGACGCCAACGGCGCCGTGCTGTGGACGCGGGAGCTCCCCCTGGAAAGGGTGTCTGTCGGCCCTCTCCTGCACGGCGATCTGAACGCGGACGGGAAAGAGGAGATCCTCCTGGTTTCCACAGGAGAGGTTCTCAAGGGCGACAACACCTTCCTTGCGGGCTGGGATATTTCCGAACGCTTCTACAACTCGGCGGCGTTCGTGATCCGGGCGGCCGGGACGAGCCCGGACGTGGTCCTGGCCGGCTATGATGGGAAGGTCTACCTCAAGTCGCCGGCGGGGGTCGTCCGCCCGGGCTGGCCCGTCACGGCCTCCGGCACGGCCGCGTCCGGACAGGCCGTGGCCGGCGGCGACGATGAGGTCATCGTCAGCGGGACCAGGATATGGATCTATGACACGAACGGATTGCCCGCGGGCCCGCCCGAGATCGACGTGAGCGGGACGTGCTACGAGGTCCAGCTGAGAAACGTGGATGGAGATGCCGCGCTGGAGCTGGTGGCGCTGGTGCATCGCCTGAACTCCGCGCCGGGGCCGACGGAGAGGGTGGGGAGCTTCCTGGAGGCCTATGACCTGGATGGCACGAGACTGGCCGACGCGGACAACCGCTGGCCCATTTCCGTTCCTTATGTGGGCATGTGGCCGGGCCCGGATTTGGCGAAGATGCAGAAGCAGGTCGCCCTAGGGGATGCGGATGGGGATTCGCTTCCCGAGGTGGTCCAGCTTCTCCAGTTCCATCCCTGGGCCGTGCCCGTTCACGGATCGCCCGCCATTCGGGTCGAGTTGCGGCATCTCCAATAGCGGGCCCCTGCCGGGCCTGGGGGCGCGATTGCCGGCCCCGGGAACGGGGGCGCTCACCCTGGCCTCGAATCCTGGCGGCAAGGCCCCCCGGTGGCCCGGGAGGCGTGGGCCGGCCCGGGGCCGCCCTGATCCTCGAGTCCCGAATCCCCCTCCCGCAGGCCCCCGGCTTCAGCTATAATCGGGTTGATTCGTTGGAGTCCCGGGGCCGCCGTGGGGACTCGCGGATGATCCTGCGCGTGCAGCCCCGGTCCGCGGGGACGCCGGCCCGGCGGGGTGGGGGAACCCGTTCTTTCCATCGAGGCCGGTCCGGGGTCCGCCCAGGCACCCCGGCACCGAAGCCGCCTTCATCCCCTCTGAAGGCGGAGGTCCGTCCAGATCGACGTCGCCGTGGAGGAATGCGTGATGATCCGATCCAAGACCGTGCTTTGGGTTGTGCTGGGCCCCCTGCTCGCGGCCGCGCGGCAGAACCCGCAGGCCAACCCGAAACCGGAGCCGGAGCCGGCCGTCCAGAAGATCGCGGGCGACGGACTCAGGGCATTCTCGGCCGAGAAGGGCAAGGTCATCATCGCCTCCCTCGCGGACGACGACGGCCACGGGCACGTGGTGGTCCTCCGCCCCGGCAGTGACCGGGTCTACGACGGCAACACCCTCGGCGGATTCAAGGACCTGATCGACAGGAAGGGGATATCGAACGAGCGCGTGGTCAACCGGATGAACAACTTCATCAAGGAGCAGTTTCCCAAGGATGAGCCCGACGTCAAGAAGGCCGCCCCCGAGCAGATCCAGAAGTACCTGGATCGCTACGTCGAGAAAGGGGCCCGCCTCTCGCATTCATGGAGAGCGGCGGACCTCGGCAAGGTCCAGTACTTCCAGGTTTCCACGGACAAGGACGTCGTCGACATGGCCCGGAACTACAAGCCCCCGAAAGCCGACGATGCCCGGCACCAGAATCTCCGGTGCAACGATTTCCTCCAGAAGGTGGCCCCGGTGGTGAAGGACCTCGTCGTCGCGGAGGTTCCTGCGGGCAAGGACCAGAAGGTGTCCGAGGTGAATGCCAACAACATCGACAAGGCGCTTCAGAGCCGGGTCCAGAAGGAAACGCAGGTCCAGGCCCTCCAGGCGCCCGTCTCGAGGCCGCCGGAACCCCTGAAGGCGCCGGTGTTCGAGGACAAGTCCCGCGAACAGCCGGTGGTCCCCAAGCCGGGCGGCGTCATCATCACGGCGGTGGCCGAGATCGCGGGCCTTTCCCCCGGAGAGGTGGCCTCCGCGGCGTTC
>CAYNDR010000520.1:0-3655 GCA_964395295.1 uncultured Planctomycetales bacterium
CGATGGCCTGGACGATCGTGCTCTGCGCCGCCGTGTAGACGACAACCTGCCCCTCATGATCCGCCGACGCGGCCAACGCTCCCATCGGGATCGCCGCCAGCGCCACGGCCCCGAGGATTCCCCCACCCCACCGCCACCATCGTCGCATGACTCGCCTCCATTCCTGAGGGGCCTCCACCCCTCCAATGATCGTGTGTCCTGGCTGATCGCGCGCGGAAGTCGGCCAGATGGTCGGCCCTTCCTCTGGTCCCGGATGCATCCCCACCGAGATTCGAGGACGCTCTTTCGTTAGAGTCCTGTCTCGGCCAACTCCAGCCAGAGGTGCGTAGCGGCAGCCCCCCCTCTACTGCGCGCCGACCACCTTGTTCCAGCCGTCCACGATGTTCTTCACCGCCGCCGAGAAGGCCGCCAGGCTGGAGGGGAAGTGCAACTTGGCGTAGGCGCTCTCGGGGAGCATCTTGGCCGCCACCTGGGGCGGGAGTGTGACCTTCCGCGCCGGGTGCGCGTAGCCGGCGGCCAGCAGGATCTGGCCCTCGTCGGAGAACAGGAAGTCGTTGGCCAGCTTGGCCGCGCTCGGGTGCGGGGCGACCGCGCTGATGTACTCCGCGAACAGCATGCCGACCGTCCCGTCCTTGGGGATGACAACCTTGAGCGGCAGCTTGGTCGCGTCGCGCTTGGCGAACCCGTCGAAGTCGTAGACGAGCGAGATCGGGCATTCCCCCTTCTGGACGGAGGCCACGTTGAGCACCACGCCCTTCCGGAGGTTGCCCGTGTCGCGCAGGCGCTTGAACCAGTCGATCCCGGGCTGCACGTTGGCCTCGCCGCCGCCGTGGGCGTAGGCGGCCGCGAGGACCGCCCCCGTCGCGTACGTGGACACGCGCGGGTCGCGGCTGCAGACCACATCCTTGTACTCGGGCCGGAGGAGGTCGCCCCACGTCTCCGGGAGCTTCTTCACCAGGTCGGTGTTGACCAGGAAGCTGATGGCGCCCCAGTAGGCGACGGCCCAGCGGCCCCCGGGGTCCTTGAAGTTGTTCGGGATCTTGTCCCAGTGCGAGTTCCGGTACGGCATGGCCAGGTTGTTCTCCAGGAGCTTGCCCAGGAAGTCGTAGCCGATGTCGGCGATGTCCATCACCGGCGCGTTCCGCTCGGCCAGGAGCCGCGTGATCTGCTCGGCGCTGGTCATGTCGGTATCGGTGTGCTTGACGCCGTACTTCTTCTCGATGGCGGCGAAGATGTTCTCGAGGTTGACCCAGTCGTCGGACATCCCGTAGCTGATGAGCTTGCCCTCGCGCTTGGCGCCTTCCATCAGGGCCTGCATGGACTGGGCCCCGACCGGCGCCGCGGTCCACCCGATCGTCACCGCGATTGCCAGCGTGCTGAGTCGGCGAAGTGTGCGGTTCATGTCTCTTCCTCCCGCGACTGAAACGACCCGCGGCGGCCGATGCGTTCGGACCCGCCGCTCCGTCCCGGTCCAGAATGTTTCCGCTCGCCTCCTTTCCCCCGGCCGGCTGCCTCAGCGGGCGGCCAGGGTCTCCCGTGGCCGGTCCCCGCGCCCAACCAGCCAGATGATGAGGACAGACGCCAGCCACGCGACCACGAAGCTGATCACCGCCAGCGCGCTCGCCTGCCGGGCGTCGAAGCGGGTGAACTCCACCAGGTAGATGGGGAAGGTCTTGAAGCGGGCGCCGATCAGGAGGTTCGCCAGCGTGAACTCGGCGAACACCGTCGAGAATACGAGCAGGCTCCCGTTGATGACGCCGGGCAGGATGTTCGGCAGGACGGCGCGGACGAGCGTCTGCCACCCTCCGGCCCCCAGGCTCTGGGCGGCCTCGGTCAGGGTCCGCGCGTCCACCGCCTCCAGCGCGTTCACCAGCGGCCGGTACATAAACGGCAGAGTCAGCACCACGTAGGCCGCCACGAGGATGGCGGGCGTGTTGATCAGCGGAACCGGCACGCCGGAGTAGAAGCGGATGAGCCCGAGGGCCAGCACGACGCCCGGAAGCCCGAAGGGCACGATGGCCAGGAACTCGATCCAGGGCCTGGCCTTCGGCGCCCGCAGGTGGGCCCAGTAGGCCGTCGGCGTAACCAGGAGGATGGAAACGGCCACCGTCGCCGCCGCCACCGCGAGGGAGTTCAGCAGCGTGACCTGGAAGGCGGAGCGGGCGGTGACGGCCTGCCACCACCGGAGCGTGTACCCCTCCGGCCATATGGTCCGGTCCCAGCGCGTGGACACGGAGAACAGGGCGGTCGCCAGCAGCGGCACCAGCATGAAGACCAGGAACAGGGCGAGGGTGAGGGCCCGCCAGGCCGTCCGCCTTGTCACGGCGCCGCCCTCCACGGGCGCGTCGCCAGCCAGCGGTAGCCGGCGACGCAGACCGCCATCACCCCGAGCGAGACGAGTGCAAGGGCGTCGGCCAGCGCCGGGTCGAGCTGGACCTCGCCCCGCACGAGGGCGGAGATCTGGACTGTGACGATGTTGACGTCGGGGCCGGTCAGCGTCCAGGCCGTCGCGTAGGCGCCGAACGCGTTGGCGAAGAGCAGCAGGAAGCTGCCGAGCAGGGACGGGGCCAGGATGGGGAGGGCGACCCGCCCCCAGTACTGCGCGCGCGTGGCCCCGAGGTTCACCGCCGCCTCCCGCCACTCCTGCCTGAGCCCGAGGAGCGCCGGCACGACCAGCAGGATCATCAGGGGCAACTGGAAGTAGACGTAGGCGATCGTCAGGCCGGAGACCGAGTAGATCCGGAAGCTCGGATAGAGGGACACGCCGGCCGCCTTGAGGAGGAGTGTCACGACGCCGGTCGAGCCCAGCGTGATGATGAAGGCGAAGGCGAGCGGGGCGCCGCCGAAGTTCGCGGTCACGTCGGCCAGCGCCGTCAGCGACTCGCGCACGAAGCGGCTCCGGGCGGTGATAATGGCATAGCCGACGACCGTCCCCCCGACCACGCCCAGGAGCGCCGTGACGGCCGAGAGCCGCAGGCTGTTCCGGAACGAGGCGACCATCACCGGCGTGAAGGCGCGCCCGAAGTTGGCGAGGCTCCACCCGCCCCCGGCGGTGAAGCTCGAGCGGACGAGGGTCAGGACCGGCAGGATCTCGAAGGCCAGGCCGAACACGAAGAAGGGCCCGAGGGCGAGCCAGGCTGCCCGTCGGAGGCGGCGCCGCGGGCCGCTCATCGTAACCCTCCGGCCGGCTCGTCTGCCTGCACGCGGCAGGCGGCCGCCGGGAAGACGAGCTGGACCAACGCCCCCCGCTGGAAGCGCCCCCGATCGCCCGTGGTGACGTCGGCCAGGACCTGCCGGCCCCTCACCTCAAGGCTGAGGCGGGTCACCGCCCCCAGGAACGTGACGAGTGTGACGGTGCCCGGGACGCGGTTCTCGCCGGTCGGCCCCTCGGCGCCGGCCGGGGCCACCCCGATGGCCTCGGGCCGGACCAGCACGAGCACCGCCTGCCCCTCGGCCAGCCGTGCGGTGGCGTCGGGCGGGACCACGAGACAGTGGTCGCCCCACCGAACCCGCCCCTCCCGCGCGGACTCGACGACGGCGGAAAGCTGATTCATCTTGCCGATGAAGCTGGCCACGAACCGCGTCGCCGGCTCGGCGTACACGGCCTCCGGCGTCCCCACCTGCTCCACCCAGCCGTCCCGCATGACGACGACCC
>CAYNDR010000521.1:0-3645 GCA_964395295.1 uncultured Planctomycetales bacterium
ATGCTGGAAGGCAGCCGGCGCATCCTGGTCGCCGGCTGCGGGACGTGCGTGGCCGTCTGCAGCACCGGCGGCGAGAAGGAGGTGGGCGTGCTGGCCTCCCAGCTGCGGATGACCTCCCAGAAGGAAGGCAAGGGCTTGGAAATCTCGGAGGCCACCGTCCAGCGGCAGTGCGAGCGGGAGTTCCTCGATCCGCTCGCGGCGCAGGTCGAGCAGGTCGACGCCGTCCTCTCGCTCGCCTGCGGCTGCGGGATCCAGCTCTTCGCGGAGCGGTACCCCCAGCGGAAGGTCCTGCCCGGGGTCAACACGACCTTCTTCGGGACCAACGTGGCGCCCGGCGTGTGGGCGGAGTACTGCCGGGGCTGCGGGGACTGCGTGCTGGCGCTGACCGGCGGGGTCTGCCCGGTGGCGCGGTGCTCGAAGGGGCTGACCCACGGGGCCTGCGGGGGGACGAAGAAGGGGATGTGCGAGGTGGACCCCCAGCGCATCGAGTGCGGCTGGTACCTGATCTACAAGCGGCTGAAGGACCAGGGGCGGCTCGACGTCCTGCGGACGCCGCGGCCGCCCAAGAGCCGGTCGACCGGCCCGGGCGGAGGCCCCCGGCGGCTGGTTCGGGAGGAGCTCACGAGCCTGGAGGCGGGCCAGGAGGGGGGGAAGGCGAAGCCATGAGCCAGCTGAGGGAGAAGCTGTCGAAGGGCGAGTTCGTCGTCACGGGCGAGGCGGGTCCGCCCAAGGGGACGAACATCGAGCCGATGCTCCGCGAGGCCGAGCACTGCTTCAAGAACGCCAGGATCACCGCCGTCAACGTGACGGACCTCCAGACGGCCGTCATGCGGGTGGGTTCCCTGGTCACCTGCCACAAGCTCAAGGAGCGGGGGATCGAGCCGATCCTCCAGATGGTCTGCCGGGACCGGAACCGGCTGTCCCTGCAGTCGGAGCTCCTGAGCGCCGCCGTCCTGGGGATCGAGAACGTGCTGGCGCTGACCGGCGACCACGTGGTGATGGGGGACCACCGGGACGCCCTGCCGGTCTACGACCTCGACTCGGTGGGCCTCCTCCAGGCGATGAAGCTCCTGGAGAGCGGCACGGACCTGGGCCGGGACGCCAAGGGGAATCCCAACAAGCTCGACGGGGTCCCGACGTTCTTCAAGGGGTGCGCCGTGGCGCCGTGCGCCGACGACGTGGAGCCGCAGATCCTGAAGCTCGAGTGCAAGGTGGCGGCCGGGGCCCAGTTCGTCCAGACCCAGGCCGTCTACGACGCGAAGACGTTCGAGGCGTTCGTGAAGCGGATCGAGCGCCTGAAGGTGCCCGTCCTCCTGGGGATCGTGGTCCTGAAGGGCGCCGGCATGGCCAAGTACATGAACCGGTCGGTGCCGGGCGTCTTCGTCCCGGAGCCGATCGTCCAGGAGCTGGCGGCGGCGCCGAAGGAGAACGTGGCTTCCGTGAGCGTGAAGATCGCCGGCCGGCTCGTGCGCGAGATGAAGGGGATGTGCCAGGGGGCGCACCTGATGACGCTCGGCTGGGAGAAGTACGTGCCGGACATCCTGGCGGAGGCCGGCCTGTGAGAACGGACGGGTCACGGTGAAGATCGCCATCGCGGGGAAAGGCGGCGTGGGGAAGACCACGCTGGCGGCGGCGCTCGCCCGGCTCCGGGCGAGGGCGGGGCGTCCGGTCATCGCCGTGGACGCGGACCCCGCCGGGAACCTCCCCTCCGCGCTGGGGGTCCCCGAGGGCCGGGCGCCCGCGCCGATCGCCGGCCTGCGCGACCTCATCCGGGAGCGAACCGGGGCGCGCGACGACGGCGGCGGGGGGCTCCTCTTCACGCTCAACCCGAAGGTGGACGACCTGCCGGGGAAGTACTCGGTGGACGCCGGCGGGGTGCGCCTGCTCGTCCTGGGGACGGTGGAGAAGGGGGGCAAGGGGTGCATGTGCCCCGAGAGCACGGTGCTCAAGGCCCTGATGCAGCACCTCCTCCTGCGCGTGCCGGACGATGTCGTGCTGGACATGGAGGCGGGGTTGGAGCATATTGGGCGCGCCTCGGCGACGGGCGTGGACGCGATGATCGCCGTCGTTGAGCCGGGGCTCCGCAGTGTGCAGACGGCGCGGCGGGTCCGGGCGCTGGCGGCCGACATCGGGCTGAAGCGGGTGTTCGTAGTGGCCAACCGGGTGCGCGAGGAGGCCGAGGCGGAGGCGCTCCGCGCGGCGCTGGCGGGCGAGCGGGTGCTGGGGATGCTTCCCTACAGCGCGGCGCTGGCGCGGGCCGACCTGGAGGGCCGCCCCTCGGACGTGGAGGATCCCGCCTTCGCCGAAGCGGTGGGCCGGGTGGCGTCGGCGCTGGAGAAGAATTTGTGAAACGCGTGTGGACGGGAAGGTTTGGCCGGCCGGGGGCCCGGGAAGCGGGCCCGGTCCGGGCCGGATTTCCGATACAGCCCCTGAACCGGAGAGGACCATCATGATCGGGAAGAACGGGAAGAAGCCTCGCACCTGTGATGCCGCCTCGCAGGCGATGATCGACTGCGCCTGCGACGCGGGCATCAGCCTCATGTGGGACCGGCTCGAATCCCAGGAGCCCCAGTGCGGCTTCGGACGGATGGGCATCTGCTGCCGCCACTGCTTCATGGGGCCGTGCCGGATCGACCCGTTCGGGCAGGGGCCCCAGGCGGGGATCTGCGGGGCGGACGCCGACGTCATCGTCGCCCGCGGCCTGCTCCGCCATGTCTGTGCCGGCACGGCGGCGCATTCCGACCACGGCCGGGACATCCTCCATGCCCTGGCGATGGCGGCCGAGGGCAAGTCGGACGCCTACAAGATCCGCGGGCCCCGCAAGCTCCGCCGCCTCGCCGACGAGTACGGCATCCCGCAGGAGGGGCGCTCGGACCAGGACGTCGCGAAGGACCTGGCCCATCTCCTGCTCGCCGAGTTCGGGAAGCAGGAGGGCGCGCTCCTGGACGCCCGCCGGGCGCCGGAGCAGCAGCGGAAGAACTGGGCCGCGGCCGGGATCACTCCCCGCGGCATCGACCGCGAGGTCGTCACCGGCCTCCACACCACGCACATCGGCGCGGACAACGACAGCGAGCACCTCCTGATGAGCGCGGTCCGCGTCGGCCTCGCCGACGGCTGGGGCGGCTCGATGATCGCTACCGACCTGTCGGACGTCCTCTTCGGGGAGCCCCACCCCCTGCGTTCCCGCGCCACCCTCGGCGCCCTGAAGGCGGACCAGGTGACCGCCACCATCGATGACGGCAAGGGCAAGACGCAGACCCTCACGGTCCCGAGATCCTGGCCCTGGCCCGCTCCAAGGGGGCCAAGGGCATCAACCTGGCCGGCATCTGCTGCACCGCCAACGAGATCCTGATGCGCCACGGCGTGCCCATCGCCGGCAACTTCCTCCAGCAGGAGCTGGCCGTGATGACGGGCGCCATCGACGTCATGCTGGTGGACGTCCAGTGCGTCTTCCCGGCCCTCACCGAGCTCCAGAAGTGCTTCCATACCAAGGTCGTCTCCACCAGTCCCAAGGCGAAGTTCGCCGGGGCCACGCATATCGAGTTCCACGAGGACCGGGCGATGGAGACGGCCAAGCAGATCCTCCGCGTCGCCATCGACAACTTCCCGAACCGCGATCCCAAGAAGGTCCGCATCCCTTCCCAG
>CAYNDR010000522.1:0-3627 GCA_964395295.1 uncultured Planctomycetales bacterium
GAGTACTTCGGCCCTGCGGGCCTGCGCGGCAAGTCGTGGGACGCGCCCGACGTGGCCGGCCGCGCGGGGGGAGAGGGGCTCTCTCCCGCCGACCTCGTCCTCGTGGGGCACGAGGTCCGGCCGGTCCGGGACGGAATGGTCGAGCTCGCGCTCCGCTTCCACCACCGACACCTTTCCCTCGATGTGCACGTCCGCACCGCCGCCTGGGGGCAGACCGGCGTCTTCACGCGGCAGGTGACGCTGACCAACACGGGCGACCGCGAGCTGGAGGTGGAGTCGCTCCCCTCGCTGGCGCTCCGCCTGCCGCCCGGGCCGTGCGACCTGACGTACCTCCACGGCGGCTGGGGGAGGGAACGGCAGGTCGCCACGGAGCGGCTGGCCGCCGGGCGCCGGGCGTTCGTCTCGAACACGGGCCGCTCGACGAGCCGCTTTTCCCCGTGGTTCGCGCTCCGCCACGGCAAGGCGGGCGCGACGTACGCGGCGCAGCTGGCCTGGTCGGGGAACTGGCAGATGCACTTCGAGCGCCAGCCGGGCGCGAGGGCCCTGGAGGCGGAGCCGCTCCAGGTCGAGATGGGATTGAGGTTCGACTTCGGCGGCCCGCTGGTCCTTCCGCCCGGCGGGACCTTCGCGTCGCCGCCCGCCGCGTTCACGGCGGCGGCGGGCGACGTGGATGACGCCGCCAACCGCCTGCACCGCTACCAGCGCCGGTACGTGGCGGCGCGCACCCCGGCGAACGACCCGCCGCTGGTCCAGTTCAACTCCTGGTATCCCTTCCAGGGCAGGGTGAAGGCGGAGGACATGAAGCGGTGCGCCGACGCCGCCGCGGATCTGGGGGCGGAGGTCTTCGTCCTGGACGCGGGCTGGTTCAACCGCAAGAGCTGGGATCGCGAGATCGGGGACTGGCAGACGGATCCGGCCGCGTTCCCCAACGGGCTCCAGGAACTCGCGGGGCACGTCCACGGCCTGGGGATGAAGTTCGGGATCTGGGTGGAGATCGAGAACCTGGGCGTGGACTCGAAGATGAGCCGGGAGCGCCCGGCGTGGTGCCTCCAGTTCCGGAGGAAGCCGGTCCTGGCCGGATCACGATACCCCCTCGACTTCTCCAGTCCGGACGTTCGGCGATGGGCGCGCGGCGTGGTGGACCGGCTGGCGAAGGAGTGCGCGCTGGACTGGATCAAGATCGACTACAACGCGGACATCGGGGAGTCGTTCGAGACGGCCGGCGGGGACCGGCCGGGAGACCTTCTGGTCGGCCACCTCCGGGGCTACTATGCGTGGCTGGACGAGCTGCGGGCGGCCTACCCGGCTCTCGTCATCGAGAACTGCTCCAGCGGCGGGCTCCGGTTCGACCTGGGGATCCTGGCGCGCACGCACACGACATGGATCTCGGACGAGGTGGGGCCGATCCCCTCGCTCCAGCTTGCGTACGGCTCGACGCTGGAGTTCCTGCCGGAGACCTGCAACCACTGGATGGTGGGGGATCGCGGCAACGGGACGGTGGTGGCGACGAATCCGCCGGGCTGGTGGGACTTCATGTTCCGGGTCCCGATGAACGGCCAGTTCGGGATCTCCAGCAAGGTCTTCCAGTGGACGCCGGAGATCCGGGAGCGGGCGAAGGCGGCGGTGGCGACCTACAAGCGGATCCGCGGGGTCCTGCGGGGGGCGGACGCGTACCACCTGACGCCGTGTCCGGCGCACGAGAAGCCCACGGGGTGGATGGCGATCCAGTACGTCTCGGAGGACCGGGCGCGGGGGGTGCTGCTGGCCTACCGCCTGGCCGAGGGGGCGGAGCGGGAGGTCTTCAAGCTGCGCGGCCTCGACCCGGGGCGGACGTACCGGCTGGCGGTGGAGGGGAAGGAGGCGGGGCGTCGGACGGGGAAGTCGCTGGCGGAGGAGGGGCTGCCCGTGGCGCTGGACGCGGAGTGGCGCGCGGCGGTGGTGGAGATCGCGGGGGAGTAGACGCGTTGGCTTTTGCCCCTCGCAGGGAATAATCTTGCGTATGGAGGCTGGGCCGGTGGACCACCCGCGCTTTCTCAGGCACTTCGTGGCGAACGAGCGGACGATCTTCGGGTACCTCCTGGCCGCCATGGCCGATATCCGCGAAGCGGAAGACCTCCTTCAGGAAATCTCCGTCGCTCTCTGGGAAAGCTTCGGTCGCTACGAGGAGGGCCGGCCCTTTCGCGCCTGGGCGCTGGGGATCGCCCGCCACAAGGTCCAGAAGTGGAGGGAGAGAAGGGGGAGGCAGGGAAAAGTCCTCTCGCCGGAAGTCTTGGAGTCCCTGGCCGGCGCCCTGGAGGGCGAGGCGGAGGCGCTTTCCCCGAGGGCGCCGCTCCTGCAGCAGTGCCTCGATGAACTGGCCGGCCCTTCTCGCGAGCTGGTCGATCTACGCTATCGCGAGGGGCTCGCGATCTCCGGCCTGGCCGCGCGCCTGAAGCGCTCCGTGGCCGCGATCGAGATGGCCCTGGTGCGCGTGCGCCGCGTCCTGAGGGACTGCGTCGAGAGGAAATTGAGGCTCTCGGCGGAGGGCGGTCCGTGAGCGGCGAAATGGACCTCCTGGTCGAGCGCTATCTTGGGGGCGCGGCGAACGAAGAGGACGTCCGCCGGCTGGAAGAAATCCTGGCGCGGGATCGCGAAGCCCGCCGGGGATTCCTCCTGGCTCTCGACGAAGACGCAACCCTCAGGAAACTGGTTTTCGCCGCGCCTCGCACGACGGCGCCGGTATTTCCTGGGACTGAGCCTCGCGGGGAAGAGGCGAGGGCCAGGCCCGTTTCACGAAAGGCCAAGGCCCTCGCGGTCGCGGCCATCCTCCTGGCACTGGCGGCCTTCTGGGCCGTGTTTGCAGTCAGGGGCGGAAGGGGGCCCCGGCCCGCCGCCCAGCCTCCGTTCCCCAGGCTATCGGCCCCTCCCAAGGCAGCGAGGATACCTGATGCGAAGTCCGAGCCGCAAGCCCCGGAGCCGCACGACCCCAAGGATGCGCCGCCGGCATCCCCGGGCGAGAAGACCTACTACTTCGGAGGCGCCCCCTGGCACACTGCGATCCAGTTTGAGTTGAAAACGCCGGTGGGTGCCATCGTCGGCTGGACCCGTACGATTTCAGGAAGTGCCACGGTGGATCTCGCCGCCGGGACGGGGAAGGTCCATTTGAGGGTGCCCGTGGAGTCGCTGACCACCGGCGTGGCGTCCGTGGACAAGGCCATGAGGTCATGGACTTTTTTGGATGCCGCTCGTTTCCCATGGATCGAGTTCAAGACCGAATCGGCCTCCCGCCTCGGCTATGGACGGAGATACGACCAGAGGTTGAGGATGAAAGGGCGATGGAGCATGCGCGGAGTGACGGAGCCGCTCCATCTTGAAGGCGTGGGCGTGTCCCGAATCGACAGGGACGACTTGTGGGAAGGGAGAGAACTGAGGGATGGCGAGTGGATTCGCGTAACGGCCGACTTCCGCATCAGGCTTTTCGACTACGGGATCCGGGGATATCACGCAGGCATGTCGTGGGTGGATGATGAATTGAAGGTCTCCGTGGTCCTCCTCGGCAGCACGGTCAAGCCGCGGGAGGCCGACCCCGTGGTGCGATCTCCGGCCGGGCTCCCCGACGACAGGCGGCCCCCGCCCGTGGAACCCCCG
>CAYNDR010000523.1:0-3616 GCA_964395295.1 uncultured Planctomycetales bacterium
CCCGCAGGCCGCGCTCGTCCTGCGAGTTCCCCATGGCCTGGATGTTCTTGCGCAGGCGCTCCTGGTTCTGGAAGATCTCCTTGATCTCCTGCTCGCGGTCCTCGATCTTCTGCCGCAGGGCCGCCGCCTTCTCGTTCAGCTCGATCAGCCCGCGGAGGACGTCCATCGTCTTCTTGTCGATGTACTTGCTCTCCAGCCACACCCCCAGCTGGTCGCGGGAAACCTCGCGGACCCCGTAGCTCTCGGCCTCGTCCCCCTTCTCGCTCACGACGAACTTCACCGTCTTCTTCGGCGGCGCCTCCAGCCGGAAGCGGCAGTAGTTCTCCGTCCTCTCGACCGGCTTCTCCGTGTCCACCAGGTCCCAGCCGCGGATGAACTCGTGGTCCACGAAGAGGTCGATCTTGCGGTCCGTCTTGTTCTGGATCACGTAGATCTTCTGGTTGATCCGGAAGCGCTTGACGTGAAGGTGTCCCCTCGAGATGCAGGCGTAGTGGACGTCCCTCAGCTCGCTCTTGTGGTCGATCGCCACGGCGCACCCGAGCTCCACCGAGAAGGGCACCAGCCGCTCCTCGTCGGGCTTCATCGTCTCGAGCATCGACTCGCCCACGTAGGTCTCGTCCTCGAGCACCGTGAGCGGGCCGCCCTCGAGCGTCATGCCCGTGGTGTTCTTGAAGAGCACCGCCGACATCGGATTCTTCTCCCGCACCGAGGGGTTGTAGACCGCCACGCGCTTGCCGTCGAAATCGGACTGGAGGATCGGGACCAGCGCGGACTCGCCGCGCCGCACGGAGACGGGATTCTTGATCTCGTACTGGAAGAGGTCGCCGACCTCCACCGTGCGGGTCTGGACCTTGACCGACCTCTGGCGCGCCTCCTCCCGGTCCGCCGCCATGGCCTTCCTCGACCTCATGGGGGCCGCAAGTCCCGCCGCCGCCGACTGGCACGGCATGGCGTCCTCCAGCTCCGCCGCCTCCTCGCAGGGCGCTACGCCCGCCTCCATCACCGGCGGCGCGTAGGCCTCCTCCTCCTGCACCTGCACCACGGGGCGGCGCTTGTACCGGGGGGAGTAGAGGTCGTGGATGAACGAGATGGGCAGGCCCGCCACGAGCGTGAGCGCCACGTTCTCCCAGTCCTCGTCCTGCGTGTTGTCCACGAGCGCCCAGCCCTGGACCATCGCCTTTTTCTGGCCCAGCAGGACCCGGTAGGACGTCTTCCACACGGGCGTCTCGATCGTGTAGCTGGCCACCATCTGGCGCTTGCCGCTCCCGCGGCCGAAGATCGTGAGCCGCTTGAGGTCGTTCTTCTTGCCCGAGATGAGGATGTCCAGGAGGTGCTGGAGGTCCTTCCGGAGCCCCTCCTCGAGGAACGTCAGGCTCTTCACCTCCATCAGGTCGAAGGACTGGAGCGACTCCCCCTTCACCAGGAGGTTCAGGTAGTTCGACTGGAGCGTGGCCTCGCCCTCCTTCCGCGTGAACGCCTCGGTCCCGGTGACGACGCCCTCGGTCCTCTTCCCGGCCACCTCCACCGCCACGCGGGCGCCCTTCACCTGGGCGAGGAGCCCCGTGAGGGAGTTCTGGTCGGGGAGGCGGATGGCGATGTCCTCGAGCTGCTTCTCGAGGGGCCGGGTGGACTCGTAGCTCACGCTGGAGATGTGCCCGCCGCCGAGGTCGAGCGTGGTGAGCGACTTGAGGACGTCGTTCATCTCGCCCGCCTTGAAGTGCAGGTCGATGGAGGCGTCGCCGCTCACCTCTCCCTGGCGCTCGAAGTACCCCACACCGTGCTTGTAGAGGACCACCTTGCGGATGGGCAGCATGTTCCTCTCCTCTTCTGGAAGACGGAACCCAGGATGCCACGCCCCGGGGGGATCGGGAAGGAATATCGGAATCCCCCCCCGCCCCTTGCGCCGCGCGGCCCGTTGTGATTCAATCCCCCCGTAAGGAGGTGGCCTCAGGGGTGGACGTCTTCGACGTCGAACTGCGCGGCGTGAGCAAGACCTACGGCGGGCGCCGCGCGGTCGACCGCGTGACCCTCCAGATCCGCCGGGGCGAGTTCTTCTCCCTCCTGGGCCCTTCCGGCTGCGGCAAGACCACCCTCATGCGGATGGTCGCCGGCTTCGAGGATCCCGACGAGGGGACGATCCTCCTCGGGGGCGCCGCCACCGCGGGCGTCCCGCCCCACAAGCGCGACGTCAACATGGTCTTCCAGAGCTACGCCCTCTTCCCGCACCTCGACGTGGCGGGCAACGTGGCCTTCGGCCTGAAGATCCTCAAGGTCCCCGACGTCGAGGACCGCGTGCGGGCCGCGCTCGAGAAGGTGGGCCTCGCGGGCTACGAGCGCCGCGCGCCGGCGACCCTCTCCGGCGGCGAGCAGCAGCGCGTGGCCCTGGCGCGCGCCGTGGTCACGGGTCCGCGCGTCCTGCTCCTCGACGAGCCGATGGCGGCGCTCGACCTCAAGCTCCGCAAGGGCCTCCGGGAGGAGCTCCGCCGCCTCCAGCGCGGCCTCGGGATGACCTTCCTCTACGTGACCCACGACCAGGAGGAGGCCCTGGCGATGTCCGACCGCGTCGCCGTCATGAACCGCGGCGCGATCGAGCAGGTGGGGACGCCGGAGGAGATCTACGAGCGGCCCGCCACGCGCTTCACGGCCGGATTCGTGGGCGCCGGCAACTTCTTCGAGGGCACGGGCGACGGCCGGGCGGTCCGCACCACGGACGGCCTGGAGTTCCCCGCGTCCGCCACCGGGGAGGTCACGCTCCTGGTGCGGCCCGAGAAGATGCGCCTGGACGGCGGCCCCGGCCTCGCGGCTCGCGTGGAGGAGGTGATCTACCAGGGCGCCTCCACCACGATCGTCCTCAAGGCCGGCGAACGCAAACTCCTCGTGGAGAGCGCCGGGACGCGCGCCCAGGCAGGCCAGGCCGTCACGGTCTCCTGGCGGCCGGAGGACGTCCGGGTGCTCCCCAGATGAACAGACGCTTCCTCGCGCTCCTCTTCGTCCCCGCCGCGTGGCTGGTCGTCTTCCTCCTCGTCCCCACCGTGGTGCTGGCCGTCCGGTCCCTGGGGCCGGAGGCCGCGCGGACCCTCGCCGAGGCGACGACGTGGAAGCTCCTGGGGCGGTCGTTCCTGATCGCCGTGGCGTCGACCGCGGCGTGCCTCGTCGTCTCCTACCCGGCGGCTTACTTCATCGCCGGGTGCACGCCGAAATGGAGGAACGCCCTCCTCTTCCTCGTGGTGCTCCCCTTCTGGACGAACCTCCTGGTGCGCACGTACGCGCTCATGTTCGTGCTCCGGCCGGCGGGGCTCCTCTACACGGAGGGGGCCGTGGTCTTCGGCCTCGTGCACAGCTTCCTGCCCTTCATGGTCCTGCCGCTCTACGTCTCGATCGAGAAGGTGCCGCGGCGGCTTCTCGAGGCTTCGCAGGACCTCGGGGCCTCGCCCTGGCGCACGTTCTGGAAGGTCACCGTGCCCCTCACGATGCCCGGGATCGCGGCCGGCTGCCTGCTGGTCGTGGGGTGCGCGGCGGCCCTGGTCAGGGGCCTCGGTCCGTCGGAACCCGGGGGGCGGGGCGAGGTGCCGCGGCCGATCCGGTCGGAGCCCTCGGCCCGCGCGACGGGACCGGC
>CAYNDR010000524.1:0-3603 GCA_964395295.1 uncultured Planctomycetales bacterium
CGGGCGGCGGCGGCTTTCTGCCCTGGTCTTCCGCCGGCCCCCGTGACCTCGGCGGCTGGCCGCCGTCGTCGCCCCCGCCGAGGCGCGCCAGGAAGCCCGCGCCGAGGCGGTCGAGCGGCTGGGACACAGCCGGGATCGGCGGGATCAGGCGGCGTGCTACCTGGGGGACGCGGCATAATCCGTGCCATGGTCTCGCTGCCAGCGCCACATCAGCTGCACGAGTGGTAGAATTCAAGGGGGTGTTTGCGTGCGAATCCGCTCCACCGAGACGATCGCCGGTTTCCCCATCCTTCGGGTGAGGGACGCCCTCCGGGGGCTGCGTGACCCGGACTCCTGGGGGGCCGAGGCGCTGGAATGCCATCTCAAGGATTCCCCCGACAAGGTTCAGGCGCTCATCGGCAACCTGGAGGGCCAGGGGTACATCGAACGTACCGGGAACGCCCCGGAGGCCAGCTGGCACGTGACGGACCTTGGGTCGAGGTTCGCCAACGCCACCGCGACCCGCCCCATGTCGCGGCCGACGGCCGAACGCCTGGCACGGGAGTTCCTGGCCCGCGTGGACGAGGTCAACCGGAATTCGTACTACCTCTACCGGGTCCAGAAGGTCGTGGTCTTCGGCAGCTTCCTGACCGAAAGCCCCACGCTCGGGGACCTCGACCTCGCGGTGACTCTGGAATCCAGGGAGCCCGACCCGGACCGTCGCCGCACCCGGGAAAACGAACGCATCGCCCATGCCGCCGAATCGGGGCGGCACTTCTCGAACTTCACGGACCAGCTCTTCTGGCCCCAACGCGAGATCCTTCTCCACCTCAAGGGCCGTTCGGGCTACATCAAGATCCATTCCGACAAGGACGCCGTCCTGGCTCGTACGCGGACCAAGGTGATCTTCCCGTCGACAAGTGGAAACCGGTAGCGCCACCCCCAGCCAATTCCGCGCCCCCCATCCTCCTCTCCCAGTTCATTTTGGACCGAATGCTTGACGGCCGATCGAACTCCAAAGAGAATGCCCCAAGAGACGCGACCGGGGTAGAAGGGGCCGACTGAAGGCACATCTCGATCCACAACCGTGCGGCCCCGTGGGGTTCTTCCACTCCCGCTCTCCCCGTTTGCCCTTCTCGCGGCTTCAAATTCGGCCTTGGGCGCCGGCTCAGGCGACTGCCTGACACCCCCAGAGGGGTAGCGTGCCACCAGGTACGCCGACCGGGGGGTAGTTGCTGCGCGTGGCCGGCGCCCAGGCCTCCAATCCTTCTGGAAGCGCCCTCCCATCCGGGAGCCCCCCTTCCCGCCCGTTGAAGGTTCAATTGAACCGCCCCGATGCACGCTGGTAGTATCGTGGCCGCCATCATGCGGTGGACACGCAAGACTATCCTTGAGGCGATCCGGGGACGCCAAGCCCAGAGCCGGCCCGTCGGCTACAGGAGCGTCCGCGACGAAGCAAGAGGTCTATTGAAGGCGGCTGGCCGGGTTTTCGGATCCTGGCGCGCGGCCGTGAAGGCGGCCGGCGTGTCCTATCCCGAAGCTCCTTCAACATCACGATGGACGCCCTATGGGGTGATGGTCGCCATCCGGAAGCGCCACGCATCGAATCGTCCGATCACTGCCAAATTGACCGCGGCGGAGCACTGGGGGCTCGTCAACGCCGGCCGGAGGCTTTTCGGGACTTGGCCCGGCGCCGTCTCGGCTGCCGGGATCGCCTATCCCAGTCGCCGGCGCCTGCGCCAATGGACCCGCGAGGAAATCCTCAGCACCCTACGTCAGATCGAGCGCGAACATAGCTTCGCCGGGGCCTGGCGTCTCGATCGTCTCAAGCGAAAGGGTTATGGAAACATCCGCTTGGCGATCCGGAAGGAATTCGGCTCGATCCGGCGGGCGAAGGAGGCGGCCGGAATCCGCACCTGGCCGCTCTGGAACCCCGAGCGCGTACGTGAGGAGATCCTGAAGCGCCGGGATCAGGGGAAGGCCGTTCACCGGAGCGCCGTGGAGCGGGAGGATCCGCCCCTCCTGGCCGCAGCCCATCGGATCCATGGCCCCTGGTCGGCGGCGCTGGCGGCGTGCGGGCTTGCCGCGCGAGGAACTGGGGCGAACGCCTGGTCGAGGGAAACGATCCTCCAGGTCATCAAGGAAGGAAAGAACGCCGAGGGGTATATCCGCTGGGCCGACCTTCGCCCGAGGTATCCCGGGCTCCGGCGGGCCGCGTGTGAGCGGTTCGGTTCCTGGCGGGCGGCCATCGAGGCCGCCGGGGTGCGGGAACTCCCGAGGGTGCGCACGTCCCTTTGGACGCAGGAGAAGGTGATCGAAGCGATCAACGAGGAGGCCCGTTCCGGCGAGGACGTTTCCCGGGGGCCGGTCCAGGCGCGCCGCGGGGGCGGGCTCATCGACGCGGCGACGCGGCACTTCGGGAACTGGGAGGCGGCGCTGCGGACGGCGGGTATCACCCCGCGGAAGATCCAGCCGGTGCTCGACTACTGGACGCCGGAGAGGACGATCGAGGCGGTCCGGGAGGAGGGTGGCCGGGGCGGAGAGATCAGCCCAGCCCTCATGGAGGCCCGCTACGGGCGGGCGATGATCTGGGCCGCGCGGCGCCACTTCGGACCCTGGCCCGAGGTCCTCAAGGCCGCGGGGATCGCGCGGCCTGTCGAGGACGAATGGCCCCCGGAGAGGGTTCTCGAGGCGATCCAGTCGGACGCCAAGGCGAGGCGGGACCTGTGGCGGTACGCCGTTCGGGAGCGTCACGGGAAGGCATTCCTGGGGGCGGCGCGGAGGCTCTTCGGGAGTTGGAGGAAGGCGGTAAAGGCCGCCGGGGTGAGGCGGAACATCCCCGAGAAGAAGGAATGGACCCGAGAGGAGCTGCTCCGGACCATCCGGGAGGAATGGCGGGAGCGGTGCGACGTGAGGCCGAGGGCGGTCGCGGCACGATGGGGGCGTGGCATCCTGGCCGCCTCCTGGCGGTACTTCAAGGGATGGGCGAACGCCCTCAAGGCGGCCTCCGTGCCCCTCCACTACCAGCGGATGGCCGAGAAGTGGACGCCCACCCGGATCATCGAGGTCCTGCGGGAGGAATGGAAGGCGCACGGAAGGGCCTCGTTCAACGGGATCAGCGGCAGGATCCCCGGGATCCTGGGGGCGGCGTATCGGCACTTCGGGGGTTGGAACGCGGCGCTCGATGCGGCCGGCGTTCCGACGGCCTCTGTGCAGGAAACCGATCGCTGGACCCCCGAGGCGATCCTCGAATGGCTCCGGAAAGAGTGGCAACGGACCCGGGACGTGCGGGTGGAAACGGCAAAGGCGCAGAAGCTCTGGGCGCTTATCAGGGCCGCGTCCAAGCACTTCGGCAGTTGGGGGAAGGCCCTGAGCACGGCGGGGATTTACCCGCGGGGGTCCCAGTGGACCCGGGAGAGGATCATCGAAACGCTCCGTGAAGGGTGGCGCCGGAAGCACGACAACAGATCGGAGGTTCTCTGCAAGGGCCAAGGGGGCCTCCTCAACGCCTGCTTCAAGGTGATGGGCAGCTGGAAGAAGGCGTTGGTCGCGGCCGGGCTTCCTCCCCCGCGCCATGGAGGGTATCCGGTCAAGTGGACGAGGGAGCGCATCCTCGAGACGATA
>CAYNDR010000525.1:0-3598 GCA_964395295.1 uncultured Planctomycetales bacterium
ACGAACTCCATGGCGATGAAGGGCCGCTCGCCCTCCTTCGGGGGCGGCGTCCCCGCCGCGAACACCGTCACGATCCCGGGGTGCCTCAGGCTCATCGCCGGGCCGATCCCCTCCATGAGGCGCGCCGCGGACTCGGGGTCCTCCCGGAGCATCTTCAGGGCCGCCCAGCGGTTCGCCGTGATGTCCCAGGCCTTCCACACCTCCGAGGCCGATCCCCGGCCCACCGGCCGGACGAGGAAGAACTGGCCGAACCGCCGGCTCGGGTCCTCCATGACGGAAGCCACCTCGGGCGGCAGGCCGGGAGAGGCGGGAGCCTCCGGGGATTCGGGAGAGGCGGCCGCCGGGGCCTCGGCGGCGTTCACCGAGGGCAGGACTTCCCGGGAGTGGACCCGCCTAAGCGCCTGGCCCTTCAGCTCCTCGATCTGGGCGTCGCTGAGGAGGCCCCTCTTCTTGAAAAGCTCGGGGAGGGTGATCGATCCGCCCTCGCCGAGCGCCGCCAGGCACTCGTCCAGGGCCTGCTGGTTGATGAGGCCCTTCTCCAGGGCCATGATCCCGAATTCGGCGTCCTCTTCACGCACGGCGGCACGAATTCAATGCGCCGCGCCCGCTTCCCCGGCGGCGCGCGGGCGCTCGAGCATCCCTGGGCCGCGCTTCCGGTCCTTCTCTCCGGGGAAGGCGCGGCCCGCCCATGCCTTATCCTCGCTCCTGTCGGGATAGAAGTCCCGGTTCACGTCCGCGTAGAACCTCCACGGTGCCGGCAGTTCCTCGGCAGGGAAGATGGCCTGGACCGGGCAGGCCTCCACGCAGGAACCGCAGTCGATGCACTCCGCGGGGTTGATGTAGAGCATCCTCCCGGCCCCGTGGATGCAGTCCGTGGGGCAGGCGGAGACGCACGCCTTGTCCATCACCCCGATGCACGGTTCCGCAATGACGTGGGCCAGCCCCGGTCCCCGTCGCGAAGGAAATCCCCGAAATTCACGCGCCCGCGCGGTTCATTCGAAGTATAGGGGGGTCCCACGGCGCGTGTCAAGAACTCCCCCTGCGAAAGGCGTTTCCTCACGAATTCCTTCCGCGCCCCGCCGGCGCGTCGTACCATCTCCTGAATGGAGAAGACACCGATGCTCCTTGTCTGCCTGATCCTGCTCGGGGCCTCGCCTTTCCCCCTCGCCGGGGCGCAGGAGGGGCAGGCCATCGTGGTCACCGCGGCGCGCCCGGCGGCGCAGGGTACGCCCATCGAGTGCACTCTCACGGAAGGGATCCACGACCGTCCCTGCAGGCTGGTCCGGGTCCAGGACGGGAAGGAAGTCCCCGTCCAAAGGCGCGGCAAGCCTGCCCTGGCCGTATGGCTCCTTGAAAAGGACATGGCGGCCGGCGAGAAGCGGGAGTACCGCCTGGAGCCCGCGGCCCCGGCGCCGGCTCCCTCCGTCGAGTGCCGCGACTTGGACGGCAGGCACCTCGTCTTCCGCGCCGGGGACAGGGACGTCCTGCGGTACAACTACGCCGTGATCCAGCCGCCCGCCGGCGTCGACGCGGTGTTCGCCCGCAGCGGCTACATCCACCCGGTCTGGACCCCCGGCGGGCGCGTGATCACGAACGACTTCCCCGCCAAGCACCTCCACCACCACGGGATCTGGTTCCCCTGGACCAGCTCCGAGTTCGAGGGCCGCAAGTCCGACTTCTGGAACTCCAAGGAGAAGCAGGGGAAAGTCGAGTGCGTGAAGGTCGACGAGACCTTCTCGGGACCGGTTCTCGCGGGCTTCCGGGCGCGCCACCGCTTCGTCAACCTCAACGCGCCCGAGGGGCCCAAGGCGGCGCTCGACGAGACCTGGGAGGTCAGGATCTTCGCCTCCCGCGATCCGTACGTCTTCGACCTCTTCTCCGTCCAGACCTGCTCGACGCCGGCCCCCCTGCTCATCAAGAAATACTACTACGGCGGGTTGGGATTCCGCGGCACCGGCGAGTGGGAGGGCAAGCAGGGCGTCTCGTTCCTGACCAGCGAGGGCAAGGGCCGCGTCGACGGCAATGCCACGACCGCGAAGTGGTGCATCATGACGGGGAAGGTCGAGGGGAAAGACGCCTCGATCGGGTTCCTTTGCCACCCCTTGAACTTCCGGTTCCCCCAGGGGATGCGCCTCCACCCCGACGAGCCCTTCTTCAACTGGGCGCCCTCGCAGGGGGGCGATTTCCAGATCGAGCCGGGGAAGCCCTGCGTGTCCCGCTATCGTTTCATCGTCCGGGACGGCACGCCGACGCCGGCGGAGATGGACCGCATCTGGACGGAGTACGCCGAGCCCCCCCAGGCGTCGATCAAGAAATAACCTCCGCGACAAAACGCACGGTCTATTTTGTCGTGGCCGCGTTTCGGTTGACGCCTCCTCCGCCGGCGCGCTACCATGCTTCCGCATGGCCCTCGACGCCCTCGCGCGTTTCCTCGACGAACAGGCGGCCAGGCCCGCCTGGAAGCAGGTCCAGGATCGCTCGTGGGGCGGCCCATCCCCCGCCGGCGGCGGCGACGCCCCCGTCCCCGAGTACCACCGCACGCTCGCCGTGAAGGACCTGCTCCACATCTACCGCATCATGGTGACTTCCCGGAGGCTGGACGACCGCGAGCTCTTCCTCCACCGCCAGGGCAAGGCCTGGTTCACCATCTCCTCGGCCGGCAAGGAGGCCGCCCTGGCCGCGGCCGGCAAGGTCCTCCGCCCCACCGATCCCATCTGGGGCTATTACCGGGACCGGACCATCGTCCTCATGCGCGGCCTCACGGTCCGCGAGAACCTCATGCAGCAGGTGGCGGCCGCGGCCGATCCCTACTCCGCCGGCAGGCAGATGCCCGAGCACTGGTCCGACCCCGAGAAGGCCGTCATCACCTACTCCAGCCCGGTCGGGGCCCAGTGCATCCCGTCCGTGGGCCTCGCCGAGGCCATTGCGAGGACCAAGCCGCTCATCGGAAACGGACGCTACCCCTCCGACTCCGTCGTCTACTGCTCCCTGGGCGACGGCACCACCGCCGAAGGGGAGTTCTACGAGGCCCTCCGGCACGCCATCAACGAGCGGGCCCCCGCCATCATCCACCTGATGGACAACGGATGGGGCATCTCCGTCCCCGCCCGCGAGCAGGTCCCGGGCGGCGACGTGGCGGCGCTCTTCCGGGGATGGCCCGGGCTGACCCTCGTCGAGAACGACGGCAACAGCGTCCGCGCCTCCTACGACAACTTCCTCGCCGCCGCGGAATCGTGCCGCTCGGGCCGCGGACCGGTCCTCATCCGCTCCAAGACCCTCCGGCTCTACAGCCACTCCTCCACCGACGACATGAGGAAGTACCGCCCGATCGAGGAGATCCGGATCGAGGTCGAGGAGCGCGACCCGATCCTCCGTTTCGCCCAGGAACTGGTGGCCTACCGGATCGCCTCTCCCCTGGAACTCCAGGAGATCAACCGGCAGGCCGAGAAGGAGATCATCGAGGCCGCCGACGAGGTCCTCAAGCTCCCGAAGACGGACGTCTCCCGCATCCTCTCGAACGTATACGCCTACGACCCGCCGGCGGCCGCGGCCGAGTACGCCAGGGTCACCCGCGACCGCAGGAGCGCGCGCGCCGGCG
>CAYNDR010000526.1:0-3595 GCA_964395295.1 uncultured Planctomycetales bacterium
CCTCCTCCGACAAGATCAAGAGAGGCAGGGGGAAGCTGGTGCCCGGAGATTTGAAGCGGGTCGCGGTGGTCCGGCTCATCTTCGAGAAGTTCGTCAACGATGGCTGGGGTCTCAAGCGGATCGCGGCCTACCTCAACGCCCAGGGCATCCGCCCTCCGCGGGGCCGCCACTGGCTCCATACGACGGTTCGAAGCATCCTCATGAATCCCGCCTACAAGGGGGCGCTCGTCTATGGGCGCCGGAGCGACGGAAAGCACCACTGGCTCACGATCCGGAAGGAGGGAGGGGGCTACGTGCCCCTGATCGAGCGCAAGGACGTTCCGGGCCGGACCTTCGTCCACAGGGGGCTCTTCCGATCTTCTGGGAGAAGGCGCAGGAGATTGTCCTGACGAGGAAACACGGCGAGCGGCCGGGCCTGGGGGTCAAGTCCATCTACCTTCTCTCGGGGGACGGGCTGATCACCTGCGCCCACTGCGGGTACCGGTTCCAGGGCGATACCGACCGGAGAAGCAAGACCCGCCGCTACATCGACGGCGGGTATCACATGGGCGGGAAGGACGTGTGTAGTTTCACGATGGTCCCGGCAGAGCCGCTGGAGGCGTGGATTGTGGACCAGATCCAGGCGCGCATCCTGGACGGCCGGGCCGCGCTCTTCGCAAGCCGCGAGGAACTGGAAGGCGCGATCGAGCAGGCCCTCCTGGCCGGCCGGGAGGCTTCAGCGCCCAAGGACGGCGAGATCAAGGAGCAGGAGCGGAAGCTCGCGGAGCGCAAGGACAAGGTCGCGATGGTCTTCTCGAACGTCTCGCCCGAGAATCTCCCGCTCCTCAATGAGCACCTGGGACGGCTGAAACAGGAAATCGAAGCGCTCGAGGGGGAACTTCGGGCCCTTCGGGTGGCGACGCGGGCGGGAGACATCGTGGCGCGAGACCTCAAGGCCCTGGCCCACGAAGCGGCGGGCTACCTCGTCAACCTCCGCGAGGTCCTGGAGGAGGGCTCGCCCGACGAGAAGAAGCGGTTCATCCGCGACTTCGTAGGAGAGATCGTCGTGGACGGCAGGAAGCGCGAAGTGCGTGTCGGCTTCTTCGGGAGCGAAGAAGGCGGCAGCCCCGGCGCGCCGCTCGGACCGCTCCTCCGACTCGTCGAGCGCGCCACGGGCACCGAGGGTTGCCCTTTGGTCCATGGCCCCTTGGGGGCACCACCCTTAAGGAAGAATTTCCCCCGCCGTAGAGGCCGATCCGAATCTTTCTCTTCTGCCCGTCCACCTCGATGGCGGCCACGAAGTCCCGGACGAAGCGCTTGCGCTCCTCAGGGGAACCGTGCTCCAGGACCGCCTGGAGGTTGAACCGGTAGCGCGCCGCCGCCAGGGCCAGCTCCCGGCGCTCCTGCTGGCTGAGCCGCGCCCGGCCGCCGGATCGCTTCGCCGCAAGCTGCCCGATGAGCCCCTGCTCCTCCTCCCGGATCCGCTTGACCAAGTCGGCCGCCGCGGCGCCGAACTCCTTCTCGAAGCGCTCGGCCTCCGCGCGCTTCTGGCGCAGGGCCACGAGCTTCTCCTCCAGGGCGTCGCGCTCGGAATCCCGCGGCTCAAGGGGCACCGTGCTCGCCTCAAGCTCCCGCTCGATCTCGGCCGCGAGATCCGCTTCGGTCCCGCCGAGGGGGTTGGCCTCGCCCAGGGCCGTCTGGCGGATCGCATCGAGCACGATCCCCTCAAGGTCATCCGCCCGCACCAGCGTCAGCTTGCACACCTCCTTGCCGCCCATGTGATAGCCGCCGTCCTGGTAGTAGCGGATCTTGCTGGTGCGGTCGGTCGAGCCGTGGTAGTGGTAGCCGCAGTGGACGCATTTCATGAGGCCGTCCCCCGTCAGGAGGTAGGACGATCCCCGGGCACCCTTCCCGCGCGTCCCAAGCTGGCCCTTCTTCCGAAGCGCCAGCTTATTCTGGGCCCCCTCCCAGAGCTCCGCGGGGATGATTGCCTCGTGGCAGTTTTCGACGAGCACGCACTGGTCGATGGGCCGGTGTACGAAGTCGCGCTGGGCCACGTCCCGGCGAGTCATGCGGGCAACAAATCCCTGGGGCCCCCTCTCGAAGCGCACGTCGTGGTGCCTCCCGTCGCAGCGGCGTCCATAGACGAGCGCCCCCTTGTAGGCCGGGTTCATGAGGATGCCCCGGATGGTGCTCTTGAGCCACCGCCGCCCCCGCGGGGCGGGGACGCCCATCTGGTTGAGCTTCGCGGCGATCTTCTTGAGCCCGAGGCCCTCCATCACGAACCATTCGAAGATCATCCGCGCGATCTTGGCCAGCTCCGGGTCCGGAACGAGCCTCACCTTTTCGCTGGGCATCTTGTCCGAGTAGGGCGACCGCACCCGACCATGGTCCTGGATCGGAGCCAGGCGGTCGAGGAAGGTCCCGTCCGGGGTGTGCTTCTCCACCGACTTGTCCGCCCGGGTGACGTAGCGGTAGCGCGGCTTCCCGTCCGGTCCGTGCGTCATGCGGTCGAAGGCGTAGGGGGCCGTGCCCCCCGGCCACCAGCCCTTGTCGGCCAGGGAGCAACCAGTCCGGATTCCATAGGCCGAGAGGTCAAGCGTATACTGGTAGGCCTGCTGGCTCCGGATGATGAGCTGGATGAAGTCGGCGATGTTCCCGCGGCTACGAATCCCGTCCTGGACGCTGTAGAACTCATACCCGTACCGTTCGATCGAGACGAGGTAGAAGAAGATCTTTTTCTCGTCGTCGAATCGGCCGAACCGCGAGACGTTGTAGACCAGGATGGGAATGAAGTCGTCGTTGTACCTGGCCGGGTTTGGGTGGGTGCGGACGTACTCCATGATCGCCTGGAGCCCCGGCCGATCCTCGTTGTGGCCGCGCTCGCCATCGTCCTCGAAGGGGTCGCGGAGGGACCGGAGACCTGCTTCCCGCCCGACCGCCTCGATCTCCCGGTACTGGTCGTCGAGACTCCCTTCCTGGGTGTCCTTGGAGCATCGCCCGTAGACGAGGCAGAGCCCCTTCTTCCACTGGGGCAGGCGAGTCATCATCTCGTATTACCTCCTTCTCTTGCTTCAGGCCGCCTTCCGCAGGATCCTGGGCTCGCGAAGCGAAACCGCATGGCGCGCCAGGAAACGGACCAGAAGACGATGCGCTTCGGTCCGGCGCATTTCCCAATCGGCCGGGCCGGGCCAACCCTCGATGGCCACCGTGAATCCGCCCTCTTGAGGAACGCCATTCCCATGGTTTTCCTCCTGCCTCAGGGACCGAGAAGCGCCACCAGCATCCGCTGACCGTCGGCCCGGCGGGTGAGATCCTTCGGTCTGATTGTCACCCTGTGGAGAACCCTCCTCGTGGCAAGCGGTGGGAGTCGCCTCGCCGCTCCCGGCACCGCCATCCGCTCCAGGAGGGTCTTCAGGACGGATGGGGAGAGGGATCGAGGATACAGGATTGGACGCTTCGTGACGGGCCTCTTCCTCGGGGGACGCTCCCGGAGGGCCGGGGCGTCGGTGTTGAACGCTACCAAGCATTATAACCGGCCCGGGGCGGGAAGGTTCACCAAAATCCGCTTCCCTCGTACGAGAATCCGTTCTGTTCCCCATGCCCAGCTTTCCTT
>CAYNDR010000527.1:0-3587 GCA_964395295.1 uncultured Planctomycetales bacterium
CTTGCTAGACACAAAAAACCCCGGCTGAGCCGGGGTTTTTTTTTGCCCGCGCCGGGCGCGAGAGCCATGAAGCTTCGAGATCTGCTGTTCGTGCCGCCCAAGCGCCCGCTCGATCCCCAGGTCTTCGAGCGGATCGCCCTGATCGCGCTGTTGGCCTGGGTGGGCCTGGGGGCGGACGGCCTTTCGTCCTCCTGCTACGGCCCGGAGGAAATCTTCGTCACCCTGGGCCCCCACCGGGCCCTGATCCCCTTCCTCATCCTGGCTGTCATCCTCACGGTGGCCGTGCTCTCGTGGGGGTACGCCCACACGATCGAGGCCTTCCCGGGCGGCGGCGGCGGCTACATCGTGGCCACCAAGACCCTGGGGCGCTACCCCGGCCTCCTCTGCGGCTGTGCCCTCCAGGTCGACTACGTCCTGACCATCGCGATGTCGCTGGCCAGCGGCGTCGACGCCCTCTTCAGCGCCCTCCCGCCCGGCGCCCAGGAATTCAAGCTGTTCGCCACGGTCCTGATCGCGGTCGTGCTGATCGTCCTGAACCTGCGCGGCGTCAAGGAATCGATCCTGATCCTCCTGCCCATCTTCGTCGGATTCATCCTCACCCATGCCCTGGTGATCGGGGTCGCCCTCGTCTCGCACGCCCCGGGCATCGGGACCACCCTCCAGGAGGCCCGTTCCGCGGCCTCCTCGATGGGATTCGGGGCGCTCCTCCTGGTCCTCCTCAAGGCCTTCACGGCGGGGGCGGGCACGTACACGCGCATCGACCCTGTGAGCGACAGCGTGCCGATCCTCCGCGAGCCCCGGGTGGCCACGGCCAAGCGCACGATGCTCTACATGGCGGTGTCGCTTTCGCTCGTCTCGGGCGGGATCCTCCTCGGATACCTGCTCTACAAAGTCCAGCCCGAGGCGGGGAAGACCCTCAACGCCGTGTTCCTGGGGAAGGTCACGGAAGGAACCTTCTTCGCCGCATGGTTCGTGCCCCTGGCGCTCCTGACCGAGGGCGCGCTCCTCTTCGTGGCGGCCCAGGCGGGATTCGTGGACGGTCCCCGCGTGATGGCGTCGATGGCCGTGGACTCGTGGGTCCCGCGGTGGTTCCGGCGGCTGAGCGACCGCCTCGTGATCTCCAATGGGGTCCTCATCATCGGGCTGGGCGCGATCTTCGCCGTGCTCCTGACCCGGGGGCGCGTCCAGACCCTGGTCATGATCTACGCCTTCAGCGTCTTCGTGACCTTCGTGCTCTCCCAGCTGGGGATGTGCGTCTACCAGGCGCGCCACCGCGAGCCGGGCTGGGTCCACCGGCTGGCCGTGAACGGGGCGGCCGCCCTGCTGTCGCTCGTCGTGGCGGTCTCGATGGCGGTCCTCCGGTGGAACCAGGGCGTGTGGGCGGCGGCGCTGGTCCTGCTGGTCCTCATGCTCGTAGGGGCGGCCATCAGGCGCTACTACGAACGCATCGGCCGCCTGCTCGGGCGGCTGGACCGCATGATCCGCCAGGTGGAGGCAGAGCCCCCCCGCGGCGAACCCCCCGCGCGCGACCCGAACGCCCCTACGGCCATCGTCATGGTGCGGGGCTACAACGGGCCCGGCATCCACACCCTGATGGCGATCCTGCGCCTCTTCCCCAACTACTTCCGCAACTTCGTCTTCCTGAGCGTGGGGGACATCGACTTCGACCGCTTCAAGGGGACGCGCGAGGTCCAGAACCTGCGGGACTCCGTGACGGCGAACCTGGAAAAGTACGCGGCGCTGGCGCGCAAGTGGGGCTTTTTCGCCGAGCACCGGATGTCCCTCGGGGTGGACGTGGTGGACGAGGTCGTCCACATCTGCCCCGCCCTGGCGCGCGAGTTCCCCCGGGCCGTCTTCTTCGCGGGCCAGCTCATCTACGAGGAGCCGACCTTCGTCACCCACCTCCTCCACGACCAGACGGGCGACATGATCCAGCGCCGCCTCCAGTTCGAGGGGCTGGCGGTCATCATGCTCCCGATCCGCGTCATGCGGTTCCGCCGGACCGCCTGATCAGGACGCGCGGCCCCTTTGCCGATATATATTCCAGTGATGAAGTCCGTCCTCGCCGCCCTCGCGGCCACTCTGCCCCTCTGCGCCCAGGAGGTCCCCCGCGACATCCCGGCCGCGCACGTCGAGGACTTCGAGAAGAGGGAAATCCTGGACGTCGTCTACGAAGGCTGGGAATCCGTGCGCTCGCCGGCCCACCCGGCCTATAACGAGATCCGCCTGGAGGACGATCCCGCCGGCGCCCGCTCGGGCCGCCGCTTCGTGAGGCTCCATACCCTGGGGGGCCACGCCGCCTTCCGGATGCTCCCCCGGAGCGCCTGGGTGATCGATCCCTTCCGCTCCTACCGCCTCAGTGCCTGGGTCCGGCTGAACGGCACCCGCGCCAACGCCGCCTCCGTCACGCTCACGTGGATGGACGCGCGCCTCCGGCCCGTGGCCGAGGACCGCTCCACGCCCGTCGCGCGGGCCCAGGATTGGACCGAGACCGCCCTCGACGTCCCGCGCGTCCCACCCGAGGCGCGGCGGGTCATGGTCACCCTCCGCTTCGAGGGGCGCGACGTCCGGGGCTCCTGCGACTTCGACCGCCTGGAACTCGCCGGCCGGCCGCGGCTGGAGATCGTCCCCGCGGGCCGGCGCCTCCCCGTCTTCGAGCCCGCGGAAGCGCCCCGCCTCCTCGTCACGGCGCCGGGCCTCCCCGCCGGCGAGCACCGGCTGGAGGCGGTCACCCGGACGCCGGAGGGAAAGGAGATCAGCCGCCGGGGGCCCGTGGCGATCCTCCCCGCGAAGCCCGTCCCCCTCGACTTCCCGCCCCACGCCCCGGGCTGGTACGAGGTCCACCTCGCCCTCTCGTCGGACGGCAAGGCCGCGGCGCGGCGCGTCTCGCCCCTCGTGGTGCCCAACCCCTCGACCGCGCCCGGCGGCCTCTTCGGGGCGACCTTCAATCCCTTCACGACCGACTACGCGGGCGCCACCGACCTCATGCGCCTCGGCGGATTCAGCCATGCCCGGGTGACGCTCTGGGACCGCCCGTCCTCCGGCCGCCGCCGCGCGCCGGACCCCGAGACGATCCTCGCCCTCCTCCGGGACATCGGGGACGCCGAGCCCCTCTCGCTCGCGGGACTCCTGTCCGCGCCCCTCGAAGGGCCGGCCGAGGACGACCGCGAGACGCAGGAGCACGGGCCGCTGGCGCTCCTCGGGGCGCACCCGGACCTCTGGGGACCGGCGTTCCGCGGCACGGTCCGCCGCTATCGCGAGCACGTCACCCACTGGCAGGTGGGCGGCGAGGAGCATGCCGCGGCGGCCTCGCGGCCGGGCGCCGAGGCGGCGCTCCGGACGGCCCGCGAGGCGCTCCGGGGGCTGAGCCCGTCCGCCCGGCTGGGCGTCCCGGTCCTGGCCCCGGAGGACGCGCCGAAGGGCGCCGACTTCGTCACGTCAGTCCTTCCCGCGGCGGCCGAAGGACGGGAGATTTTCGGCGCGATGGCGATGCCGGCCGGGGACGCGGCAACCCTCCTGCGCCGGCTCGTGGAGCGGGCGGCCGGGGGGCCCCGCGCCGCGGCCGTCTTCCTGCCCATGGACGCCTC
>CAYNDR010000528.1:0-3569 GCA_964395295.1 uncultured Planctomycetales bacterium
ATCGGCCTGGTCAGCTTCACCGACGCCCCGGCGGTCTCGACGGAAGAGGCCAAGAGGCTCGAGGACATCTCCGAGAGGCTCCGGAAGTTCCCCGCCTCGGGGTCCAGCCGGAAGGCGGGAGAGACGGCCAAGGTGTTCCTGGGCCCCGTAGCGACCAACGCCAGGAATCTGGGCGGCGGGGACAAGGCGAGCGTCTACGTGGACCTCGGGGGCGAGGGGGAGAGGATCAAGGGGGTCTCCATGTTCGTCCGCGTGGAATGGGCCGATCGCATGAAGGAGGACGGCAAGAAAACCCTCCTCTCCATCTGCATGAAGCTTCTCCAGACTGAATTCCCGCATGCGGCCTGCAGTGTGGCGATCCGGGGCCCGGACGGCTGGGCGGCCCATTCCCGCGCGAAGGGCCCGAACATGCCGGGCGTCCCCGTGATCGGGCCGGACACGCCGCGCTTCTAGGCCGGGGCTCCGCTTCCGCGGGAATTCGGGTCCCGGATCGGCCGTTAGATGTCCAGGCCGGTCCCCGAGGATCGAGAGATGAAGATCGGCATCCTCAAGGAGAAGGGCCCCGGCGAACGCCGGGTGGCGATGGTCCCGGAGTCCGTGAAACGGCTCGCCGGGGGAAAGATCGAGGTCGCGGTCCAGGCCGGGGCGGGCGAGGGCGCCTTCATCCCGGACGCCGACTACGCGGCCGCGGGGGCGAAGGTGGCCTCCTCCTTCGAGGAACTCGCGGCCTCGGCGGACGCCATCGTCAAGGTCCTCAAGCCGGAGCCCGCGGAGGTGGAGGGGCTCCGGGAGGGGACGGCCCTGGTGAGCCTCCTCTACCCGCTCTCCCAGGCCGGCCTCGTCCAGGCGCTGGCGGCGCGGAGGGTCACGGCGATCGCGCTCGACATGATCCCCCGGACCACGCTGGCGCAGGGCATGGACGTGCTCTCGTCGCAGGCCAACATCGCCGGATACTGGGCGGTGGTGGCCGCGGCGGCCCGCCTGCCGAGGCTCTTCCCGATGCTCATGACCGCCGCGGGGACGATCACCCCGGCGCGCGTGCTCGTCATGGGCACGGGCGTGGCGGGCCTCCAGGCCATCGGCACGGCCAAGAGGCTCGGAGCCGTGGTCGAGGCCACGGACGTCCGCCCCGAGACCAAGGAGCAGGTGGAGTCGCTCGGGGGCCGGTTCCTGCAGGTCACGGGCGTGGAAGTACGGCAGGGGCAGGGGGGCTACGCGGCCGAGCAGTCGGAGGAGTACCGGAAGAAGCAGGCGGAGCTCGTCTCGGGGGCGATCGCCAGGGCGGACGTGGTGATCACGACCGCGCTCATCCCCGGGCGGAAGGCGCCGGTCCTGGTGACGGCGGAGCACGTCCGATCGATGCGGCCGGGGTCCGTGATCGTGGACCTTGCCGCGGAGCAGGGGGGGAACGTCGCGGGGACGGTCCCGGGACAGGACGTCGAGGCCGGCGGGGTGACGATCCTGGGGCCCCTCAGCGCCCCGAGCCGCGTCCCCGCCCATGCCAGCTTCGTCTTCTCCAGGAACGTCGAGAAGCTCCTCCTCCACCTGACGAAGGACGGCGCCTGGAAGATCGACCTGGGCGAGGAGATCGCGAAGGGCTGCGTCATCACGAAGGACGGCGAGATCGTCCACCCCAAGGTGAAGGAATCGGTCCAGGCGGCGGGAGGCCTTCCATGACGACGGACCCGGGAGTCATGATCATCCTGCTGTACGTCTTTGCCCTGTCGGTTTTCGCCGGGTACCAGATCATCTCGAAGGTGCCCCAGCTCCTGCACACCCCGCTGATGGCCTTCACCAACGCCATCTCCGGGATCTCCCTCGTGGCGTCGCTCATCACGGCCGGCGAGGGCAAGAACGCGCTGAGCACCTTGCTGGGGACCCTGGCGGTGGCGGCGGCCATGATCAACGTGGTGGGCGGCTTCCTGATCACCGACCGGATGCTCAAGATGTTCAGGAAGAAGGACGGGGCCCGGCCATGATCGGCGCGATGGCCGCGGCGCTGGCGGAGGGCGGGGGAGGGACGGACGGCCGCCGGGTCGCCTACCTGCTGACGCTCCTGGTCTCGTCGGTGCTGTTCATCCTCGGCCTGCGGGGCCTCACGACCCCCCTGACCGCCCGACGGGGGATGATGATGGCGGTCGTGGGGATGGCCATCGCGGTGGTGGGCACGCTCCTCCACCGCCGGATCGTCTCCTACGAATGGATCCTCGGCGGGCTGGTGGTGGGGACCGTCGTCGGGGTCCCGATGGGCCTCTGGATCCCGATGACCAAGATGCCCGAGCGGATCGCGCTCTCGCACTCCTTCGGCGGCCTGGCGGTGGCGCTCGTGGGCGTCGCCGAGTACTTCAACTACCACGATGTCCTGCCCTGGTTCGCGACGGCGGCCGTGGGGTTCGAGGTCATCCTGGGGTCGGTCACCTTCACCGGGAGCCTCATGGCGTTCGGCAAGCTCCAGGGGATCCTCCCCGGGCGGCCGCAGACGTTCCCCGGCCAGAACGTCCTCAACTTCGCCCTGATCGGGCTGACGGTCGCGGGGCTGGGGGCCCTCGTGGCGATGCCCCAAACGCAATTCCTCTTCTACGGCATCGCGGCCCTCGGCCTCCTCCTGGGCGTCCTGCTCGTGGCGCCGATCGGCGGGGCGGACATGCCGGTGGTGATCTGCCTCCTCAACTCGTACGCGGGCCTGGCCGCCGCGGCCACGGGGTTCGCGCTCAACAATCCGGTGCTCATCGTCTGCGGGGCGCTCGACGGCGGGTCGGGCTTCATCCTGGCCCTGATCATGTCCAAGGCGATGAACCGATCGTTCCGGAACGTCCTCTTCGGGGCCTTCGGGGCCGAGGTCCGGACGACGGCCGCCTCGGCGAAGGGGGCGGTGCGGGAGGGCTCGGTGGAGGACGCCGCGGAGCTTTTCAAGGTCGCCGGCTCGGTCATCGTGGTCCCCGGCTACGGCATGGCGGTGGCGCAGGCCCAGCACGCCCTGCGGGACCTGGCCGGCCTGCTGGAGAAGCGGGGCGCCTCGGTCAAGTACGCGGTCCACCCGGTGGCGGGGCGGATGCCGGGCCACATGAACGTGCTCCTCGCGGAGGCGAACGTCTCCTACGACCAGATTTTCGAGCTCGAGGCGATCAACGACGAGTTCCAGAGGACCGACGTGGCGCTCGTGGTGGGGGCGAACGACGTGGTCAATCCCGCGGCCCGGACCAGCCCCGGGAGCCCCATCTTCGGGATGCCGATCCTCAACGCGGACAAGGCCAGGGCGGTCATCGTCCTGAAGCGCTCCATGAACCCCGGTTTCGCCGGGATCGACAACGAGCTCTTCGTCCTTCCCAACACGATGATGGTCTTCGGAGACGCCAAGCAGACCCTCTCGAAGGTCGCCTCCAACCTCAAGGAAGGGGGGTAGGGGAGGTGTCCATCCGGGCGCGATCGGCGGTCGGGGCCGTGCTCCTGGCGGGGGGCGTGCTGAGCGCGATCGGGGCCGCGGTCACCATGCAGTCGGCGCTCTGCTGGGTGGCCCTGGGCGCCGCCGCGGCGGGGATCGTCGTCATCGGATGGGCCGTCCGGGACGT
>CAYNDR010000529.1:0-3553 GCA_964395295.1 uncultured Planctomycetales bacterium
CCGTAATTGCTTGCAACACTGGCTCGCAGCCGGCTTATTCAACAGGAACTAGATAAGGTGCGGGCGTTCGGGAGGAGGAGATCGATGAAGACGCTCTCCGGCGCGTTCCTGGCGGCGGCCCTGGCTTCGGCCGGCCTGTCCCAGGAGCCCGCGGCGCGCCCCAACATCCTCTGGATCACCTGCGAGGACATCAGCCCCAACCTTGGCTGCTACGGGGACAAGTACGCCTTCACGCCCAACCTGGACCGCCTGGCGGCGCAGGGGGTGCGGTACTCGCACGCCTACGCGCCGATCGGCGTCTGCGCGCCGGCCCGGTCGAGCCTCATCCTGGGGATGTACGCCTGCTCGGCGGGCACCCAGCACATGCGCTGTCAGGGGACCCTGCCGTCCTTCGTCAAGTGCTACTCGGAATACCTGCGCGAGGCGGGGTATTACTGCACCAACAACTCGAAGACCGACTACAACTTCCAGCACCCGAAGTCCGCCTGGGACGAATGCGGCAACAAGGGCCATTGGAGAGGCCGCGCGAAGGGCCGGCCTTTCTTCAGCATCTTCAACCTGACCTCGACCCACGAGAGCCAGATCCGCCTGGCGGAGAACGCCCGCGCCAAACGGAACCAGGCGCTCCCTCCCGAGGCGCGCCACGATCCCGCCAGGGCCCCCGTCCCGCCGTACCATCCCGACACGCCCGAGGTCCGCGCCGACTGGGCCCATTACCACGACAACATCAGCCTCATGGACCGGCAGGCCGCCGAGATCCTCAAGGAGCTGGAGGACGACGGCTTGGCGGGCGACACGATCGTCTTCTTCTACGGGGACCACGGGGCGGGGATGCCGCGGAGCAAGCGATGGCTCTACGAATCCAGCCTGTGCGTGCCGCTCATTCTCCGGTTCCCGGAGAAATTCAAGAGGCTCGCCCCGGGCGGGCCCGGGTACGTCGTCGACCGGCTCGTGGACTTCACGGACTTCGGCCCCACCCTCCTGAGCCTGGCGGGCGCCAAGGTCCCGGGGCACATGCAGGGGAAGCCGTTCCTCGGGGAGCAGGCCGCTCCGCCGCGGGAGTACGTCTACGGATTCCGCGACCGGATGGATGAGCGCTATGACATGCTGAGGACCGTGCGGGACAAGCGCTACCGGTACATCCGGAACTTCATGCCGCACGTGACCTGGGCCCAGCACATCGACTACTGCTTCCAGATGCCCACGATGAAGGCGTGGCAGCGGCTTTCGGCCGAGGGCAAGCTGAGCGGCCCCGCGGCGGTCTTCTTCAGCCCGTTGAAGCCCATGGAGGAGCTTTACGACACGGAGGCCGATCCCCACGAGGTGAAGAACCTGGCGGGGGATCCCGCGCACCGGGAGGCCCTGGAGCGGATGCGGAAGGCCCTGCGGGGCTGGATGATCGAGATCCGCGACCTGGGATTCCTGCCCGAGGCGGAGCTCCGCGCGCGCTACAAGGGCGAGGCGCCCCACGAGGCGGTCCGCGCGAGGCCCGAATCCTACCCGCTGGAGCGTCTCATGGACGCGGCGGACCTGGCGAACCGCATGGACGCCGGCTCCGTGGACAAGCTTGCGGCACTGCTCAAGGACGCGGACGCCGCGGCGCGTTACTGGGGGGCCACGGGGCTCCGGGCGCTCGGGGAGAAGGCGAAGCCGGCCGAGGAGGCGCTCCGGAAGGCGCTCGAAGACGCCGCCCCCGACGTCCAGATCGCCGCGGCGGACGCCCTCTGCCGCATCGGCCGCCTGGAGGAGGCTCTGCCCGCGCTCGGCCGCGCCCTCAGGCACGAGAATGAATGGGCCCGCCTCCGGGCGGCGAACGTCCTGGGCGGCCTGGGCGCGATGGCCGAGCCGCTCCGGGCGGAGATCCAGGCGGCCGGCAACGACAAGAACAACTACGTGGGACGGGTCATCGAGCACGCGGTCAGGAACCTCAAGCCGTGAAATCCTGACGCCGGAATCCTATAATGGCGGCCATGCCGGAAGCCAGGACGGTCATCGCCGGGGCGCGCGTGGCGGTCGGGCCGCCGGGCGCCGGCCGAGGGGAGCACGACATCCTCGTCTCCGGAGGCCGGATCGAGGCGGTGCGTCCCGCGGGCGGTGATCTCCCGGAACGCGCGGTCCGGATCGCCGCCCCGGGCCTGATCGTCGCGCCGGGCTTCATCGACCTCCACGTCCATGGCGGCCGGGGCGCCGACTTCATGGACGCCACCGAGGAGGCCTTCCGGACGATCGGCGAATACCACGTCGCCGGAGGGACGACGTCCTACCTGGCCACCACGACCACCGAGCCGGCGGAGGACATCCTCGCCGCCATCGACATGGCCGCGCGATGCCGGGACCAGCGGATCGGCCCCGTCGAGATCCTGGGGGTCCACGTGGAGGGGCCCTACATGGCGCCCCGGAGGCACGGCTGCCACCATCCCGCCTTCGTGCGCCGTCCTTCCCGGGGTGAAAACAAGGGCTACCTCGACCGCGCGTCGATCGTCCGGCGGGTGACCCTCGCCCCGGAGGTGCCGGGCGTCCAGGACTTCATCCGCGAGCTGAGCCGGGCGGGCGTCCTTTCCTCGGGCGGCCACAGCGAGGCCACCGCGGACGAGGTGAGGCAGGCGGTCGACGCCGGGATGGGCATGGTCACCCATCTCTTCTGCGCCATGTCCTCGGTCACGAAGGACGGCCCCTTCCGGATCGCGGGGATGCTGGAGGCGACGCTCCTGGACGACCGCCTGGCGACCGAGCTGATCGCCGACCTCAAGCACGTCCCCCGGGAGCTCCTCCTCCTGGCCTTCAAGGCCAAGGCGCCGGAGAAGGTCTGTTTCGTCACGGACGCCATGCGCGGCGCGGGGATGCCGGACGGGACCTACACGTTCGGATCGAGGCGGGGCACGCCGGCCGTGGTGGAGGACGGCGTGTCGCGGAACCTGGGGAACACGGGATTCGCCAGCTCGACCGTGCGGATGATCGACCTCGTCCGGAACGGCGTGGAAGGCCTGGGGATGGGCCTGGAGGCTTCCGTGCGCCGCGCCAGCCTCGTCCCCGCGAAGATCCTCGGGGCGGAAGGCCGGAAGGGCACGATCGAGCCCGGGAAGGACGCCGACCTCGTCCTGCTCCGGACGGAGCCCGAGCTGGAGGTGCGGTTGACGATGGTCCGCGGAGAAGTCGTCTGGAGAGGATCGTGACGGAAGCATGGGTGGCGTCGTAATATAGCCAAGGATCGGAGGAGAAAGGCATGCGCATCGCCGTCCTTTTCGCCCTCGCCCTGGGGATGGCGCCGCAGGGCGTCGAGATGTTCAACGGCAAGGACCTCACGGGGTGGGAAGGCAACGCCGAGGTCTGGAAGGTGGAGAACGGGGAGATCGTGGGGAAGGGGGCCCTCAAGGAGAACGACTTCCTCTGGTACAAGACCCCGGTGGCCGACTTCCGCCTGGTGGTAGAGGTGAAGCTCGCGGAGGACAAGCGGAACAGCGGCATCCAGTTCCGCAGCCAGAAGGACGCGAAGGTGCACGCCAAGGGCTACCAGGCTGACATCGGCGCCGGCTGGTGGGGCAAGCTCTACCAC
>CAYNDR010000530.1:0-659 GCA_964395295.1 uncultured Planctomycetales bacterium
CCGGGCCCACATCGAGAAGGACCTGGCGGCCTCGGGCGCCGCGGAGGTCCTCGCGGCCGCCTCGGATTACGTCACGGTGAAGGGCAAGTTCCTCGCCCTTGTCGTGGCCGACGCCGAGAAGGAGTTCGACGAGCAGAGCCGCAGCGGCTTCGGCCAGGACGGCGGTCCCGGGGACGCCGCGGCCGACTTCGAGCAGGTCCGCGGGCGGTTCGAGACCAACAAGTTCGTCAAGGAGATGAAGGCCGCGCTGGAGGGGCTCGCCGCGCGGCTGGAGAAGGTCAAGGCGGGCCTCGGGAATCCTTAGGGACAACTTTTCGGGGGCACGCAGATGAGAGTCGTCATCCTGAAGGACTACGACCTGGTCAGCCGTTGGGCCGCCGCGCACGTCGCCGGCGAGATCGTCCGGTTCCAGCCTTCCGCCAAGAAGCCCTTCGTCCTGGGTCTGCCCACCGGCTCGTCGCCGCTGGGGATGTACAAGGAGCTTGCCCGGCTGAACAAGGCGGGGAAGGTGGACTTCTCGAACGTGGTGACCTTCAACATGGACGAGTACGTCGGGATCCCCGAGGACCACCCCGAGAGCTACCACTCGTTCATGTGGAGCAACCTCTTCGGCCGCATCAACATCAAGAAGGCCAACGTCAACATCCTCGACGGCGACG
>CAYNDR010000530.1:669-3544 GCA_964395295.1 uncultured Planctomycetales bacterium
GGCAACGCCAAGGACCTCGACGCCGTGTGCGCGGCCTACGAGGAGAAGATCAAGGCGTACGGCGGCGTCGAGCTGTTCGTGGGCGGCATCGGGCCGGACGGCCACATCGCCTTCAACGAGCCCGCCTCCTCCCTGGCCAGCCGCACGCGGATCAAGACCCTGACGCAGGACACCATCATCGCCAACTCGCGCTTCTTCGGCGGCGACGTCGGCAAGGTCCCCAAGACCGCCCTGACGGTCGGCGTGGCCACGGTCATGGACTCGAGGAAGGTCCTCATCATCGTCAGCGGCCACAACAAGGCCCGCGCCCTCCAGCAGTCCGTCGAGTGCGGCGTGAACCACATGTACACGGTCTCGTGCCTCCAGCTCCACCCGCACGGGATCATCGTCTGCGACGACGCCGCCACCATCGAGATGAAGGTCGCCACCGTCAACTACTTCAAGGACATCGAGCGGAACAATCTCGATCCCGCGACGGCCTTCAAGGGGATATAATCCAGGGCGGTCGTCCGAGGGTTCTTGCGTTTTTGCCCGGAGGGGAGCACATGTCGGACACGGAAAAGAGGGTGAAGGACGTCATCGCCCGGGTCCTCAGGGTCGATGCGGGCCGCATGAAGCCCCAGGCGCGCTTCGTGGAGGACCTCGGCGCCGACTCCATGCAGAGCGTCGAGCTCGTGGCCGCCTTCGAGGAGGAGTTCGACATCGAGATGGAGGAGGAGGCCGCCCTCGGGGTCAAGACCGTGGGCAAGGCCGTCGAGTTCATCGACAAGGTCCGGCAGAAGGAGTAGCCCCGCGGCGGTCGTGGCCGTCATCCCTGGCGGATCGGCCGTTTCCGGCCAAGCTTCCGTTCGGTTGCGGGACCGGGCCGGCCGCAGGGATTAGTCCCTCCTCCGCGCCTCCGCGGGATTCCCCGGGCCTCCGGCAAGGGAGGCGGCGGATTCGTTAATGGACGTTGTTCTTCGAGAGGTTCGAGAATAGTTTCCCGAATCCCTTCGGACAATGCCGGGCGACCTGGGCGGGCCTCAGGTGCGGGGCCACAAGCCTGGCGCACTCCTGGTTCCAGCAGTCGTACTCGATGTCCTTGGATGGCTTGATGAACAGGTCGGTCAGGGTCTTCTTGGGATCCGAATCCCGCTCGGGGGAATGAGGGAGCCTTGGGGGCGGGTGGATGCGGAAGACGTTCCTGTTGACGTTTTCGATGTCGCCCAGGATCCAGGCCTCCGTTTCCTGGATGGCGAGGCCGTAGACGGCCGGGAAATCCCGCGCCTCCCGGAGGATGCTCCGGATCTCCTTCTGGACGGTTCCCGTCTTCCGGCCGTCGTGGACGACCACGAACAGATCGCAACCCAGGCGATCCCTTTCCTGGGGGTCCCCGTAGAGGCGGACGAGGATTCTCAAGTTCTTGGGGATTTCCCCGAATCCCTTGGGGGGGAACGGGAATACCGCGAAGGCAGGAGGGCGGTTTGCCCCTTTGCCTCCGAGAGTCTCGGTGATGATGGGTTGGAGGATCGTTTCGTCGATGGCGCCCTCGACGAGGAGCCCGATCTTCTTCATCGGGCTCCGCCGCCCAGGAGGTTGGAATACCAGAGTTCTCCAAGGGATCGGTCGAGGGCCTCCGCCGCGGCCAGCACGCTTTTCCTGTCCCGGAGCGGGATGACGTGGGGCGTCGGATCCCGTGGTCCCTTCTCGAAGAGATGGACCGATTCGGGTCGATCCTTGAACTCGCTGAGGACATAAGGGGAGTGGCTGGTCATGAAGACCTGGATCTTATGGGGTTCCTTGCGGTCCGCGAGGCCTTTCAGGTGTTCGATGACCTGGCTGATCAGCTGCGGGTGGACGCCGTTCTCCGGTTCCTCCAGGGTGATGAATCTCGGGGGCGTGGGGAGGTATTTGAGCGAGAAGACGGCGAGCATCCGGAGAAAACCGTCGCTCGCCTGCTCCGCGGGATAGTGGATGACCTTGTCCCCGATCCTCTCGGAGATGTGGAGATGATGCCATGCCCATCCCGCCTTCCCCGTGCTTTGTACGGCTTCGACGCGGGGGAATATCCGCTGCAGCAGGCAAAGCAGTTCGCCGGCCTTCTCCGGCTCTTTCTTCTGGAGATAAGCCCACAATCCGGGGAGTTGCTCGCCCGAGGGCCCCAGTCGGTCGGCGAGGCCTTGATGGGGTTTCCGCAGGTCCTTCGGGTTCCACAGGAGGAACGCCTGGAATCGCTCCAGATAGGCCTTGAACTTGGCTATCAGGGAAAGGGAGCCGTTGGTTTCCCTCAGGCCCTGTATGGCGGCACAGGGCAGGCGATAGAGTTTCTCGGTTATATATTTCGCTTTCTTTTCATCATAGATTTTCGTTTGCCGCCCCGTCCGCTCGATCAGGACCAGGGGGTGTTGCCCCGTCTGTCGGACACGGAGGATTTCTTTCCCAATGCCCAGATGGTGCCGCGGCTGAACTTCGACCTCGTATTCGTAGACGGTCGGCTCCTCGTCGGCTCGGTCCCGGATATGGAATTCCGCGCTCCAGGACATGGCCCGGGAAAGGTTCTTCCGGTGCGGAAGATCCCGATAATCCCAGCCCTTTTCCTTGGAAAAGAAATCGCCGAGAGAAGGCCGGAGGAGGGCATTGAATACTTCAATGGCTTGGAGCGCGGTCGACTTCCCGGAGGAGTTGGGGCCCACGAACAGGTTGATCGGCTCGAATTGGAAGGAAACGCCGTCGAGGCTTTTGAAGTTTCGTATGGTGAGTTTCTTCAGCACAAGAACGCTCCTTGCGACGGCCTCTTCAGTGTAGCCGGACTCGCGGGCGTTTCAAGGCTTTCCGGGGAAAGTTGTGATTCAGACGTAGGGGGGGCGCGCGCCCCAGGCCGGGTGAGCGAGAGAGC
>CAYNDR010000531.1:0-3534 GCA_964395295.1 uncultured Planctomycetales bacterium
CCCCTGTGGCCTGGCCTCGCAATCAGCCTTCCCCCAGCGGATCGCAGAGGGTAAGATGCGCCCCGAGAGGCCCCCATCGTCTAGAGGCCTGGGACACGGGCTTTTCAATTCCAAAAAGGCCTTTTGCGGCCTTTATGCGAAAGTGGCCGATTTTATACATTGAGCACCAGCCCCTTGCGGAGGGCTTGTTCCGACCTGCCGCGAGTAAGCCCGATTTTGGCCCAGAATGCACAAGACTTTTCCCAAAGGCCCAAGTGAAATGTCAGGCTGATCCCGGCCTCTGCCGGAGCGGGCATCGTCTCGCGCCTCGAATCGCGCTGACAGGTTGGAAGGTCCAAGGGATCCGAGAGGGGCCTTCGGGTGGCTGGCCCAGGCCGTTCCGTGTATACTCCCTCGAGGTATCGAAAGCATGATCCTGCTCCCCATACTGGTCCGCGCGCTTGCCGCCATTCCCGGGCTCTCCGGAGAGGACCCCATCACGGCCTGGTCCTCCGACGTGACGATCAGGCCCGTTTCGGAAACGCAGGACCGGCATGCGATTCACGCGTACTTCAATCATTCCCCCGAAAGTCCCGACGGCCGCTGGGTCCTGTTCTACACCTCCGCGACCCCGGAGGGGCACACGGGCGAGATCCGGATACTGGAACGCAGTACCGGGAAAGAGACCCTCGTTGCCGGCAATGTGACGGTCGAAGATGCCCACCGCACGGCATGCCAGCAGTGGGTCAACGGGGGGAAGACGATCGTCTACCACGATTGCCGCGACCGCCGCTGGGTGGTGGTGGCAGTGGAGATGACCACGCTGAAAGCCACGATCCTGGCGAGCGATTACCAGATCGGGATCGGTTCCCCGACGGAGAAGCGCGTCCCCATCCACGGCTGCCATTGGAATCCCGGCGCCCACAGGGACCTCGATCTGGTCGACGTCGAAACGGGGGAGATCCGGACGGCCGTCACGATGGAGAGGGTCCGCCAGGAATACGACGCGTGGCTGAGTGGCAAGTTCGGGCCGGGCCAGACCTCCATCTTCTTCCCCGTCCTCAGCCCGGACGGGAAACGGGCCTTCTTCAAGATCGCGCGCGGCGGCGGGGGCGACGATTTCCGATCCAGAAAGGCCAGCCTGCGCGAAGGAAAGATCGTCTACGATCTCGAGAATGGCCACTTCGTCCGCATGTACCCCCAGTGGGGGCATCCCTCGTGGCACCCGGACTCCAAGCGCATCTTCGAAAAGGGGAATTGCCTGATGGACCCGGACACGGGGCAGACCAGACGAATGGTGCTCACCCCCTCGGACCATCCCTCGATCAGTCCTGACGGGCGCCTGTTCGTAACGGACGCCGATGTTTCCAGGCGTGAGAATGCCAAGCCGGGTGACTGGGCAATCGTCGTGGGAAGCATGGAGGGAAGCGAATCCGCGCTCGTCCACCAGTTCAACAGTTCGCAAGGCGTGAAGTCCTGGCGGCGCTCGCACCCGCATCCCGCCTTCAGCCCCGATGGACGGCGCCTCTACTTCAACGTCAGCAGCGGTCCCTGGACACGGCTGTATGTGGCTGAAGCCCGGCGGGCCGGCAGCCCGAAGTGAAGGACACCTCTTGGGTACCCGCGCTCGCGGGGGGAGCCCGTCCCCAGCCCCGGAGAGACGCGGCCTTGGCTATGCGCTTCCCGGCATCCGCCGGACGAATGCCCGGAAGCGGTCGGCATGTGTCTCCATCTTCTCCAGGTCCGCCCTGCGGAAGGAGATCCCCATATAGGACACGCGGGTCTTCTCGTCGATCATCCGGCGCATATGTTCGGTCGCCTCATTCCTCCCTTTTACGTTCTCCAGAGCTTCTTCGAGGAGTGCCAGCGCGTCCATGTGGTTCTCACTCGTCGATTTCTCGCCTCTCCGGGCGATCGCCACGGCATCCGCAAACGCGATGGCCGAGTGAACGTAGAGAAGCCCCGCCGCATCCCAATACTCGAATTCCCGGGCCAAGCCGGCCGCCCGGAAGAATTGCTCCCCTGCCGAGGCGTAGTCCCCCGCCTTCTCTCGATCCACGACCGTCCGTTTCGTCTTCTTAGTCATCGATCACCGTCCCCATCGGCCTTCCTGCGAAGGTTTCCCCTTCCCGCACCACGTTCCTCGCAAATTCGTCCGCGGACCGATGCCGGCGTGTCAAATCTCCCCGTGTCAGGACCAGGAGACTCGGACGAATCCCAAGTTCGCGTCGTAACTCTTCAAACAGGCGTGAGGCCCGTTTCTGAAGGAGATCTTCCTCCCCCTTCCGATCCACAATAAGCAGGATGTCCAGATCACTTCCCGGGCGTTCCTCCCCTCGGGCGGTGCTCCCAAAGACGCATCCCGATACCGCCACTTTCCCGAAGGCTTCTCGGAGCCGGGCGAACACGCCTGAGCGGATCTCAGCCTCGAGATTCAGCAAAGGAAGGATTCCGGCCCGGACGAGACGGTGGTCCCGCCGCAGTTCGTGGAGATAAGCCCGTCCCGCAGGCGTTCGTCGGACCAATCCCGCCCCCTCCAGGCGCCCCAAGCGGCGGACGCCGTACACCGTGGGGCCCAGGCCACTCCGGCAGCTCGGGCCACCTCCCGACCGGTGAGCCCCCGGCCCGCTCCCGAGAGGGCCCGCAGGAGCGCCACATGGCTCGGGGCGCCAAAAACGACGTTAAGGGGCCGGAGGAGGAACTTCCCTTGAGCAACCTTCAGGGGCCGGGCCATATGACTATAATACTATTCACATGAGCGTAATTCAAGTCATACCGATTCGCTTCCGCGCGTTATCCTGGACTTGTCGGCCCTTGAGCGCCTTGCCCCCTTTCACCTGAGGGGGACTTGCAACCGCGCTCCCGGGGGGACCCCCTCTTAAGGCCTCAGTTGGACCAATGAGGGGACAGGGAGCCCGCTCAGGCGGTTTCCCGCATCCCTCTTTGAAGGCCGAGCGCAAAGGAGAAGCGAGGAGACTTGGGGGGACTTCGAGCTTCCGAGGGTCGCTCATACCAGTTCTTCCTTGGGGCCAGCTTGCCATGGCTCAATCCCGACCAAAGACAGGACAATCACCCTGTCATTCCGCAAGGCAATCGCTGCCATCCATCACGCACCTCATGCCCAGCCAGCGGAGGCAGGCGATCGAGACGTTGCCCGCACTGGAAGCGGTCGAGAAATGCACAAGAAAAAGCACAACGGAAGGCGTATCCGGTGGACTCCCGGCGTCCCACTCGCTAATATACTCGCGGTCAACCGGTTAAAGTAGCCCCCATCGTCTAGAGGCCTAGGACACGGGCTTTTCAAGTCCGCGACACGGGTTCGACTCCCGTTGGGGGCACCAACCAAAGGGCAACATCCCGTTGCCCCAATCGAGTACCTCACCTGGACCTATTGACGGTCCGGGTCTGTCTACCGTTCATTGAAAATCAGGTGAGCCAACCAGCCGTGCCCGGGGGGCCGTGGGATTTCCCGGCGCGGCAGGGTCGTGGCCGAGGCGCGGTGCGGCCGAACGGGCTTGAGAGGGGACCCTCTCGATGACCGGTCGGCCGCGCCGC
>CAYNDR010000532.1:0-3531 GCA_964395295.1 uncultured Planctomycetales bacterium
GCGGCGTCGCCGCCGGAGGCGGCGGCGTGGCTGGCGTCGGCGTCGTCGGTGCGGGTGCGGCCGGGGGGGCGGTCGCCGTCGGTCTGCCCGCAGTCCTGCGTGCCGTCGGCGATCCGCCCGAGCCGGGCCCCGCCGTCGGCCGTGCAGAGGGCGTTGGCTGCGAGGCCCGCCGCCGCCCCGGCGGCCAGCCCGATCAGGATCTGCCAGTGGAGGGCGAGGCGGGGGCGTCTCGGGGGGGGCACGGCGGGCGGGGTTTCCACGGCGTTTGATCCTAGCATGGAAACGACAAAACGGACGGTCCATTTTGTCGTGGGAGAACCGACAAAGTGGACGGTCTATTTTGTCGTAGGGGAGGCTATCGGCCCGCGGCGCGGCGGACGAGCTCGCCGACCTCCGCCGAGGAAAACGCCCGGGCGTAGAGGCGGACCTCGTCGATGAATCCGCCGAGCTGGTTTCCCTTGTTGGAGGGGATGCATCCCACCCCGAGCGCGGAGGCGTTGCGGATGCCCTTGAGCTCGCCGAGCCCCTTCGTCCCCGCGGAGGCGCCGTTGACGTGGACGCGCACCTCTTTCGCGTCGCGGTCCACCACCACCGCCACATGGCTCCACCGCTTGCCCTTCGTGTCCAGGGCGGCCGGCACGACGAGCTCCACGTCCTCCTTGCCGTCGTTGAGCTTCACCCGGATCTTGCCCTTGGCCTTCTTCCCCCCGGCGTCCGAGTTCAGGTCCACGACCCAGCCGACCTTGCCGTCCCACTTGTTCACGAGGCGGGCCGGCTCCTCGTCCGTGAGGCAGACCCAGGCGGAGACGGTGAAGCTGGCGGTGTCGAGCTCCAGGCTCGCCGAGTGGGCCACCTGCATGAAGTCGTCCTTGGAATCCAGCTTGATCGAGCCGTTGTTGCCGGAGGCGATATCGGGGCTCACGTTCTTGGCCCACTGCGGGCCGCCCTGGAGCGTGCCCTTGTTGCCCCGCCCGGAGCGGTCCTCCACGGCGTTGCCCTGCTGTTCGTCGAAGGTCCAGAGCCCCACCAGCCCGGCCTCCGCGCGGCGCCGGCCGGCGGCCTCCTCGGCGGCGCGCCTGCGCTCCTCGCCGAGCTCCTCCTCCTTCGGCGGGGCCTTCCTCGCCGACGTCACCAGCGCCATCGCCACCGAGAATCCCTTCTGCTCCGTCATCAGCCGCACCTTCTTCAGGCCCGGCGAGGCGTACTTGGGCAGGGGGATCGGGATCCAGTCCCACTTCGACGTCTCCTTGTCCGCCGCGTGCTGGGAGTGCAGGCGCTTCAGGCCCCGGACCTTCGGCTCCAGGGGCGCCGCCACCCCCCCGCCCCCCTCGTAGGAGCCCTTCTCCGAGGCCTTCTTCGGGCTGGGCCCCGTCATCTCCGTGGCCTGGAGGTAGAGCATGAACTTCTCCAGACAGCAGGCCCCCGCGAACACCCAGCACTGGTACGCCGTCTCCGGCAGTGCCCAGAACTCGATCTCGACGTAGGTCTCGCGCCCCCGGGCCGGGTCCGTCACGTCCTCCTGGCAGGTCCAGCAGGACTCCAGCTCCTGGTGGGACTGCAGTTTCACCGCCCCGCTCCCCCGGAGGTCCCCCGTCAGGAGGAAATATTCCTTCCCGGCCTCGCTGCGGACCGTGACCAGCTTGATGTTGCGGCTGACCACCGGCGTGCCCACGTAGTCCCGCGCCAGCGTCCGGTACTTCTCGATCGCGCCCCCGAAGGTCTCCATCCTCGAGTAGTCGCGCGCCGCCCCCCAGAAGAGGATCTTCGCCTCCCGCTCCTTGCGGAACTCCGCGCCGTCGAGCTTGGGGAGCCTGTCCCGCGCGTCCTTGGCGTAGTCCCAGTACTTCTCGGGGATCCCGCCGACCCCGGTCTTCTTGGCCTCTTCCGCCTCGCCCTCCAGCAGGAGGAGGACCGCCGCCGCCCGCAGGTCGGCGGGCTTGGGGCGCCCCGACCTCTGCGCCGCCTGGACCAGGGAAGGCGCCGTGAGCTCCGCCGGGTCCACGAAGGCCACGTCCTTCTGCCCCTCGCGCTGGACCTCCAGGTGCTCCACATCGCCGGCGAGGACCGTCCCGGCGACCGTCTCCCTCGTCCCGGCCGCGCCGAACAGCTCCAGCGAGACCTTCGTCCCCGGCGGGACCTGCGTCATCGCCTTCAGGGCCGCCTTGGCGAGGGCCTCCACGGCCCGCAGGTCCTTGAGGTCGTCCGCCGCCTCCCGCTTCCAGGACGCCTCCTTGCGCCCCTTGGAGGCCTGGTCCACCCGCCCGATCGCGGAGGCGTAGTCGCGGTTCGTCGCCGGGGCCACCGCGGTCATCCACTTGTCGAGATACGCCTTCCCCTCCTCGTTCCGCACGGGGCCCGCGGGCCGCGCCGGCTCCGACGGGTCCTTCGGCGCCTCGGTCTTCGCCGTCCCCGAGGTGCCGAAGGTCTTGTCGTATTCCTCCAGCAGGCGCTCGATGCCCCACTTCGCCACCCGTTCCCGGAGCTTCTTGACCTCTTCCGTCTCCCCTTTCCCCTTGGCCTCCTCGGCCTTCTGCTTCACCTCCCCGAATTTCTTTTCGGCCTCGCCTTTCACCTCGTCGATCTGCTTGTCCACCTGGAGGATCCAGGCGGGCTTGGCGTTCTGGTCCTTGGCCTTGTCCAGGTGATCCAGGACCTTCTTGTACTCCTCGTACTCGCGGGGCTCCTTGGTCTCCCCGAGGAGCTTTTCCATTTCCGGGGTCATCCCCTTGGCGATCTTATCGCGGAGGGCCTTGACTTCCTTTCCGGCCTCTTCGGCGGCGGCGGTCTTGTCGTGCTTCAGGGCCACTTCCATGAACTCCGCGGCCTGGGCCTCGTAGTCCGCGGGATTCTTGGCCTGGAAGTCCCGGGCCCTCTGCAGGGCCGCGCGGGCGAGGTCCTCGGGCGTCTTGGGGCCCTCGACGGGGGGCGCCGTCTTCAAGGCCGAGGTCCTCCCGCTCTTGACGAGGTCCTCCTCCCCGGCCCCGCCGCCCGGTTTCTTGCGGGTCGCCAGGATGGCGACCAGCACGGCGACGAGGATCCCCGCCCCGACCAGCACGAGGGGGAGCTTGCTCTTGCCCTTGGCCGGTTTCCTGCGGGGCGGCCCTTCCTCCTCTTCCTCCGGCTCGGTCCTGGTCCGGATCCGGGTGGAGGTGATCTTGCGGGTGGGCTTGTCGGCCATGGGGACGCGGCCCGTGCCGCGGCGGGGAGCGGAGGTCTTGACCTCCGGCTCCGACTGGCCCTTCTTGAAGGCCTCGCGCTCCTTGGGCGGCAGGAGCGCCAGGAGGTCCGGCAGGCAGTCATTGCAGGCGCACTCGGACTTCACGCGGAAGGCCGTGCCCCGCTCGAAGTCCGCGCGGAGGAGGCGGACGCCGCAGTTGAAGCAGTAGACGACTTCCTTTCCCGAACCCATAGGGCGAGCCTCAGCCTCATAGCCTATTACCGGGGCCGGCCGCCGTCAATCTTGAAGGGAACGACAACACCTTGGTAGACAGTAAAGGGGCGGCGACGGGGCCGCCGGGGCACCATGAGGTG
>CAYNDR010000533.1:0-3494 GCA_964395295.1 uncultured Planctomycetales bacterium
GGTCCGCAGGAGCCTCCCGTCCATCTCCTCGAGGCCCGCCGCGTCCACCTGGAGCATTCCCAGCGCTTCATGAGTGATCGCCTCCGTGATCCGGTTGTTGGCCTTCACCTGGGCCAGGTCGCGCACGCGGCGCAGGTAGCGGTTCGCGATGCGCGGCGTGCCGCGCGCGCGGGAGGCCAGGAGGCAGGAGCTGTCGTCGTCGATCTCGGTCTGGAGGATCCTCGCCGACCGCCTGAGGATGCGCACGAGGTCCTCCTCGGGATACCACGCCAGCTTCTCCAGGATCCCGAAACGCGCGCGGAACGGCTCGCTCAGGAGCCCCTCGCGGGTGGTGGCCCCCACGAGCGTGAACCTCTGGAGCGGCAGGTTGATCATGCGGCCCTGCGGGCCGCTCTCCATGGAGATCGAGATCGTGAAATCCTCCATCGCGGAGTAGAGGAACTCCTCCACGTCCGGGAGCATCCGGTGGCACTCGTCGATGAAGAGGACGTCCCCGGCCTCCAGCTTGGTCAGCGTCCCCACGAGGTCCCCCGGCCGCTTGAGGACGGGGCCGCTGGTCGTGTGGAGCCGCGCCTTCATCTCGAAGGCGATGATGCGGGCCAGGGTCGTCTTCCCGAGCCCGGGGAGGCCGCTGAAGAGGACGTGGTCGAGGGCCTCCTTCCGCTTGCGGGCGGCCTTGATGGCGATCTCGAGGTTCTGGATCGTCTTCTTCTGGCCGATGAACTCGCCGAAGGAGTCGGGGCGGAGGGAATCCTCGAACTTGGCGTCGCGCGCGTACGGGCTTTCCCCCCTCATTGCGGGCATTGTATCACGAAAAGCGCCTGAAGCTCAACGCTTGAAGCCCGGGCGGGGGACGGGGGACTACTTGGCCGGCGGCTTGGCGGCCGGCGCGGGCTCGGGGGCGCGCTTGTCTTCCGCCTTGGGCGCTTCCTTCTCGGGAGGCGGCGCCTCTTCCTTCTCGATGACCACGCCCAGCCTCTCCTCGACGCGCGTGCCCCGGCCCGTCCTCCCGCGCAGGAAGTGGAGCTTGGCGCGGCGCACCTTGCCCTTCTTCACCACGACCACGTCCACCACGCGCGGCGAGTGGATCGGGAAGATGCGCTCCACGCCCTCCCCCTGGACGATGCGGCGGACGGTGAAGGTCTCGGAAGGCCCCTGGTGGCGCCGGGCGATCACGATGCCGGAGAACACCTGGATGCGCTCCCGGTCGCCCTCGATGATCCTGACGTGGACGTCGACCGTGTCGCCCACGTCGAACCTGGGGGTCTTCTTCCGGAGCCAGTCCTTTTCGATCGATTCGAGGGGTCGCATGAGTGCCACCATCGTCATATTTGGCGATATTTCTTCTTCTTCCGCATCAGGTCGGGCCGGCGCGCCTTCGTCCGCTCCAGCGACTGCCCTTCCCGCCACTCCCCGATCTTACCGTGATCCCCGGAGAGGAGGACGGGCGGAACTTCCATCCCCCGCACCTCCGGCGGGCGCGTGAACTGCGGGTATTCCAGCTTCCCTTCGGTGAAGGACTCCTGCTTCAGCGACTCCTCGGAGCCCAGCACCCCCGGGACCAGCCGCGCCACCGAGTCCAGGATGACCATCGCCGGCACCTCGCCGCCCGTCAGCACGTAGTCCCCCACGGAGACCTCCAGGGGGCTGAGCCCCTGGCTGACGCGCTCGTCGAAGCCCTCATAGTGCCCGCACAGGAGGATGAGCCCCTTCTGCTTGGAAAGCTCCTGGGCCAGCGTCTGGTCGTACCGCACCCCCCCCGGCGTCAGCATCACGAGGAACGATTCCTCCCGGCCGTTCTTCCGAAGGTGCTCCACCGCGTCGAACACCGGCTCCGCCATGATCACCATGCCGGGCCCGCCGCCGTAGGGCGGGGCGTCGACCTTCTTGTGCTTGTCCTTGGAGAAATCCCTCAGGTTGATCAGGTTGACCCGGACCAGCCCCTGCTCCTGGGCGCGCTTCAGGATGCTCTCGCCCAGCACCCCCGAGAAGACCGAGGGGAAGAGCGTCACCACGTCAATGATCATGCGCACCTCGAACGACGGTGTGCAGCCCTAAGAAGCGTGACATTATCCATATCGATCCCGGAGCGTCAAGTCCTTTTTATGGACAAGGCCCCCCATGCCGGAGAGAATCGGTTCCATGGCCATCCAGAAATTCATCCGGCGATACCCGAAGGACGCCGTGATCATCTCGGAGGGCAGTCCCTCCGGGGGCGAGATCTACTACCTCTCCAAGGGCACCGCCTTGGCCGAGGTCAAGGGGAACGTCGTGGGCACGATCCGGATCGAGGAGTGGTTCGGGGAGCTCGCCGCGATCCTGGGATCGACCCGCACGGCCACCGTCCGCGCGGTGACGCCCTGCGAGGTCCTCGTCTTCAAGGGGGTGGAGGACCTGAACCTCTACGATGCCATCGCGAAAGACCCGAAGATGCTGAGGAAGCTCATCGAACAGCTTTGCATGCGCCTCATCGAGACCTCCCGGCGCCACGTCGGGGAGTCCTCGGAGCTGGCGGACCAGGCCATGCGCTACCGGCGCGCGATCAGCGGGACGCTCCATGTCCTCGAGAAACTCACGGAGAAGTACAAGAGCAAGGTGATGGACGAGGCGCGCCAGCACCTGGCCGCCCTCTCCGGCATTCCCACCGGACAGGCCGCCGACGCGGACGCCAAATTCTTCCCCACCAGCCGCGACGCCATCTTCGGGAAGGGGCCGGCGGGTTAGCTTTATGGTTCCCCGGCGCCCGACGTTCGTGTAAGATCACGCCTCCATGTTCACCGGCATCGTGGATCGCATGGGCAGGGTTGCCAAACCCGGCCGAAGGTTCGTCGTCGACACCGGATGGAACGACCTCCGCGCGGGCGAAAGCGTCGCCGTCAACGGGGTGTGCCTCACCGTCGTCAAGGCCCCCGGGGGCCGCGCGGAATTCGACGTGGTCCGCGAGACCCTATCCCGCACCAACCTCGGGGACCTCCGGCGCGGGGACCGCGTGAACCTGGAGCGCGCCCTCCGGGTGGGCGACCGCCTCAGCGGCCACATCGTGCAGGGCCACGTGGACGGCACCGGGGTGGTGCGGCAGACGGGCACGACCCTCCGGGTGGAGTCCCCCCTGGCAGCCCAGCTCGTGACCAAGGGATCGGTGGGGCTCAACGGGGTCAGCCTCACGGTCGTGGACGTGGAGCCGGATTCCTTCACGATCGCGCTCATCCCCACGACCCTCCGGATCACGAACCTGGGACGCCTCCGGAAGGGCCAGCGCATCAACATCGAGCTGGACATCCTCGCCAAGTACGTCCGCCGGGCCTCGCGGATCACGAAGAGCTGGCTCCGCCGGGCGGGCTTTTAGCGGAACTCCACGACCGCCCTGATCGACACGCCTTTCTCCGAGGGGATCACCTGGACGGAAGCCCACTCCGCGGCGTCGAGCGCGCGGAGGTCGCGGCGGAGGAGATCCTCCTGCTCCAGCTTGCGCCGTTCCATGACGCCCTTGAAGC
>CAYNDR010000534.1:0-3472 GCA_964395295.1 uncultured Planctomycetales bacterium
CGCCGTGGGGCTCCTGATCGTGGTCGCGGCCTCGCTCCTCTTCGCGGCGGTCCAGCTGGGCGGCCAGCTGATCGACCAGGAGCTGGGGATCATGATGGCCAACGTCGTCGACCCGGTCACGAACGAGCAGGTCTCGATCGTGGCGCAGTTCAAGCTGATGCTCTCGGTCGTGGTGTACCTCCTCATCGACGGGCACCACTTCCTGCTGACGGCCGTGCGGGACAGCTTCGCGGCCGTGCCGCTCCTGGGCGCGCGCGTGACGGAGGGGGCGGCGATGCGGCTCTCGGACGCCCTCATGGGGGACCTCTTCCGCATGGCCGTCCAGATCGCGGCGCCGGCGATGGTCACGCTGTTCCTCATCACCGTGGCCATGGCCTTCATGGCGCGGGCGGTGCCGGAGATGAACGTCTTCATCCTGGGATTCCCGGTCCGGATCGCGGTGGGGCTCGCGGTCCTGGCCGTGGGGGTGGGCCTGTTCGTCGCGGGATTCCGGGGGATGCACGCGGAAAACGCGGGGGCGATCCGCGCGCTCCTCGGGGGGATGGGAGGCTAGCATGAAGCGCCGCATCCAGGCCTTGGCCGTCGCCGCGGGGGCGATGGGGATCCTGTCCCTCCTGGCGCAAGCGCCCGAGCCCCCGCGCCCGGCGGTGCTCGGAGAGCAGGCGGAGGCCACGGCGCCGGCCCGCCCGGGGGCCGGGCCCCTGGGCCGGGCGGAAGCCCTTCCGGCGGGAACGGCGGAACGGAGATAGGGGATGCCCGAGGAACGGCTGGAAGAGAGGACCGAGCCCGCGACCCCGCGGCGCCGCCTGGAGGCGCGCGAGCGGGGCCACGTGGCGCGCAGTGCGGACCTCGCCTCGGCGGTGGTCCTGCTGGGGGCGGTCCTGGCGCTCGAATTCACGGGGCGCCCGTACGTGAGCGGGCTCCTGTCGGCCGTCTCCGGCGTCCTGGGGCGGCTGGCGGAGTTCGACGGGGAGCGGCAGAACCTGGCCCTCCACTTCGGCGGGGCGGTGTCGGCGGCGTTCCTGGGGCTCCTGCCCTTCGCGGCGATCGTGGCGGCCGCGGCGGCGGGGATCAGCCTCCTCCAGGTGGGGTTCCTCTGGACGGGCCGGCCGCTGGCGCCGCAGGCGGAGCGCCTGGATCCGGTGGAGGGGTTCCGGCGCCTCCTCTCCGGCCGCGCGCTCGCGCGCCTCATCGGGGGCGTCCTCAAGATGGGCGTGGTGGCGGCGGCGGTCTTCCTGACGATCTGGTCGGAGCGCCTGAGGCTCGCGGGCCTCTCGGGCCTGGGGCTGGAGGACACGGCGAGGTACGGCGCGGGCCTGGTCTTCCTGGTGTCCCTCCGCGCGGCCCTGGCGCTCCTCGTCCTGGGGATCCTCGACTACGGGGTCCAGCGGTGGCAGTACGAGCGGGACCTGCGGATGAGCCGGGCCGAGGTCCGCGAGGAGCTCAAGCGGTACGAGGGCGATCCGCGGGTCCGCGAGCGGCGCCGCGGGGTCCAGCGCCAGCTGGCGCTTCAGCGCATGCTCCTGCGGGTGCCCGGGGCCACGGTCGTGGTCGTCAATCCGACGCACCTGGCCGTGGCGCTGGAGTACGACCGCGACAAGGGCGGGGCGCCCGTGGTCGCGGCCAAGGGCGCGGAGCGCCTGGCGCGGCGGATCCGCGAGCTGGCGGCGGAGCACGCCGTGCCGGTCGTGGAGCGCCCGGAGCTGGCGCGGGCCCTGTACCGCCAGGTCGAGGTGGGAGGGGCGGTCCCGGAGGGGCTCTACGCGGACGTGGCGGACCTGGTGGCCTACGCGTACCGGCTGAAGAGCGCCGCCGCGGCGGCGTGATCGGGAGATCGAGGAGGGATTCCATGGAAGCGCGCGTGAAGGTCTCGGCGAAGTCGGGGGAGACGGTGGACCTGGTCCTGGAGGGGCCGGCGAAGGCGGTCCAGGAGCTGATCCAGCGGCTCCGCGCCATGGGGGGGCCGCTCGACGTGGCGGGCGGCACCTGCTGCTGGGCGCTGAGCCGGCAGGGCAGTACCGTCCACGTGGTCGTGGATTCGGACAAGCTGGCCTCGTGAGATAGGGGATCGGGCATGCGTCGGCTGGCGGGCTGGTTCGGGAAAAACCAGGACATCGTCTTCGTGGTGGCGCTCATCGCCATCGTCCTGACGGTCTTCGTCCCCCTGCCGACCCGCCTGCTGGACCTCCTGCTGGTGGCGTCGATCGCGCTGTCGGTCCTCATCCTGCTGGGCGTGGTCGCCGTCCGCGAGCCCGTGCGCTTCTCGGTCTTCCCGTCGGCGCTCCTGCTGACGACGGCGTACCGCCTGGCGCTGAACGTGGCGACCACGCGGCAGATCCTGGGGAACGCGGGGAAGGACGGGACGCGCGCCGCGGGCCAGGTGGTCGAGGCCTTCGGGAACTTCGTGGCGGGGGCGGACCCGGTGATCGGCTTCGTCATCTTCGCCATCATCGTCCTGGTCAACTTCATCGTCATCACGAAGGGCGCCACGCGCGTCTCCGAGGTGGCCGCGAGGTTCACGCTGGACGCCATGCCGGGCAAGCAGATGGCGATCGACGCGGACCTCAACGCGGGCCTGATCAAGGAGGCGGAGGCCCGGAGGCGCCGCGAGCAGGTCGCGCGGGAGGCGGACTTCTACGGGGCCATGGACGGCGCCTCCAAGTTCGTCCGCGGCGACGCGATCGCGGGGATCGTCATCACGATCGTCAACATCCTGGCGGGGTTCGCCGTCGGCTGGCTCAAGTACCGGATGCCCGCCTCGAAGGCGATGTCCACCTTCACGATCCTGACGGTGGGGGACGGCCTGGTCTCGCAGATCCCGGCCCTGCTGATCTCGCTCGGGGCGGGCCTCATGGTCACGCGGGCCACGGCGGAGTCGAACCTGGGCCGCGAGTTCCTGGGGCAGGTCTTCGGCCACCGGGGCGCGCTCAAGGTGGCGGCGGGCTTCCTGGTCGCGCTCTTCCTGACGGCGGTCTTCCTGAAGAGCGGACTGCCGGGGCCCCAGCTCCTGCTGGTGGCGGGGGTCCTGGGCCTGGTGGCCTGGGTGCTGGGCTCGGCGGCGAAGGACCGCCAGAAGGCGGAGGCGGAGGGGAAGGCGAAGGAGGAGGCGGCGGCCCGCAAGCCCGAGAAGGTGGAAGGGCTCCTGGGCGTGGACCCGCTGGAGCTCGAGATCGGCGTGGGGCTCGTGCGCCTGGTGGATCCCGCGCAGGGCGGCGGGCTCCTGGACCGCGTGGCCAAACTCCGGCGGCAGATGGCCGTGGACCTGGGGCTCGTGGTCCCTGCCGTCCGCATCCGCGACAACATGAAGCTCGAGGCCAACCGGTACGTCATCCGGCTCCGCGGGGAGACCGTCGCGCAGGGGACGGTCCTGCCGGACCGGGTCCTCACCATGGACCCGGCGCCGGCCGCGGCGCCGGTCGCGGGGCTCGAGACGCGCGCGCCCGCCTTCGGGCCGGCCGCCCGCTGGATCCCC
>CAYNDR010000535.1:0-2730 GCA_964395295.1 uncultured Planctomycetales bacterium
TGACGTCGTCCCCGGTGATGAGGAGCGTCTTGATCTTCGCGTCCTGCGGGCTGGCCGCGCCGGCCACGCCCGTCGCCATCACCGCCACGACCGCGAACACGGCCAATCTGCGCATGCGTCCTCCCATACAATTATTCCAGTACCAGGGGCGGCATTATAGCGACCCCCCCCCGTCCGCCATCAATTTCATACGCCGGGGGCCCCGCCCGGGTTCCCGGCCAAAGAAAAGGCGCGGCCGCCCCCGCGGACGGCCGCGCCGTGATCGGCTTGCCGGCCGGCTACTTCTGGGCCGCCGCCTCGTCCATCTGCTGCATGTCGGCCGTCTCGCGCTTGCTCTGCCAGACCGCCCAGGCCACGATGGCCACGGCGGCCAGGATGCCGATGATCCCGACGGCGATCCCGCCGCCCTTGTTGCCGATGCCCACGACGTTGTAGCTGAGGATGAGGCCCAGCCCCAGGAGGCTCACCATGTTCATGACCTTGACCAGCGGGTTGACGGCCGGCCCCGCGGTGTCCTTCAGGGGGTCGCCCACGGTGTCGCCCGTGACGCTCGCCTTGTGGGCCTCCGAGCCCTTCCCGCCGTAGATGCCGTCCTCGATCATCTTCTTGGCGTTGTCCCAGGCGCCGCCCGCGTTGGCCATGAAGACGGCCAGGAGCTGGCCCACCAGGATCATGCCCGCCAGGAAGCCGCCCAACGCGTAGGGCCCCAGCAGGAAGCCCACCATCAGCGGCGTGATGATCCCCAGGAGCGCCGGGCCGATCAGCTCCTTCTGGGCCGTGGTCGTGCAGATGTCCACCACGCGGCCGTAGTCGGGCTTCTTGGTGCCGGCCCAGATCTCCTTGTCGCGGAACTGGACGCGGCACTCCTTGACGATCATGAAGGCCGCGCGGCCCACCGCGCGGATGAGCATGGAGCTGAAGAGGAACGGCACCGCGCCGCCGATCAGGAATCCGACGAAGACGATCGGGTAGGCGGGCGACATCAGGGCGGCATGGTCCTTGAACTGCTGGAGCGTCATCTCCGGGATCTTCTCCTCGCTCCCCACCGCGATGACGGCGATGAAGCTGGCGAAGAGGGAGACCGCCGCGATGACGGCGGAGCCGATCGCGATCCCCTTGGTCTCGGCCTTCGTGGTGTTGCCCACCGCGTCGAGGTCGGCCAGGACCTGCCGGGCGCGCTTGTAGCTCCCCGGCTCGGCCTTCTCCATCTCCTCCTTCTCGTAGCCCATCTCGCCGATGCCGTTGGCGTTGTCCGCCACCGGCCCGAAGACGTCCATCGAGATCGTGTTGCCGGTGAGCGTCAGCATGCCGATGCCCGCCATGGCCACGCCGTAGGCGATGAAGATGGGGGGCGTGCCGGCGTAGCACAGGACGGAGAGGAGGATGGCCCCGGCGATCACGAGGATGGCCACCACGGTGCTCTCGTACCCCACCGCGAAGCCCTGGATGATGTTCGTGGCGTGTCCCGTCTGGCACGCCCGGGCCAGGGACTTCACCGGCCCGTGGGAGGTGTGGGTGTAGTAGCTCGTCACCTTGTTGAGGGCGATGGCGAGGAAGATCCCGATGAAGCAGGTGAGCGCCGGGCGCATGTCCAGGCCCGCGATCCCGAAGTTCGCCCAGAACGGAAGGGCGTCGGGCCCGCCCGCCGGGAACCCGGCCGCGGCGCTCGGGTAGGCCTTCAGGTACGCGGCGTCGAAGTTGAGGTAGAAGAAGCCCAGAAGGAAGAAGCCCGCCACGGAGATCATCGACCCGATCCAGAAGCCGCGGTGGACGCTCTTGAGGGCCGTGTCGGAGGTGTCGTTGGCGCCCGCGCGCACCGTGTAGGTGCTGATGATCGACCCGAAGACGCCGATCGCGCGCACCAGCAGGGGGAAGATCACGCCCTTGTGGCCGAAGGAGGCCATCCCCAGGATCATCGCGGCCACGATCGTGACCTCGTAGCTCTCGAAGATGTCGGCCGCCATCCCGGCGCAGTCGCCCACGTTGTCGCCCACGTTGTCGGCGATCGTCGCCGCGTTGCGGGGGTCGTCCTCCGGGATGTCCTTCTCGATCTTGCCCACGAGGTCGGCGCCCACGTCGGCCGCCTTCGTGTAGATGCCGCCGCCCACCCGCATGAAGAGGGCCAGGAGCGTCCCGCCGAAGCCGAAGCCGAGCAGGGCCTCGTAGGCCTGCTCGCCGTAGACCAGGAAGATCATTGTGCCGCCGAGGAGCCCCAGGCCGTCCGTCAGCATCCCGGTGACCGTCCCCGTGCGGTACCCGAGCTGGAGGGCCTCGCCGTAGCTCCTCTTGGCGGCGGCGGCCACGCGCAGGTTCCCCAGCGTGGCCAGCCGCATCCCCACGAAGCCCACCAGCCAGCTGAAGATCGACCCCATCAGGAACGCCCCGGAGCGGCCGAAGGCGAACTCGACCTTCCCCCGCACCGTGAAGAACAGGATGACCGTGATCACGATGATCAGCGGGCCGATCTTGCGGAACTGGGCCCGGAGGTAGGCCAGGGCCCCCTCGCGCACCGCGCCCGCGATGTCCTGCATCTTCTTCGTGCCGGTGTCGGCCCGCAGGACCTGCCCCACGAGCATCCAGGCGTAGCCCAGCCCCATCAGGGCGATGGCGAGGACCACCACGAGGCAGACCTGCTCGCCCCCGCTGAACTTCCCGCTCGTGAACGGGCTGAACCAGGCGAAGGCGTGCTCCTCCGCCCCCTGGGCAACGTGCTGGTGATCATGCCCCCGC
>CAYNDR010000535.1:2740-3446 GCA_964395295.1 uncultured Planctomycetales bacterium
CTCCTCCGCCTTGCCCTTGGCCTCCTGGCCCGCCGCCGGGACGAGCCCCGGGAACGCGCTGGAGAGCGCCGGCAGGGCGCAGTACAGGCCCCCGAAGAAGACCAGCATCAGCGCCAGGTAGACCGTCCGGCCGGACTTCCATCCCCGGGCGCGCCGCCTTAGGTGAAGCATGTGCTGGAGCCCTCAAAAGACCGTCCGAATCATCCCCAGGAGGTGCCTTTTCGACTGCGCTTCAGTAGCAGAAACGGGCGGCCCTGTCAAAAAAAATCCGGCGGGGGGAGGATCCCTTTGTTTCCGTGATTACAGACGTTACCATAACAACTGAATCAAGGGGCGCCCTGGCGCCCCTCCAGCGCCCGACGGACCTTCAGGTAGTCCGGGTGGTCCGGCGCCAGGCGGAGGGCCTCCCCGATCGCCTCCAGCGCCTCCCGGCGCTTCCCCCGCGCCTCGAAGACCCGGCATCGCCAGTAGTGCACGTAGGGGTCCCGCGGGCGCAGATGGCCGATCTTCTCCGCCTCCTCCTCCGCGATGCGGAGGTAGTCCCGCGAGGGCTTGGGGACCTGCATGAAGTGCATGTGGTAATGGCCCTGGAGGCGCACGAGGTGGGCGTTGTAGTTCGCCGGGTCGAGCGCCGCCGCCAGGTCGTAGTCGGTCAGGCAGCCCTCCAGGAGCGCCATGTCGGACCGGCCGCCGAAGAAGACCATGG
>CAYNDR010000536.1:0-3441 GCA_964395295.1 uncultured Planctomycetales bacterium
CGCGCGTGGAAGCGCTGGGAGAGGTTGACCTGGTAGATGTCCCCGGCCGCGATGTACTCCTTGGCGCGGGCGATCGCGCGCAGGTAGCGATCGCGGGTGAAGTTGGCGCCGCGGCGGGGCGCGTCGGGCCCGCACCCGAAGGCCTCGCCGTACGTTCCGGGGTCGATCGCGCGCCGGGGCCGGCGTCCGGCCAGCTTCACTTCCTCGGCCTCCCCCGCCCGGGCGTCAACGCTCACCAGCCGGTCGTAGAAGCCCGCGACGAGGTCGGGGAACTCCAGGTCGTCCTCCGCCCGGTGGGGGAGTCTCTCGAGATGCTGGCCGAGGTCGTAGCCGAGCGCGCCCACCGCGCCGCCGGGGAAGGGCAGGGCCCGGTCGTTCCCGGCCTTCGACTCGCCCAGCAGTTCCTCCAGGGCGTCGAAGGGATTGCCGCGCGAGGTCTTCTCGCGCCCCTCGCGCCAGAGGGAGAGCCGGTCGCCGCGGGCCACGAGCACGGCATAGGGGTCCGATCCCACGAAGCTGTGGCGGCCGGCGCCGGCGCTCTCCAGGAGGAACGGGAAAGGCCGGCGGGCCATGGCGGGAAAGCGCGAGACGGCGTCGCCCGGGGACGGGAGGGGGGCGGCGGCGGTTCTCGTTTTCAGCCCCGGCTTCGGCATGGTCGGGGGATTATACATGCCGGGGCCGGCGGGTTCCACGGGCCTTTCAGCCGAGGCGTTCGCTGATGAGCTTGGCCTGCAGGAAGAGGGAGAGGTAGTCGCGGCCGCCGGCCTTGGAGTCCGTCCCGCTCATGTCGAAGCCGCCGAAGGGGTGGCCCCCCACCAGCGCGCCGGTGCACTTGCGGTTGTGGTAGAGGTTGCCCACGTGGAACTCCGCCTCCGCGCGCTCCCAGTTCTTCCGGCCGTAGTAGGATCCGGTGAGGCCGTACGGCGTGTCGTTGGCGATGCGGAGGGCGTGCTCGAAGTGCCGGGCGCGCATGAAGGAGAGCACCGGCCCGAAGATCTCCTCCTGCCCGAGCCGCGACTTCGGGTCCACGCCGGCGAAGATCGTGGGCTGGACGAAATAGCCGTCCCGGGGCAGGCGCAGGCCCCCCGAGACGAGCGTGCCGCACCGCTTTCCGAGGCGGATGTAGTCCATGACGGTTTCGAGCTGGCGCGCGTTCGCCACGGCGGACACCTGCGACTCGGGATCGCACGCGTCCCCGATCCGGAGCGCCTCGGTCTTGCGGCGGACGAGGTCCAGGACCCGGTCGTGCGCCTTGTCCACGACGATGGCCCGCGAGCAGGCCGAACACTTCTGTCCCTGGAACCCGAAGGCGGACTGGACGATCCCGTCGGCGGCCGCCTCGAGGTCCGCGTCCTCGTCCACGAGGATCGCGTCCTTCCCGCCCATCTCGACGATGGTGCGCTTGAGCCAGCGCTGGCGGGGATGGACGCGGGCGGCGCGCTCGAAGATCCGGAGCCCCACGTCCTTCGAGCCGGTGAAGGCGATGAAGCGGGTGAGCGGGTGGTCCACCAGGAGGTCGCCCACCTCGCCGCCGCCGGCGGGGAGGTAGTTGAGGGCGCCGTCGGGGACGCCGGCCTCCGTCAGGATTTCGAAGGCCTTGAAGGCGGTGACGGGCGAGGCGGAGGATGGCTTCAGGACGACGGTGTTGCCCGTCACGAGCGCCGCGGCCGTCATCCCCGTCAGGATCGCGCAGGGGAAGTTCCAGGGGGAGATCACCACGCCCGCGCCGAGCGGGAGGCAGACCAGCCGGTTCCGCTCGCCCGGCACGGGGGTGACGGGATTCTCGCCGGCGATGCGGAGCATCTCTCGGGCGTAGAAGTCGATCGCCTCGGCGGTGTCGGCGTCGGCCTCGGCCCACGTCTTGGCGACCTCGGGGGTCATGGCGGCGTTGAGTTCCCACCGGCGCCGGCGCATGAGCCGGGCGGCGCGGAAGAGGATCTCGGCGCGCGCCTCCGGCGGCGTGCGCGACCAGGAGGCGAACGTCTCGTGGGCCTTCCGGACCGCGCGCCCCGCCAGCGCGGCGTCCGCCTTCCCGGCGATCCCGACCTCCGCGGAGAGGTCGCACGGGTTGCAGGCGGCGATGTGCTCGCGCGTCCGCGGACGATGGCCGCCGATCACCACGGGGCATCGGGGAGGCAGGAAGGCGTCGAGCGCGGCCCGCTGGGCGAGGCGCGCGGCCTCGTCGCGGGAGAAGTCCGTGACCGGCTCGTTGCGGAAGGGCTCGACCATGGGGGCTCCTTCGATAAGGCACCGCCGCCTAGGACAGGAGGATGAGGAGGGCCGCGAGGATCGCCAGGATCCCGAAGGCCACCAGGATGAAGACCACGGGATTGCTCCGCACCCGGCGCCGGAGGTCCCGGACGGGCGAGGGCCGGCGGACGGTGGCCTTCTGGCCGCTGAGGAAGCGTTCGAGGTCCCGGGCGAAGGCGCTCGCGGTCGGGGGCCGGCGGCTCTTCTCCTTCTCCATCGCCTTGAGGACGACGGCCTCCAGCCCGCGCGGGATGTCGGGGTTGATCCTGGACGGCGGCGTCAGGGGCCGGCTCACGACCATCTTGATGGTCTCCACGGGGGTGGCGCCCTTGAAGGGGGGCTGGCCGGTGAGGATCTCGTAGAGGATCGCCCCCATGGAGTAGACGTCGCTGCGGGGATCGCTCTGCGCGACGTTCCCGGCCGCCTGCTCGGGGGGCATGTAGCTCGGCGTCCCCACCACGGTGCCGGGGCTCGTCAGGTTCATGCCGCCCGCGTGCTTGGCCAGGCCGAAGTCCATGACCCAGGGCCTCCCGGCGGCGTCGATCATGATGTTCTGGGGCTTGAGGTCGCGGTGGACCACGCGGTTGGCGTGGGCGTAGTCCACGGCGCGGGCGATCTCGATCAGGATCTCGCAGGCGCGGCGCGGGGGGAGCGCCTGGCCGGCGAGCGTCCGCCCCTCCAGGTACCTCATGGTGATGAAGTGCCGGCCGCCCTCCTGGGCCACGTCGTAGATGGGCACGATGTTGGGGTGCTGGAGGGCGGCGGCGGTCTGGGCCTCGCGCTGGAAGCGGAGCAGTTCCTCTCCCCCGCCCAGGTTGGCCGTGAGGACCTTGATCGCGACCCAGCGCTTGAGGCTGGCGTCCCAGGCCTTGTAGACCGCGCCCATGCCGCCGCGGCCGAGCTCGCGGACCAGGACGTACTTCCCGAGCTGGTTCTTCGGGTCCGCGGAGGCGCGGAGGACGTCCTCCTCGGGGGCGGACGGGGCCGGCCGCGGCTCGGCGGCGGGCAGGGGCGTGGGGGCGGCGGGCTCCAGGTCGCGGCCGGAGGCGGCGGGCTCCAGCGGCCCGGTGCACTTGCGGCAGAGGTACTTCTTGCGGGAGTCGAAGTCGGCGATCGAGCAGGCGGAGCCGCAGGCGGAACAGCGCAGGCTCGGCATCCGGCCCTGGAGGTGGAGCGTGTCCTCGAGGACGG
>CAYNDR010000537.1:0-3426 GCA_964395295.1 uncultured Planctomycetales bacterium
CCTATTCCAGCCCGGCAGTCTTCGAGGAGACCGGCCGGGACTTCTGGGTGGTCGTGCCCGAGACGGGCCGCGCCGCCGCGCTCGTCCTCACGGCCGACCAATCCGCTCACTACAATGTCACGGGGGCCTTCACGGCCGAAGGCGACGTCGGCCCCGGCTCCCCCGCCGTCCTCGCTCTCCCGGCTTCCCTGGCGGTCACCCCGCTCCAGACCGTCGTCCCCGGAAAGGGGATCCGCATCACGTCCACCCAGCCCGTCCGCGCCATCCTTGCGCCCGCGGTCTTCTCCTCGGGCCAAGTGACCAAGGTGGAAGAGGCCGCGCTCGTCCTTCCCGCACCGAGCCTCGGGACCGACTACCGCGTCGCGGGGTTCGGGGGCCGTGACGTCCTCATGCCCGGCAACAACAACATCCTTGTCCTGGGAACGGAGGACCAGACGGCCGTCACGATCGCGGTCGCCGGCGCCGTCCCACAGGCCTTCAACATCACGCTGAATGCCGGGCAGGCCTGGCGGTTCCAGGGCTCCTGGGACCTCACGGGATCGAGGGTGACCAGCGCGGGCGGCAAGCCCGTGGTCTGCGTCTCCTACACCCTCAATTCCCACAACTTCGTCTCCGTGCCTTTCACGTTCTTCACCTATCTGCTCCTTGAGCAGATGCTCCCCTCGCGCTTCTTCGGCCGGAAGTTCCAGGCTCCCGCCCAGCTCGGGTTCGGACGCCACCCGCATCTGCGGATCGTGGCGCACGAGGACGGGACCCAGGTCGCCGTGCGGGTCAACGGAGAAGAGCCTCAAAGCCTCGCCCTCTCGGCCGGCGGATCCGCGGTCGTCCTCAACGAAAGCGCGGTCGCGATCGAGGGCACGAAGCCCATCCTGGTCATGCAATACCTTATGGATGGGATCCTGGTGAAGGGGATGACCCAGCTCCTCCCCGACGCCGCCGCCAAGGACGAGTACCGGATCCACTATCTCTTCGGGAAGGGCGCCTACGCGGCCTACGTCTCCCCCTTCGAGCGCCCCGAGATCCTCAGGAACGGCCAGCGGTCCGTCCTGGGCAACCAGTTCGAGTCCATCCGCGGGAACGCCGAGTTCAGCTACGATGTCCTCTACTCGCCCGACGAGATCCCGGGCTCGGCTGTGGTCGAGCACGTGATCCGGGGCTCCAGGCCGTTCCTGGCCTACTCGGTCCGCCCGCACTATTTCTCGGACCTCAGCATCCATGCCTTCCCGGCCGGCTATCGCTTCAGGGAATCGATGCCCGATCTGTGCGCCGGCCCCGTCACCCTGGCCGCCCCTGAGTTGTTCTCCGGCGTCCCCGTCGTGGTCAAGGCGCGCGTCCACAACCTCTCGATGACGGAGGCCGCGGAGGCCGCCGTCAGGATCTTCGACGGGGATCCCGCCGCCGGCGCCGCGCCCATCGGCGCGGATGCGGTCGTTTCCCTGCCCCCCGAGGGCGAGGCGGAAGTCTCCGTGTCCTGGACCCCCGGGATTCCCGGCGCCCGCGCCCTCACGGTCGTGGTGGACCCGCTCAACGCCATCCTTGAGGCCGACGAGGAGAACAACGTCGGGGTCAAGGAGGTCTTGGTCCGCTCCGCCGTGGACGTCCGGGGGACGATCGGCCTGAACAGGACGGAGTTCATGAGCAACCAGCAGGCCGTCGCCTCCGCGTCCCTCGAGAACCTGTCCTCGGGCGCGGAACTCGGCCTGCTCCGCGAAGGCCGCCTCAGCGTGACCGTCGAGGACCAGGCCGGCCGGACGGTCTCCGCCCTCCCCGTCGTCTCCCTGCCCGACCTCGGCCCCGTCCCTCCCGGCCTGGAGGGATGGCGCTTCTACGCGGAAGCCTCCCTCGCCCCGGCGCGCCCCCTCCAGGGGCCTTCCATCGCCTCCGCCCAGGTGGACTTCACGCGGCTCCTCAGGGAAGGCGGGGCCTCGGGCGCCTACGACGAGAACTCTCTCCGCGTGGTCGAGGTCTCGGGCGGATCCTTCAAGGAACGACAGGCCTGGCTCATCCCCGGGCCTTCCTATAACGCGGCCAACGGCGCCTCCGGGACGGTCGAGTGGTCCGTCCCCGGCACCCTCGCGCCCGGTTCCCCCCGCCTCTTCCGGATCTACTTCGACGCGGCCGAACGCGGCCCCAAGCCCGCCGTGCCGCGCCTCGACGAACCCGTCTGCGCCGGCGACTGGGGCGCCTTCGACTGGCCCAGCGATCCCACCCCCGACTCGGCGTACGTCCTCTCGGACCGCAAGGGCGCCTTTTCGTCCCGCATCGCGACCGACGCCTCCAACCAGTTCTATTCCCTGTTCCGCCAGATCCGCCAGTCAAGCCTCGCCGATTTCACGGGCGATGGCTTCTACGACGTCATCCGCAACTGCGTGTCCTCGGGTCCTCCCACCCTCGGCCGCCTCTTCTTCATGATGTCCAGCGAGGGATCGAACTCCCTCGTCCGCGAGAGCCCCGCCATATGGACCGGCGTAACCCCTTCCAGCGACCTCATGATGCGCACGGCGGACCTGGACGGCGACGGTGCGCCCGACCTTGTGGTGCGGGACCTGGTCGACGACTACCGCAACCTCGATTCCCAGTTCGAGGAAACCCACCCCGTCTCCGTGTACCTCGGGCGGGGAGACGGGACCTTCACCCTCCGCCAGCGGTTCCCGGGCCTCGGCCCGATGACCGCCATCGAAGATGGCTGGAACGACCGCCGCGAACTCGACCTGGCCGACGCCGATGGCGACGGCAAGACGGACCTCATCCTGACCTGCACGAACAACGCGCCTCCCACCGAGAGCTACGACCGCCGCATCATCGTCCGCGTCTTCCGGGGAAATGGAGACGGCACCTTCTCGACGGCGCCCGTCGAGTCCGTCTTCCCGCGGCTCGCCGACCCGCCCCAGTTCGAGAGCCTGAAATTCGCCGCCGGGGACTTCACCGGAGACGGCAAGGTGGATCTCGTCTTCCCTCCGCAGGTCAGGGCGTTCATTTCCACCGGGAACGGCGACGGCACGTTCAACACCCCCCAGCAGATCGTCTCCGTCCCGTCGAAGTTCGGCACGTTGAGCGGCTTGTACGACACCGCGTACGCGTTCGACTTCGACCGCGACGGGAACCTCGACATCGCGATGCTCGACGCCAATAAATACGTGCGCGTTGTCTTCGGCAATGGCCAGGGTGGATTCACCTCCTTCAAGCAGGTCAATCCCGACATCGGCACGGTCCTGCATATGGCCGGCCTCAAGGCCGCCCAGGTCGCCGCCTCGGTCGCCGACCATCCCCGCCCCGCCGGTCCCTTCAGCCGCGACTTCGCCTTCAACACCGACGCCCTCCTCCCCGGCTCCTACCGCGTACGCATGAGCGTCCTCGACGCCGCCGGCAGGCTCCTCTTCACCGCCACCCGCCCCTTCGAGGTCCTCTCCCCCCTCGACGGCGGCG
>CAYNDR010000538.1:0-3400 GCA_964395295.1 uncultured Planctomycetales bacterium
CGCCACGAACCGCGTCGCCGAGTCCGAGGAGGGCAACAACCTGGCCCCCGGCCCGTCCCTTTCCGTGTCCACGACCCCCTATTCCAGCCCGGCGGTCTTCGAGGAGACAGGCCGGGACTTCTGGGTGGTCGTGCCCCCGGGCGGAGGTACGCCCGTCCTTTACCTGCTTGCGGACAAGGAGACTCCGTACACGATCTCGGGCGCCTACAGCGCGAGCGGGACGGTGGGCCCCGGGAACGCCGCCAAGGTGGTGCTCCCCATCGCCGTCCAAGTCGCGCCCCAGCAGGTGGTCGTTCCCAACAAGGGGCTTCGCATCGTCTCCACCGAGCCCATCCGCGTAATCCTGGCCAGGGGAAGCATCAGCGGAGGACAGCCTTCCATCATCAAGGACGCCACCCTGGTGCTGCCCGCTTCGAGCCTGTGGACGGACTACCGCGTCGCCGGATTCGGCGATGGCGTCGTCTTCACCACCAGCGGCAACAGCTCCATCACCGTCCTTGGGACTCAGAACGGGACGAGCCTCACCTTGCAGGTCCTTGGCACCGGCAATCCGCAGACGATCAATTTCTCGCTCAACGCGGGAGAGGCCTTCCGGTTTGCCGCCTTCGCGCACCTCTCCGGATCGCGCCTGACGAGCACCCATCCAGTGGCCTGCGTCTATTCCACTCAGGGCTCGCCGGGATGGGCGCTCTCCGCTCCCCCCACCGACCTCATCGAACAGGTGCTCCCCTCGCGTTTCCTCGGGACGCGCCATCTCGTCACCATGCAGACGAGTACCGGCATGAACCAGCATTTCCGGGTCGTGGCCCACGAGGACCAGACCCAGGTTTCCATGCGGGCGGCGGGCTATCCGGCGGATTCGGCGGCGCTTTCCGCGGGCCAGTCGAAGGTCTTCTTCACCGACCGGTTCACGGAAGTCCTTTCTTCGAAGCCCGTTGCCGTCCTCCAAAGCGTGACCGAGTCCTACGTAACCCAGGCGTTGACTCAGGTCCTTCCCACCGCGTCGGCGTCCAGGCGTTTCCGAATGCACGGACTGACAAGCGCCACCAACCAGTCGAGCTACGTGGGTTTCATCTCGCCCTTCGAGGGGACCGAGATCCGGATCAACTCCCAGCCCTCCGTCCTGGCCAACCAGTTCGAGTATTTCAGGGACGACGTGAAGTTCAGCTACGACGTCCTCTTCTCGGTATTCGACAACATCCCGGCGCCCACGCTGGAGTACGCCGTCGAAACCTCGCGTCCCGTATTGACCTACCCCTTGTCCGGAGTGGTCTCTTGGTACGCCTACCCCGCCGGCTATTGCTTCAAGACCCAGGCGGACCTCTTCCCCGCCTCCCTGTCGATCGACGGCCCCGGGATTTTCACCGGCGTCCCCGCCGCCGTCCGCGTGCGCGTCCACAACCTCTCCCTCGCGGACGCCCAGAACGTGGGAGTCCGGATCTACGGGGGGGGCCCTCTTTCCGGGGGCGCCCCCATCTCCGCCGACCAGACGATCGCCGGCCTGCCGCGGGAAGGGGAGGCGGACGTTTCCTTCACCTGGACGCCTCGGGTCCCCGGCGAACGGCTCCTGACGGTCGTCGTGGACCCCCTCAACGGAATTCCCGAGGCCGACGAAGACAACAACACATGCTCGAAGTCCTTCTCCGTCCTTTCCTCCTTGAAGGTCAATGGATCGGTCACGCTGGGCGGGACCAGTTTCCTGGGGAACCGGGAGGTCCGGATTGCCGCTTCCCTCGAAAACGTCTCCGCCAACCCCGGATGGGGAATCCTGCGGGACGGGCGCATGGAAATCACGGTCGAGGACGAGGCGGGCAGGAAGGTGTCCTCCCTGCCGATCGCGTCCCTGCCTGAAATGGGTCCCGTCCCGCCAGGAATGGAGGGATGGAAGCTTTACGTCGAAGCCGGGGTGGACCCCGCCAGGCCGGCGCGGGGAACGGCCATCGCGGCGGCGCCCGCCGATTTCACGAAACTCCTGAGGGCCGGCGGACTCGCCGGGGCGTTGGACGAATCCTCGATCAGGGTGTTCGAGGTCGCGGGCGATTCCTTCGTGGAGCGCCGGAGCTATCTCATCCCGGGCTCACGCTACAACGCCGCCACGTCCGCCGAGGGCACCGTCGAGTGGCTCATCCCCGGTTCCCTGTCGCCGGGGACGCCCCGTCGATTCAGGATCTACTTCGATGCCCGGGAAAGCGGGGCCAAACCCGCGGTCCCGCGGGTGGAAGAGCCCGCCTTCATCTCGCACCATGACATCATGTTTGGATATCCCACCTCGACCACCCATCCCACGGGAGTCTACGGGATTTCCGACCGGAAGGGTTCTTTCGCCGCCCCCGTCGTGGCCGACGCCTCGAACCAACTGATCGCCGGTTTGCGGTGGATCCAGGCGGTCGCCCTGGCCGACTTCAACGGCGACGGATTCTACGACGTCCTGAGGGAGGCCGAGCCGGATGTGATTCGCCTGTTGGGATACGCCTTCTATCTCATGTCCACGTCGGGCTCGAACGCCCTCGTCATGGAGCGCCCCGCCATCTGGTCCCCGCGCCTGCCCGCCGCGGAACTCCTGATGCGCGCCTGGGACCTCGATGGCGATGGGACGGCGGACCTCGTCACGCGCGCCAACGAAGTCGCTTCCCACGATCCGCAAACCGGCATCTACGGGAAAACGAACGTCGCCACGGTCTATCTCGGGCGAGGCGACGGCACGTTCCGGCTCAGGCAGGAATTCGCGATCGACGGACCCTCCTACTCCCTCGTCGGGCTCAAAGCGAGCCTGCACCTTCAGCTCGCCGACACCGACGGCGACGGGCGCGCCGATCTCGTCGTCTTCTCGGGGATCAATGAATTCGTGGACAGCACCATCGTCAAGGTCTTCCGGGGCCTGGGGGATGGGACGTTCGACACGGCTCCCGTCACGTCCCAATACAAGGTGGGGTCGGGCTCATTCGAGCCCAAAATCTTCGGTGTCGGGGACTTCACCAACGACGGAAAGGTCGACATCCTCATCCCTCGCCAGGCCAACCTGGGCCTCAATCCCGTGATCCTCACCGGCAACGGGGACGGGACCTTCAATGCGCCCCAGGTCATCCCGGGGGCGACTCTCCATCTGCCGATCCTGTGGTCTTCCTACGATACCCTCTTCGCCTCCGACTACCACCGCGTCGGCAACATGGCGGCGGCCCGCGCCCATGCACACGAGTTTGCCGAGGTCTTCGGCCTCGCCTACGCAGAAATCCCGGGATCTCTCGACTACGTCCGCCGCCTCGTCCAGGAGTTCGTCCACGATCTCCTGGATGCGCGGCCGCAGCCCTTCCACCATTCGCGGCGTGAACGCCTTGCTCACCAGCCTGCGCAGGCGGGTGTGCTCCGGCGGGTCAGAGGTCAGCATCGTTCGGGTCCTGCC
>CAYNDR010000539.1:0-3394 GCA_964395295.1 uncultured Planctomycetales bacterium
GATCCGCATGGGGGCGCGGGGCAGCGACAGCAGCAAGGATTCCGGCCCCGCCGTCACGCTGACGTTCGAGCAGAAGGACCCCCGCGTCGACAGGCTCTCCTGCCGGATGTGGGAGGTCCCCGGCGGCCCGGAGTCGATGAGGAACGGCCCGGCCCGGGACGAGCAGGAGGTCGTGGTGTGGTATTTCTGCCCCAGCTGCGAGTGCCGCAAGCACGATCCCGGCTACCGGCCGGGCGTGGACAACGGCCAGGCGACCCACATGCGCAACGGGAGCGCCCACACGATCCACGTGATCCCCAACCACCGGCTGAAGCCCGCCGCGACCTTCCGCCTCCACGTCGCGTTCGAGCGGGATGGGGGCAGGAAGTGGGAAAAAAGCTGGTGGGTGCAGACGACTCCGCCGGGACTGCTCCCGGGCTACAAGAGCGGGAAGGACTGACCTCCCCGATGGCGCCCTCAGGGGCCAGGCGCCGCCCCGTGCCAAAACTGAATCCCCCCTATCGCAGGGGTCGTGACGCCTCCCTCTGGCAATGAGTATAATCCGTCGATCTCAATTCCTGCCCGCACGGCGGAAAATCAATCGGGCCCCCGGCCTCCCGGGGCGGGATTCATCCGCCCCTGCCCGGCGCCGCGGCCACGTTCCATCGGCCCTCGGGGATCGATCGGCCCAGGTTCATCGCACCCCCCTCCCCCCACGGCGCGGCCGCCGGGCTTGAGGACGGGGCGGGATATTCCTACAGTGGGGGGCATGGCGGATCCCGGATCGCGCGACGTCCGCGCGGAGAAGAAGAAGTTCCGGACGGAGGCGCTGGAGAGGAGGGACCGCCTGCCGCTCACCGAGCGCCAGGCCAGGAGCGCAAAAATCTTCGAGAGGCTCCGCGCCCTGGCCGCCTACGAGGCGGCCCGCACCGTAGCGGTGTTCGTGTCCTGCCGCTCCGAGGTGGATACCCGCCCCGTCGTGGAGGACCTGCTGAAAAGGGGCCGGCGCGCGGCCGTGCCGCGGGTCACGGGCAAGGGGGAGATGGAGTTCCACCGGATTACGGATCCTTCCCTGGACCTCGAGGACGGCGCGTTCGGCCTCAGGGAGCCCAGGCCCGCGCTGGAGCGCGTCCCTCCCGGGGACATCGACCTGCTGATCGCCCCCGGGGCGGCGTTCGACCCCAGGGGCTTCCGGGTCGGCTACGGCGGCGGATTCTTCGACCGGTACCTCAGGAGGCTGAGGCCCGATTGCCCCGTGGTCTCCCTCGCGTTCGAGATCCAGATCGTCGACCGGGTCCCGGCGGAGCCCTTCGACGAGCCCGTCGGCCTGATCGTCACGGAGGATCGGGTCCTCCGGGCGGCCCCCGGAGGCGCGCCCTGAATCCCCCGGCCTATTCCGCGGCGGGCCGGGGGCTCGGACGAAGGTCCTCCAGGTGCGCCGCGCGGCCCCATCCTCGGTGCGCGTGCCGGGGGGCGCGGTGCCGCGAGGCCAGCGCATCGCGCACGGCCTCGAGCACGGCCTCCTTCCTGAAGGGCTTCTCCAGGTAGAGCATCGCGCCGCAGACGCGGCCCCGCTCGCGGTTGATCTCGTCTCCCAGGGCCGTCAGGAAGATCACGGGGAGGTCGGCGCTCTCGGGATGGCCGCGGATCATCTGGCAGAGGTCGAAGCCGTCCATGCGGGGCATGAGGATGTCCAGGATCGCGAGGTCCGGCCGCCCGTCGCGGGCGAGGCCGAGCGCCTCGTCCGGATCTCCGGTGGCCAGGACGTCGTAGCCCGCCTCCTGGAGGAAGTAGGCCAGGATGTCGCGGACCGGGGGCTCGTCATCCACAACCAGGATCGAAGGCTTCTTCATGGTGCGTCCTCCTTGGGGCTGGTCATGGCGGGAGGACGTCCGGCGGGCCGCGTGCCTTCACATTGGAATTATAACCCGGAGTTCGCCGGGCGGGCGGGAATCCGGTGGGATCAGGCCATCGCCATCAGGTCGTACAGCCGGAACGCGTGGTGCACCGCGGCCTCCATCTCTTCGGGCCGGTAGAGGAGGTCGTCGGAGCGCAGGCGGAACCGGAGCCGGAAGCCCCCCGAGGGGGACATCCTCAGCTCGAACGCCTCCGTCCCGGGCGCGCGCCGGAGGACGACCAGGCTCTCCACGAGGCCCGCGGGCTTGTCCCGCGCGGCGATGCCGTCGAGCGCCAGCTCCCGGAGGTAGGCCCCGAAGACGGGCGAGGCGTAGACCGCCAGCGGCTCGTCGATCAGGGGATCCAGCGTGCGGACGCGGCGGAGCAGGCGGAGCGACTCCCCCATCAGGGCGAAGGGGAGGCACGCCTTCCCCCGCGTCCGGATGATCGCGTGGGCCCGCGGGGGCGCGTCCGGCTCGACGCGGATCGCGAGCTCGCCGGGCCGCGGCTGGGCGATCACGGCCGGGCGCCCCTCGTGCGTCACGCGGATCCTCCCGCGCTCCACGCGCACGGCCTCGAAGCGCCCCTTCAGCCGCTCGGCCAGCTCCTTGAGCTTCCGCGCGCGCTCGCGCGCCCCCCGCGTCATCCCCCAGAGGACGCGGATCGGGACGACGACGGCCAGCAGGCCGATCCCGCCGATCACGAACGCCTGGATCCAGCCGGGGATCTCGATCATCGCCTCTCCGGGGGCCGCGCCCCCTCCGATCCCATTATATCCTGGGACGGGCGGATTGTGCGGCCCCCTGCGGGGTGCTATCATTCCGCCATGCCGTTCGACGAGCGCTTCCTCAGGACCCTCGAGGCGCTGGACCTCATGGCCCGGCGGGTGGTCTCCGGCGACGAGCGCGCGGAGCGCCGCGCGCCGCGCAAGGGGGCCTCCGTGGAGTTCGCGGACTACCGCCGCTACGTCCCCGGCGACGAGGTCCGCTACATCGACTGGAACGTCTACGCCCGCCACGGGAGCCTCTTCGTCAAGGAGTTCTCGGCGGAGGAGAACGTCCACGTCTCGCCCCTGCTCGCCGCGTCCCATCCCTCCGTCGAGCAGGTCTATCGGGAATCCATCCGCCTTCATCGAAACCTCGAACGCCTGGCCGGGCCACGGCGCACCGGACCGGCGCCGCCGGAGCCGACGCTCGAGGAAATCCGGGAGCGGCGGCACGATGAACCGGTAGACCGCGAGCGGGAAGTGCGAGAGCTGGTCGGCCGCTGTCTCTGGGACGTCTTCTCGGACAATCATGATGTCATCGCCGCCGATGGACGCGAGGTCCATCTCGGTTCGTTCCGCGGCGCAGGAGACTTCATCGCTGACCTGCTCAACGGCGAGGTTGGCAGCCGGCAGTATGACTACATGGACTTGTTCATGGGCACGATCTGACGTGCGCGGCCTGGTTGAGCTGGCGCGTCGGGCTCGACCTGGGCGCGGCCCGCGAGCGCGTCCGGGTGGCGCGCGCCCTGGGTA
>CAYNDR010000540.1:0-3386 GCA_964395295.1 uncultured Planctomycetales bacterium
AGCAGGTCCTCGGCCGGAAGAAGCGGCCCAAGCACCGGAAGTTCCCCTTCCAGGGCATGGGGATCTGCGGCCACTGCGGGAGCGCGATCACCGCGGAGTACCACGCCAAGCGGCAGAAGAACGGGAAGAGCCACGAGTACGTCCACTACCACTGCACGGGCTGGAAGAACGGCGGGAAGGTCTGCCCCGGCTCGCGCATTTCGGAGCGGGACCTCGTGGAGCAGCTCGGCGAGCCGCTCAAGAACCTGTGGATCGACGCCGGGACGGTGGAGGAGATCAAGGCCGCGCTGCACGAGAGCTTCGCCTCGGAGCGGGAGTACCAGGAGGAGCGCCTGACGGCCCGCAAGGCCGAGGCCGCGCGGTTGAAGACCTGGATCGACAAGGCCTACACGGACCGGCTGGAAGGGCTCCTGACGCCCGAGGAGTTCCGGGAGAAGTCCTCGGAGTGGCGCTCGCGGCAGCTGGAGATCCAGAACGAGATCCGGGCGCACACGGTGGCGGACGGGAAGTACCTGGAGGAGGCCGAGCGCATTCTGGACCTGGCGCAGCGGGCGCACGCGATCTACATGGAGGAGCCGGACAACTTCACCCGGCGGCGGCTGGTGGATGCGGTCGTTTCGAAAGTGACCTTCCAGGGCAACCGGGCGGTTTCGAACCTGTGGGAATCCTTCGAAACGCTGTCCAAAGTGGCCGTGGCGGCCAAGTCGCCGGATCGCGGTTCTCTATGGTGGGCGCGAGAGGAATCGAACCTCCACGGGGGTGAACCCACTAGGTCCTGAACCTAGCGCGTCTGCCAGTTCCGCCACGCGCCCACGGATGGCCCCGCTGTGGAGGGAGATCATAGCGTATCGCGGGACGTTTGCCAAGCCCGGCGATGGGGCTACTCCTCGTACAGGAAGCGCTTCCGCTGGGTGGGGTCCAGGGCGGGGGCGGGCTGGCCGGCCGCGATCATGCGGCAGACGTCCGCGATCCCCTCGGCGTCCAGGTGGAGGAACCGGAGGAGCTCGTCCCGGTTCGCGTGCTGGAGGAACCGGTCCGGGATCGCGTGCACCTTGACGCGCGAGGCGTCCTCGTTGCGCAGGGACAGCGCCTCGAGGACCGCGCCGCCGAACCCCCCGAGGTAGCTGTGGTCCTCCAGCGCCAGCACCCACGGGTACTCCCGCACCAGCCGCGCGGCGAGGTCCGCGTCCACCGGCTTGGCGAACCGGGCGTTCGCCACCGCGACGTCGAGACCCTCCCTCAGGAGCGCCTCGCGGACCGCGAGGGCCTTGGCGGTCATGACGCCGTAGGCCAGGATCGCCCCGTGCCGGCCGGCCGCGAGCAGTTCGCCCTGGCCCAGGACCAGCGGGTGGTCCGGGAGGTTGTGGCGCGACAGGTCCGGGGTCTCCTCGCGGGGGAGGCGGATCGCCGAGGGCTGGCGGAGCGAGAAGGCCAGCTCCATCATCCGGCGGAGCTCCGCCTCGTCCTTCGGCGCCATGCAGACGATGTTGGGCAGGGTGCGGAGGAACGCCGTGTCGAAGTTCCCGTGGTGGGTGGGGCCGTCCTCGCCGGCGATCCCGGCGCGGTCCAGGACGAGGACCACGGGCAGGTTGTTGAGGCACAGCTCCTGGAAGATGATGTCGAAGGCGCGCTGCATGAAGCTGGAGTAGATGGCGCAGACCGGCCGGAGCCCCGCGTGCGCCAGGCCCGCCGCGAAGGCCACCGCGCACTGCTCGCTGATCCCCACGTCGTAGCACCGGTCGGGGAAGCGCCGGCCGAACTCGAGGAGCCCGGTGCCGTCGGGCATCGCGGCGGTGATCGCCACGATGCGGGGGTCCTTCGCCGCCATCTCGCCCAGCGCCTCGACGAAGGCGCGCGTGTAGCTGCGGGACTCGTCCGGGCGCGCGCCGGCCGCGGGCTCGATCTTCGCCTCCCGGATCCGGCTCTTGACGAACGTGACCGGGGGCTTGTGGTGGACGAAGGGGTCGCGCTCGGCGTCCGGGCACCCCTTGCCCTTCTTGGTGATGACGTGGAGGAGCACCGGCTTCTGCTGGTGGCGCACGTTGGCCAGGATGTGCAGGAGGGCCTTGAGGTCGTGGCCGTCCACGGGCCCGTAGTACTGGAACCCCAGCGCCGTGAAGATGTTGGGGAAGATCGCCTGCGTGAGGCCGCGGCGGACGCTCTCCAGGACCTGCTCCACCGGCTGGCCCAGGGGGACCTTGCCCAGGAACGAGTGGACCTCCTTCTTGATCTCGTCGTAGAGGGGGGTCGTGCTCAGCTCGCTGAAGTAGGTGGAGATCGCCCCCACCGTCGGGGCGATCGAGAAGCCGTTGTCGTTGAGGATCACCAGGAGGCCGCGCTTGGAGGCGCCGATGTTGTTGAGCGCCTCGAAGGCCACGCCGCTCGTCATCGCGCCGTCCCCCACCACGGCGATCACCTTGCGCGCGCGGCCGAGCTTCTCGTCGGCGATGGCGCAGCCGAAGGCGGTGGCCAGCGCCGTGCCCACGTGGCCGGAGTTGAAGGGGTCCGTCTCGCTCTCGGGCTTCCAGCCGAACCCGCTGAGGCCGCCGAACTGGCGGATCGTGTGGAACCGGTCCTTGCGGCCCGTGAGGATCTTGTGGGTGTAGGTCTGGTAGCTCCCGTCCCACACGATGATGTCCTTCGTGAGGTCGAAGGCGTGGTGGAGCGCCAGCGTAAGGTCCACCACCCCGAGGTTGGAGCCCAGGTGCCCGCCGGACTTGCGGACGACGTCGATGATCAGCCGGCGGATCTCCTCCGCCAGGCGCGGGAGCTCCTCCGGGGCGAGCTTGCGGATGTCGTTGACCGCGTTGATGCGGGAAAGCAGGTCGCTCATCTCAATGGGTCCGGGACAGGACGAAATCCGCGATCCGGCGGAGCTCCCGCCCCCGGTCTCCGAGGAAGCGGATGGCCGCCTGGGCCGCGGACACTTCCGAGGCGGCGCGGCGCCGGGCCTTCTCGATGCCGTGGAGGGCGGCGAAATTCCGCCGCCCCCGCTCGGAGCGGTCGAGTATATCATCGACCAGCTGGAAGGCAAGGCCGAGGCGGAGCCCGAAGCGGGCCAGGTCCGCGGCCCGGGGCGAGCGGGCGGCCAGGGCGCCCAGGTGCGTCGAGGCGGAGAACAGGGCGGCCGTCTTCTTGAGGTGGATCTCGCCGATCGGGGCCCGGGGGGCCATGTCCAGCTCCTGCCCGCCCACCATGCCCGCGGCGCCGGCCGCGCGGGCCAGGACGGCGGCCATGGGGCCCGCCAGCGCGGGGTCGGGGACGCGGGAGAGGGCCTCGAAGGCGGCGGCCTGGAGGGCGTCGCCCGCCAGGATCGCGGTGGCCTCCCCGAACCTCTTGTGGCTGGACGGCTTGCCGCGGCGGAAGTCGTCGTCGTCCATGGCGGG
>CAYNDR010000541.1:0-3356 GCA_964395295.1 uncultured Planctomycetales bacterium
ACCGACGTGGAGCACTCCAACGAGGACACCACCGACACGATCCTCCCGATGATGCACCTGAAGCCGGATGATCCCGTCTGGCAGCAGCGCGCGCGCCGCCTGGCCGAGCTGGCGAGGGAACGGTGGACGGGGCGCAACCAGAGGGGATTCCTCCAGTTCAAGTCCATCTACTTCAGCGTGGACAAGGTGGACGAGAGCCGGGGCCGGGCCTTCGACACGGTCTACCACCCCTCGATCGTCCAGCCCGCCCTCCTCTGCTGGCAGCGCACCGGCGACCGGGCGATGGGCGAGCTGTTCGGCGAATGGCTCAAGGTCTGGGTGGACGCCGCCGCGCGCGCCGAGAACGGGAAGCCGGCGGGCGTCCTCCCCTCGGCGATCCAGTGGCCCGAGGGCACGGTCGCCGCCGGGGGCAAACCGTGGTGGGAGCCCTTCTCGCCGGGCCACAACGACGCCCTCTACAACTGGCCGGGGGCGGTCAAGCTCATGACCTCCACCCTCCTGCTGGCCTGGCACATGACCGGCCGGGAGGAGTACCTCCAGCCCATCCGGTCCATGGCAGCCCTGAGGCGCCGGCACGCGGAGAAGTCCTCGCGGGGCGAGCCGGGATCGGAGGCCTGGTGCGCGTCCCAGATCAGGGGCTCCCTGGCCGACGCGCTCGCCAAGTACCGCCTCGTCAGCGACGACCGGCAGTATGACGACCTCCTGAAATCGGACGCCTCGGGCTACGTGAGGTACAGGCTCACGGGGGACGCCAAGCCGCTGGCGAACGCCCTGCTCCGGAACGCCGAGGCCTTCCGTTCCAACCGCGAGGCCTACACCTTCGAGATGCGCTGGACGGACCGGGTGATGTCCTTCACCAACAACTTCCTGAGATACCTGCCCGAGCCGGCCCCGCCGTCCCCCTCGCCCGAGATCCTCTACACCACGGCCACCGGCGACCCCGGCAATCCCCTGGTGTTTCCCCTGAACGCGGTCCGGTGGAAGACGGAGCCGCGGGAGATCGCCGCGCTGGTGACGGACTCGGGCCGGGACCGGTTCGCGGCGGAGCTGTTCCACTTCGGCGCGGGGCCGCGAGCGATGGGGGCGGACCTGTATCTCCTCAAGCCCGGCGCGACCGCCCTGACGCTCGCGGAGAAGTCCTCCGGGAAGAAGATCGCGGAGCAATCCGTCACGGCGGCCGGACCCCGGACGGCGGTCCGGTTCGAACTGCCGGCCCGGAACCTCTGCGTCCTGAGGATCGATCCCTCCGCAGGGCCCCGCTGATCACTTCAGGACGTTCGGCCTCGCACGAAGGAAGAAGGCCACGTCCTCCGCCTCGTCCCCCTGGCCGCGGCTCTCGAGCCCCACCAGCGTCCACTTCCCCTGGACGCACGTGACGTTGGCGCACCAGGTGAAGCCGGTCCCCCGCGGCGTCTGGAGCGGGCCCAGCCCCGAGGAGACCACGGGAATCTCCCTGATCTCCCGCCGGGCGAGCACCGCAAGGAGTTCCACGGAGACCTGGTCGCTCCCGTGCACGAAATGGGGCCGGACATCCAGGACGAATCCGTCGTCAACGACGCCGATGACGGGATCGAAAATGCTCTCGCTGGTGCTCACCTGCGGCTCGAAATCCATGATGTAGGCCTCCTCCCGGAGGCGGGCCGTGTAGACGCGCTGCTGGGGGAAGCCCGTGATCTCCGCCGCCTCCATGAGGCGCACCCTCTGTCCTTTGGAGGCTTCTTCCAGGAGCCTCTGGACCTTCCCGGCGTCGGCGAAGAGGCCGCCCGGGGCGAGCGCGGGGATCTCGCGCTCCCACTCCGCCAGCGCCCCCTGGCGGAAGGCCATGGCCACGGCCTCGACGGTGACCATCCCGGCGCGGGCCGCGAGGAGATCATCCAGGAACCGGCCGATCTCCCGGAGCACCTCGGGCTTCTGCCGGATGAAGAGCATCCCCCCCCGGGCGACGGTGATGGAGTTGCGCTTGTTCCCCCACGTGTCGGGCGCGACCTTCGTCTGGATCAGATCCACCATATTCCCCGCCCCCAGGAGGGCAACCGGCTCATCGAGGGTGAACGTGGCGCCCGTGAGCGGCCCGCCCGGCGTCGACCGGAGGGGAACGATCTCCATCTCCGGACTCGAATAGTCCTGGAGACCCCGGGTGAGAAGGGAGACATCGAAGAGCCGGAGGAGGCGCTCCTCCTCGAAGACCGGCTCCGCGGCAGGCTTTTCGTCGAGGCCCGCGACGGACGGCGTCACGAGGAAGAGCAGGTTCCGGCCCCGGCGCATCGGGGAGGCCACCAGGGCCGTCTCCCGGTCCTTCACCGTGAGCGTCGTGCGGACCCGGTGAACCGAGGAACGGGGAAGCTGGACCTTGACCTCCACGGACTGCGCCACGGGACCGCCCTTGGGGGCCATCCCGACCCCATCCGGCCCCCCGCGGCCGAAATCCATGGGGGTGACCTCCTTGACGACCTTGATCGCGCGCTCCTCCATCCCCTCGGGCTCGACGTATTCGGCGCGCACTTCGAGCGTGATCGCATTCCCGACCGGCTCGATGTGGGGACGGATGTCGAGGCTCGTCCCCGACGAGTAGACGTCCACGACGGGATCGAGGACCCCGCAGGCGGCGGAGATCTGGACGTCGTGGTCCCGGATGTAGGCCGTCCGCGCGGCATCCTGCAGGTTCACCCGCTGGCCGGGCTGGGCGATCAGGCGGCACGTCTTGAAGAACTCTCCGGACTTCCCTTCCCGCGCGGCCTGGAGCAACTGGCGGGCCTGTTCCGGCGAGAGGGCCAGGGGGCGATCGGGATTCCCCGCCGCGCGGATCTTCGCCAGGAGCGGCGGGTCGACGGCCACGATCGCCACGTCCATCACGACCACCCGCCCGAAAAAGCCTCGCCAGTAGGCGAGGTACCGGCGGATCTTCTCGTGGACGGACCGGAGGTTCGTGATGGTCAGCGCCCCTGCCGAGGACTCGATCTTCGCCCTCTCATGCCCCCAGGTGTCCTCGGAGATGTTGTTCCGGATGAGGGCCTCAAGTTCCTCCCCCGTGATCCGGCTGAAACGCCCTTCGTCGACGGCGATCCCCGCGCCGACCGAATCCGCGTACAGACCGAAACTCATGCCCGGATAGTCCCTCACGGCCTTCGTCATGATCTCGACGTCGTAGACGCGGGTCTCGAACGGGTCGTCCTGGGGCGCCGCGGAAGGAGCGGCCAGGGCGGCGATCGCGACAAGGGCAAGGCAGAAACGGATCATGTCATGCCTCCTCGTCCATCTGATACACTGGACGTTCCCCAGGGGAACGTCCATGGCGAGCGAACCGAAGAGCCGGCCCGTCGTCGTCCTCAGCCGCGGCAAGCTGATCGAGAAACACA
>CAYNDR010000542.1:0-3343 GCA_964395295.1 uncultured Planctomycetales bacterium
CAACCGGCGCCCGCTCCCCCCGGAAAGACCCGGATCGGCCTCTTCCGGCGGATCCTGGCCGCGATCGGCGTGCAGAGGGGCGCCGGATCCCGCTGGGACTGGCAACTGAAGCCCCGCTTCTTCTTCCTTTGCGGCGGCGGGCTGGCGGCCTGCGTGCTCGCGCTCGCCGGCCTGACCGTCTACTCGACCAGCCCCTCGTTCTGCAACTCCTGCCACATCATGGAGCCTTACTACAAGGCGTGGGCCTCGTCCAAGCACAACCAGGTGTCCTGCGTCGATTGCCACTATCCGCCGGGAAGTTCCGGGACGATCCTGTGGAAGAAAGTCCAGGCGCGCTCGCGGGTGGCCAAGTTCGTCACGCGGACGTACTCGTCCGGCCGCTACGCCGAGGTGGAGGACGCGTCGTGCCTGAGGAGCGGCTGCCATTCCAGCCGCCTCCTCCAGGGCCGCGTGATCAGCTCCAAGGGAGTCCTGTTCGACCACCGGCCCCACCTGGAAGGGATCCGCTACGGCCGGCGGCTCCGGTGCGTCTCCTGCCATTCGCAGGTCGTCGTGGGCAAGCACATCGAGGTGACCTGGGACACCTGCTACCTCTGCCACATGAAAAAGCGCAAGGAGGACGGGCCGGGGGAGGCCCTTGTCCCGTGCCAGGGTTGCCACGTCCTCCCCTCCCGGGAGATCAAGGCGGGCAACGTCACGTACAACCACCGGGACTTCCTGGGGAAGCACCCCGTGGCCTGCCTCAGCTGCCACCAGGACGTGGTGCAGGGAACCGGCGAGGTCCTCCCGGACCGGTGCGTCGTCTGCCACAATCAGCCGGAGAAGCTGGACCGCTTCAAGGAGACGGACTTCATCCACGACAACCACGTGACGAAGCACAACACGGCCTGCTTCCACTGCCACCGGGAGATCCGCCACGAGGTGACGGCCGCGGGCACCAAGAGCCTGCACTACGAGTGCGGCGTCTGCCACACCGGCCGTCATGATCTCCAGGCCGGCCTCTACCGGGGCGTGGGCGCCCGGGGCGTGACCCCCATGCCCAGCCCGATGTACCTGGCCAACGTGGACTGCGTGGGATGCCACGTGGAGAAGAAGACCGGCGAGGGGGCCAACGGCTCCGCCAGGACCCTGGTGGGGAGCGAGAAGGGCTGTACGACCTGCCACGGGCCGGAATATCAGGGCGTCCTCCCGGAGGCGCGGAAGCTCATCGACGAGGCGATCGGCAAGGTCGGCGGGAAGCTCGCGGCGGTCCAGGCCGCCCTGGCGTCGCCCCCCCCGGCGGGAGGCTGGCCCCCCGAGTGCCGCAAGGCGGTCGAGGATGCCGCCCACAACATCGAGTTCCTCCGCGCGGCCCATCCCGTCCACAACATCTACTATGCCGCCCAGGTCCTCAAGGCCGCCGACGACGGCCTGACGGAAGCCGCGAGGAAGGCGAAGGCTAAGGTCGAGAACCTGTCGGAGAACCCCATCCTCTCCGGCGGATATTGCGGGACGTTGTGCCATGCCAAGGTGGGGATCAAGACGCCTCCGGAGAAGGTCCTGTTCCGCGGGAAGGAGGTGCCGCATCTGAAGCACCTTGAGGAAGGACTGGTCTGCGCATCGTGCCACGTGTTCGGGACGCACAAGGAGGTCCGCCTGAAGCCCCTGAAGGTTTGCAAGACGTGCCACGAGGATCTGGAGGAGAAGCCCGGCGGCGGGAAGTAGCATGATCCTCCCGGGAACCCTTGTCCTGGTGGCGCAACGAGCCTGAGGAAGGTTAAATGCGGCGATCCCTGCCCCTCCTTCTCCTCCTGGCCGCCGCCCGGGCGGCGGGCGCCCAGGACGTGGACGACGAGGCCTGCCTTTCCTGCCACAAGGAAGGGAAGCGGCGGATCCATCCGGAAACCTTCTCGGCGTCGGCGCACCGCGACCTGTCCTGCAGTGAATGCCACAGGAACTGCCCCGAGGCGTTCAAGGGCAAGAAGCTCCGCATGGTCCCCTGCGCCACGTGCCACGAGGACGCCGCCAAGCAGGTCAAGGGCGGCATCCACGCGGAGCTGGCCGCCAAGGGGGTCCGGGACGTGCCGGAGTGCGCCGACTGCCACGGCTCCCACGACGTCTATCCCAAGCGCGATCCCCGCTCCCGCGTGAACCACCTGAAGATCGACCGCATGTGCCTGAAATGCCACCAGAATCCCGAGATCACGAAGAACCACCCCAACATGCCCCCGCCGCAGGACATCGGAAAGTACGAGGAGAGCGTCCACGGGCGGGCGGTCCACCTCAAGGGGCTGACGGTCTCGGCCACGTGCACCGACTGCCACGGCCACCACGGCATGCGCCCGAAGGGCGATCCGGCCTCCACCGTGCATCCCTCGAAGATCCCGGGCACGTGCAGTGCCTGCCACCTCGGGATCCACGAGGACTGGAAGAAGAGCGCGCACGGGAAAGCACGGATGGAGGGAAAAGGAGAGGGACCGCTGTGCACCACCTGCCACCAGTCCCATGGGGTCGCGGAACCGAGGGGAACGGCCTTCCGCCTCCGGGCCCCCCAGAATTGCGGCGGATGCCACGAAAAAAGGGCCGGCACCTACGGCGATGCGTTCCACGGCAAGGCCACGTCCCTGGGCTTCGCCGTCGCGGCCACCTGCTCCGACTGCCACACCCCGCACCGGAACCTGGCCAGGACCGATCCCGCGTCATCGGTGCATCCTTCGAACCTGAAGGAGACGTGCGGCCGCTGCCACCCCGGCGCGGGCGCCTCCTTCGTGAGGTACGATCCGCACGCCGACCCGAAGGATCCGTCGAGGTCCCCCCTGGTCTACTGGGTGCACCGTTTCATGGTCTGGCTACTCTCGGGAACCATGGGATTCTTCGGCATCCACACCCTCCTCTGGCTGCAGCGGTCCCTCGTCGCCCTGCGGCGCGACCGCCGGCAGAAGGAATCCCGCGGCGGGAAACACGTGAGGCGCTTTTCCCCGCTGGAGGTGAGGCTGCACCTGGCGATCGTGGTCTCCTTCCTGGTGCTCGTGCTGACCGGGCTTCCCCTCCGCGTCCACCACGCCGGCTGGGCCAAGGCCTTCGTCGGCGCGATGGGCGGGATCGAGGTGACCCGCTTCTTCCACCGCGTATGCGCCGTGGTGACCTTCGGCTACGCCGCCGTCCACGTCGCCTGGGTGGCCTGGGGGATCCTCGTCCGCCGGCGGAAGGGCCTTCTGCTCGGGCCGGACTCGCTCTTTCCCCGGTGGAGGGATTTGACCGACCTGCTCCAGAACGTCCGGTGGTTCCTGTACCTGGGGCCTCCGCCCCGGTTCGGGAGATGGACCTACTTCGAGAAGTTCGACTACTTCGCGGTCTTCTGGGG
>CAYNDR010000543.1:0-3343 GCA_964395295.1 uncultured Planctomycetales bacterium
GAGGGGTTGAGGATCCGGAGCGCGCGGTAGACCTGGAAGGGGTCCACGTGGAGCTCCCCCTGGGCGCGCTGGGAGAGGACCGCCTGGAAGGTGTCGCCCGCGCGGATGTGCTCCTTGGCCTTGAGGACCGCCTGGCCGAACTCCTCGGGGGTGAAGTTCGGGACGAAGTCGGCGCGCTTCTTCGCCGGCCGGGGCTCGGTCCACTCGGCCGGGATCGGCCGGCGGAGGCAGGCGTGGACTTCCTCCAGCTTCCCCCCCGGGTCCTCCTGGGCCACGGTCACCAGGAGCATCTTGTGCTTCACGTGGTCGAAGATGACCATCGTGCTGGCGAGGTAGAAGCTGCAGAGGGGCAGTCCCAGCACCTCGGGTTGCCGGGAGGGGAGCCTCTCGAGGAACCGGACGAAGTCGTAGCCGATGTACCCCACGGCGCCGCCCACGAGGCCGGGGAGCGAGTCGTGCCGGATCGCCAGGGGCGCCATGAGCTGGCGCAGGATCTCCAGCGGGTTGCGGCCCCCGATGGGGATCACCTCCGGGCGGCCGCGCTCCTCGACGACCACGTGTTCGGGGAGGACCTTGAAGCCGCGGAGGTAGTCCAGGCCGATGAAGGAGTAGCGGCCGAGGTTCTCGCCCATCTCGACCGACTCCAGCAGGAACCGGGCCCCGTGGCCCTTGAGCTTGAGGAAGGCCGAGACGGGGGTCTCGAGGTCCGCGGGGACCTCCCGGATCACCGGCTTGAGCTCCACCTTGATCGTCGTCATTCAACAAAAAACCCGCCAAGGTCTTTGGCGGGTTCTCGCAGGCTTTTGAAAGTCTCGCTGCCGAGCCCGCCTCAGCGGGGCCAGTACCACGGGGAGTACCGGGCAGCGGTCGTCACGGACGTCGATTCTACCGGGAGGGCGGGGCAAGTCAAGATGTTTGAAATTCCCGGACGATCACGGAGGGGATTTGTTGACAGCCCGCGGGGACGCGCCTAGAATCCCGGGATGCCGGTCCGTCCCCCGCCGCTTTATCCCCTCCGCTTCAAGGAAATCTACAAGGACAAGGTCTGGGGCGGGCCCGAGCTGGGGAAAGTCCTGGGCAAGAAGGGCGCCGGGCGCCGCACCGGGGAGTCCTGGGAGATCTCCCACCGCGAGAAGGACCTCAGCGTCTGCGCCAACGGCCCCTACAAGGGCTGGTCCCTCGATAAGCTCCTGGCGGGCTACCGGCGCGAGATCCTGGGCGAGGAGCACGCCATGCGGTTCCGGCGGTACCCGATCCTCGTCAAGCTCGTCGCCGCCCACGAGAAGCTCTCCCTCCAGGTCCATCCCTCCGACGACTACGCCCAGCGCTACGAGCCCGAGGGCGCGGGCAAGATGGAGGCGTGGTACATCCTCCATGCCCCCCGGGATTCCCGGGTGATCCGCGGCGTCCTGCCCGGCACCACGGTGGCCGAGTTCAAGCAGCACCTCAAGGACGGCACCGTGGAGCAGTGCCTCAACGTGATGGACATCAAGGAGCAGGACGTGATCTTCATCCCTCCGGGCACCATCCACTCCGCCTTCGGCGGGGCGGTGATGCTGGAGGTCCAGCAGAACTCCGACGTGACCTACCGGCTCTCCGACTGGGGCCGCTCCGACTCCCGGGGACGGGGGCGGCCGCTGGCCGTCGAGAAGGCCATGAACGTGACGGATTTCTACTCGATGGGCGTCTCCAAGTACAAGCCCTCCCGCATCCCGAGCTACCCGTACCGCCGGAAGCTCCTCATCAAGTGCGAGAAGTTCGTCATGGAGTCGATCGAGCTCGGCCGGCAGAAGATCACGGAGAAGGGCCCCCCCGTCCGGAGCGTCGTCCACACCGTCGTCGAGGGGAAGGGCCTGTACCGGTACGGCGAGGGGAAGAGGTCCGGCCAGCCCTTCAGGAAGGGGGAGACCTACCTCATGCCGGCCCAGATGGGCGCCTACGACGTCGTCTCCCGGGGCTCCACCGAGATCGTCGTCAGCTACGTGGAGTGAGCCGCCGCCCTCAGCGGTCCAGCGTCTCCGGAGACCCGGCGATCGCGTAGCGGTTCTTGCCCGCCTGCTTTGCCTGGTAGAGCGCCTCGTCCGCGGCCCCCACGAACTGCGTGATCGTCATCTCCGGCTTGAAGTGGGCCACCCCCATGCTGATCGCCACGGCGATCCGCTTCCCCTCGAAGGTGAAGTCGTGGGCCCGAACCGTCTGCAGAAGCCGCCGGACCACCACCTGGCACCCCCGCGGCGAGGTCTCCGGCAGGATGATCGCGACCTCGTCGCCGCCGTAGCGCGCCGGCAGGTCCTCCCGCCGCACGATGTTGCGGATGATCTTCCCCAGCTCGGTCAGCGCGAAGTCCCCCCCCTGGTGGCCGAACTGGTCGTTGATCTCCTTGAAGGAGTCGACGTCCAGCATCACGAGCCCCAGCGGGCGGCCGTAGCGGGTGGCGCGGTGCATCTCGGACTTGAGCGTCTCGTGGAACGCGCGGTAGTTCGCCAGCCGGGTGAGCCCGTCCGTGCGCGCCTGGGTCTTCAGCTCCCGGACGAGGTTGCAGTTCCGGATGGCCATCGCCAGCATCTGCGCCAGCTGCTCGATCACCGGCAGGTCCCTCTCCGCGTCGAAGGGGGAGCCGTCCTCCCGGTCGGCGAGGTTCAGCACGCCCACGGTGAACTGGCCCGTGAGGAGCGGCACGCAGACGCAGGACTGCGAGGCGTACTTGTCCGCGAACGTGCGCTCCAGGCGGACGCCCGCCTGCTTCTCGAACTCGGCGAAGCCGTTCACGAGGAGGGCCTTCTTCCCGCTCAGGGCGAGGCCCATCACCGTGTGGCGGTGCCGCCGGATCGAGAGGCGCTGGGTGAGGTCGGCCGGGTGGTTGTGGGCCTTGAGCGCCAGCTCGTCCGTGTCGTAGTCGTAGAGGAACAGCGAGCAGTACTTCGCCCCGACGAGCGGGGGGATCTTCCTCGTGGCGGCCTCGGCGATCCGGTCGAGGTCCAGCGTGCTGAATTCCTGGCTGATCCGGTTGATCGCCAGGATCCGCTCCGGGACGGCGTCCAGGCGGTTGCGGATGTCCTTCAGGAGGTCATGCCGGGACCTCAGCTGGCGGATCGTCTCCTCGAGCCGGCGCACCCGCTCGGCCGGATCGACCGCCTCCTCCCCGGCGGGGGCCTTCCTGGGATCGGATTCCTCCGGCATGCGGTCCCCGTCTCCTGCCTGAATGCACCATTGAACCACGCGGGCGCGTCCCGCGCAATCTAATAAATGGGCCGCGCCGTGCATATGGGCCGGTCCATGCATTCCCGCGCTGTGGTTCAGACGTAGGGGGGGCGCGCCGCGGGCGTGATACGCCACCCCAAGG
>CAYNDR010000544.1:0-1344 GCA_964395295.1 uncultured Planctomycetales bacterium
CGCCACGAACCGCGTCGCCGAGTCCGAGGAGGGCAACAACCTGGCCCCCGGCCCGGCCCTATCCGTGTCCTCCACCCCCTATTCCAGCCCGGCGGTCTTCGAGGAGACGGGCCGGGACTTCTGGGTGGTCGTGCCCCCGTCAGCCGGTTTCTCACCCTCTCTCATCCTCATGGCAGACAAGGAGGCCAACTACACGCTCACTGGAGCCTCTCCCCAACCCCAGCAGGGAACCGTGGGACCCGGGAGTCCGGCGGTCATCGTCCTTCCTTCTTCCATTGTGATGACCCCCCTCCAGATCCCTGTGGCAGGGAAGGGACTTCATATCACCGCCACGGAACCCATCCGAGGTGTCCTCACCATGGCTGTGATATCAGGGGGGATTCCTGCGAGAGTGGAGGAATCCACGCTCATCCTGCCGACGACAAGCCTTGGTCGGGAATACCGGATTGCGGGCTTCGGTGGATCGCCCGTTCTGAGGCCCGGGCTCAATTCGATCACCGTGTTGGGCCTTGAGAACGGGACACAAGTGGAAATCAATGTATTGGGAACCACCCCACCCATGCAATACCAAGCCCAACTGAATACGGGGGAAGCCTATCGTGTCGCCGCGTACGCCGACATCTCCGGCTCCTCCGTCGTAAGCACCAAGCCGGTGGTGTGCATGGCCTCTACGGAAGATTCCACGGGCTACACCTACTCAAATCCTCACAACCTCCTCGAACAGATGATCCCGACCGCCTTCTTCGCAAAGCGCTTCCTGGCGCCCCCTCAACCCGCCTTTGGACGCCATGCGCACCTCCGCGTCGTGGCTGCCGAGGACCAGACTCTGGTGACCTTCATCCCGGCGGGCGGCGCGCCCGAGACGACGACCCTCGACGCGGGCCAGTCGAAAATATATTTCAGCAATCGATTCACCGAAATACTCGCGAGCCGTCCGGTATTGGCGGCTCAGTATCAAATGTCCACGTATGACCCGGAAAGTCTCATCCTCCTCATCCCTCCGGCCGCGGCCAAGACGCGCTTCCGCATGCATGGGATCGCCGGAGGGAACCTGCATGCGTCCTACGTCTCCCTGGTCTCCGCCTTCGAGAAGACCGATATCCTGAAGGACGGCCAAGCCAGCCTCTTGGCCGGCCGGTACCAGTACGTCCGGGACGACGTGAAGTTCAGCTTCGAGGTCCTCTCCTCCAGCTTCGAGGGCCTGGGCTCCCCCACCCTCGAACACACGATCAATGCGAACCGCCCCATCCTTGCCTGGACGGTCGGGAAAATGGGCTACGGCTCGGGCGACAGTTCTCACGGCCATGCGGGAGGTTATCTCTTCAAGACAGCCGCGGATCTCTT
>CAYNDR010000544.1:1354-3337 GCA_964395295.1 uncultured Planctomycetales bacterium
ATCTCTTCCCCGCGTCCATCTCGACCCCGTCGGCGGATCTTTCCACGGGCGTCCCCATCGCCCTCAAACTCCGCGTGGAGAACCTGTCGCTTGCCGACGCAGAAAACGTGCGGGTGCGGCTCTACGATGGGGACCCCTCCACCGGCGGGGTCCCGGTGGGGGACGACCAGGTCATCCCATCCTTGCTGCGGGAAGAATCCGCGGAGGTTTCCATGACCTGGATCCCCGCCGTGCCCGGAATCCGCGCGCTGACCTTGGTGGTCGATCCGCTGAACGCGGTGGCGGAGGCGGACGAGGAAAACAACGTGTACTCCAGGGAATTCCGGATCCACGACTCCCTGGACATGCGGGGCGCCCTCACCCTGAACGGGACCGAATTCCTGGGGAAACAGGACGTCCGGATCGCCGCGACGGTCCAGAACCGTTCGACGAACGCATCCATTGGGACCCTCAAGGATGCGCGTCTCCAGCTCGTGGTCGAGGACTCGGGTGGCAACGCGGTGATGGCCCTCCCGGCGGTTTCGTTGCCGGATCTCGGCGCCGTGCCTCCCGGGCTCGAAGGGTGGAGATACTTCGTCGAGGCGGAGGTGATCTCGCCCCGGCCCCTCCACGGTCCCCTGATCGCCGCCGCCCCCGTCGATTTCACTCGGCTTCTCAGGGCGGCGGGCGCGACCGGGACCTTCGACGAGAACTCCCTCCGCGTGGTCGAGAAGTCCGGCGACGCCTTCAGGGAGAGGCCTTCCTGCCTGATCCCGGGCACGGCCTACAATGCCGCCGAGGCCGCGGAAGGAACGTTCGAGTGGTCCGTCCCGGGCCCCCTGTCCGGAGGCGAGGCGCGCCGATTCAGGATCTACTTCGACTCCCTGGAGGCGGGCCCCAAGTCCCAGGTCCCGCGCCTCGTGGAGCCTGCCTTCATGAGCGATGGTCAGATGTTCGGCTTTCCAGCCCCCGAAAATCAGCCCCGGGGTGTGAACGTCCTCTCAAACCGGAAGGGCGGCTTCAGCGTCCAGACGGTGGCCGACGCCGCCAATCAGTTCACCGGCGGCAGCATGCGATATGTCCAAGTTTCATCCATGGGGGATTTCAACTCGGACGGCTTCTACGACGTGGTCCGCATGGGAGAGCAGAGCTTCACGGGTCTCTTCCAAAGGACCTTCTATGTCATGTCCACGTCCGGGTCGAATGCCCTCTTGGACGAACGCCCCATCATCTGGGGCTCCCTGCCGATGTCCTTGGAGGCCCTCCTGCGGACATCCGACTTGAACGGCGACGGCCTGGACGACCTCGTCATGCGCGTGTTGACCGCCAGTGCGTACGATCCAAACACCTTCGTTTGGGAGGAAGCGCACGCCATCACCGTCTACCTCGGTCGAGGTGACGGGACGCTCGGGATCCATCAGGAGTTCTTCGCCGTGGGTCCAACCGAGCTCACCTACTCCAACTGGCGAAGGGAATTGGACCTGGCCGACGTGGACGGAGACGGCCGGGTTGACCTCATCCTGCCGTCCGGCAACAACGCGGACTCGTCCGCTAATGACAGGATCGTCATGCGGGTTTTCAAGGGAAATGGGGATGGGGCTTTCAATACCACGCCCGTCGAGACCGAGTTCCCGCCGGTCCCGGGCACGGACGCGAGTTATATCATAACCAAGTTCACCGCCGGCGACTTCAACGGCGATGGGAAGGTCGACTTGATCTTCCCTGAGTACGCTGCTTCCGTCCCCCGGATCGCCTACGGAAACGGCGACGGCACATTCCAGGCCCCCCAGGAGATCCTGGGGGCCAACGCCCAATTCGGCGCCGTGAGCGGGGAGGACAACAACATCTTCAGCTTCGACTACAACCGCGACGGCCGCCTGGACGTCATCATGAACGACAGTAGGGGCGTCCGCGTCGCCTTCGGCGATGGAACCGGGAAGTTCACGTCCAATGTCAAGGTGGCTGCGGGGTATGGCCCCACAATCCCCTTCCCCTCCACCCTGG
>CAYNDR010000545.1:0-3332 GCA_964395295.1 uncultured Planctomycetales bacterium
CCGCCGGAATAAAGCACCACCCCGAACGGCGCCGACCGCGGCCGCTCGTCCAGGAGGGCCTCCAAGGCCAAGGCCGCCAAGAAGGCCCCCGCCCCGGCCCCCGCCGCCGCCCCCGCGGCGGCCGAGAAGCCCGCTCCCGAGAAGGCCCCCGAGGCGAAGGCGTAGGGGGGGGGTCAGGAAACGTCTCGAAGCCGGACTTGCTCTCACCGCCGAACAGCGGTCGCCTTACTTCTTGCCCTTGGCGTCCTTGTTTTTCTTGGGCTTCTTGACTTCCTTGCGTCTAGCGTTGTTGCCTTTCCCCATCTGAGTCTCCTTCGCGTTTCAAGAGGGGCCTGTGAATTCCGCAACACCAAGGCTTGCCGCAAGGGCGGCCCCTATGCTCCGCAGGGTACCAAAACTCATCGTCTCCGTAAAGCGCCTCTTCCCGGAGCATGCGCCTGATGAGGGAGTCCGAGCAAGCGACAGGGGAGGGCGTCACGGCGAAAGCCAAGGCCGCCCCGAAGAAGAAGGCCCCTCCCGCCCCGGCCCCGGCGCCGGAGAAGGCGGCCGAGGCCGCTCTGGGAGGCGGGCCGTTGAAGCCGGCCCGCGAGTTCACCGAGGCGGCGCTCAGGGAGGTCCTCGTGCCGCTTGGGGATTGCCTGGACCCAGTCGTCCGGTGCGGGAGTTGGGTGCCGTTCGTGTACCGGCGGTGGATGCTCGGGCAGACCGAGGGCCGCCCGATGGTCCGCACGCTCGATGTCGACCTTGCGGTACCGTCCCCCCTTACCCCGCCGTATCCGATCCCCGAACGGGCGCAAGGGGGGAATTGACTTCCCCCGGGCCGAAGCTAGGATGAAGCCATGGCCGTGGCCAGCCGGAAGCGATATTCCTACGCGGATTTCCTGAAGTTCCCGGACGACGGGAACCGCCACGAGATCGTCGAGGGGGAATGGATCACGACGCCCGCGCCCGAAGTGCCCCATCAGCGCGCGCGCAGGAGGCTCGGGAGGATCCTCGACGAACACGCGGCCCGGCACGGCCTCGGGGAAGTCTTCTTCGCCCCCCTCGACGTGGTGCTCTCTCCCGAGGACGTGGTCCAGCCGGACCTTATCTTCGTGTCGTCCGGCCGGGCGGCCGTGATCACCCGGAAGAACATCCAGGGCGCCCCGGACCTGGTCGCGGAGGTCCTTTCTCCCACCACCGCCTCCATCGACCGGACCCAGAGGCGCGCGCTCTACGAACGCGCGGGCGCGAGGGAGTATTGGATCGCGGACCCCGACGCGCGCACGCTCGAAATCCACGAGTTCGGCGCCGCCCGCCGGGTCCGCATCTACCAGGAAGGCCAGTCCTTCGAATCCTCCCTCCTTCCCGGGCTGGCGGTCAAGCTGGACGAGGTCTTCTCCGGACTGAGGTAAAGGGTCCCGGACAAGGGAGGGGCGCCGCCTCGAACTTCCTGCACCCAAAGACCCGGAAACGTCGTACAATCCACGTACCGATTCAAGGGGTGGGCGATGAAGAGACATGCGGTGTCCGCGATCCTGGTCCTGCTGACCGGCTGCATCATGGTGGTGGACAATGGCAGGGGTCGCGCAGGGCCTCCCCCGGCGAGCCGGGAAGCGCCGGCGGTCTACGCGGCGCCGCCCCTGCCCCCGGAACCGCCCCCGCCGCTCCCGCCGGAGCCCCCGCCGCTCCCGCCGCCCCCGCCGCCCCCGCCCCCCGCCCAGGTGATCGTCCTCTACCCGTACCAGCCGGACTGGGAGGACACCCGCCTCGTCCTCTGCCGCGAGTACTTCGCCTGCCACCCCATGACGTACGTCTACATCGGCCGCGTGCAGGCCCAGCACGCCTACACCGACGACGAGATGTTCGCCCTGCTGTGGATCGCCCGCACCCAGCGCGTCCCGCTCGACGAGGTCGTCCTGGGCTACGGGACCTGCGGCCGGCGCCTGGCCGTCCTGTGCGCCCGCTACAAGATCCTGCCGGCCGGCTTCTACGTCGAGGTGGACGACCTCTGCGACATGTCCATCCGCTTCCGCCGCCTCTACGTGGCGCACTGGACCCGCCGGTACGCCCTCGTGGAGTACGCGAACGAGGACGTGATCGCGCTCCTCCAGCTGAGGATGGGCGTGGAGTACTACGGCCTGGCGCCGCGCGAGTACCTCCGCCACGACCTCCGCGGCGAGGATTTCCGCTGGGTCACCCTGGCGAACTGCCACCGCGCCGGCGAGCGCGGGGTGGACTGCCGCAGCGAGCGCATCGCCGTCGAGCGCGACCGGCCGTGGAACTTCAGGAACCACGACGAGTGGGTCCGGCGTCAGCAGGCCTGGATGAAGCGGCAGGAAATCGACTCCCGCGAGCGCGAGGTGAGCCAGCGCGAGCGCGAGGTGGCCCGGCGCGAGGCCGAGGCCGAGTGCCGCGAGCGCGAGGCCCGCATGCGCCAGGAGCAGGCCCGCCGCCGGGCCGAGGAGGCCGAGGCCGCCCGCCGCCGCGCCGAGCACGAGAAGATGGCCGCCGAGTTCGAGCGCCGCCGCGCCGAGCAGGCCCGCGAGCGGCAGGACGCCGAGCGCCTCCGCCTCGAGCACGAGCGCCAGATGGCCGAGTACGACCGCCGGAAGGCCGAGTACGAGGCCCAGAAGGAGGCGCGCCGCCGCAAGGGCGAGGAGCAGGAGCGGCAGATCGCGGACGAGGATCAGCGCCGCCAGGCCGCGGCCCGGCGCCAGGAGGAGGAACGGAAGGCCCGCGAGGCCGAGGAGCAGGCCAAGGCCCGCGAGGCCGCGCTCGCCAAGGCCCGCGCCGAGGAGGAGGACCGCCGCCGGAGCCAGGAGGAGGCCCGCAAGAGCCAGCGCGAGGAGCTGGCGAAGCTCGACTCCGCGAAGCAGAAGGAGAAGATGGAGCAGGGGCGCCTCGAATACGAGAGGAAGAAGGCGGAGCACGAGAAGGAGGCCGCGGAGCACCAGAAACGGACCGCCGAGCTCCAGCGCCAGAAGGCGGCCGAAGAGAAGGCGCGCGAGGCCGCGGAGAAGGCCCGCGCCGACCGGGAGAGGGCCGAGGAAGCCCGCCGGAAGGCCGAGGCCGACGAGCGCCCCGCCGAAGCCGAGCGCCGCAAGAAGGCCGAAGAGGCCCGGAAGAAGGAGGCCGACGAGCGCCTCGCCGACGCCGAGCGCCGCAAGAAGGCCGAAGAGGAGCGCCTGAAGGCGGAAGAGGCAAAGAAGAAGGCCGAGGCCGACGAGCGCCTCGCCGACGCCGAGCGCCGCAAGAAGGCCGAAGAGGAGCGCCTGAAGGCGGAAGAGGCAAAGAAGAAGGCCGAGGCCGACGAGCGCCCCGCCGAAGCCGAGCGCCGCAAGAAGGCCGAA
>CAYNDR010000546.1:0-3327 GCA_964395295.1 uncultured Planctomycetales bacterium
CACCGCCGCGGCGGCCGCCCGGAGGTCCCGCACCAGGAAGAGGTAGTGCGCCGGCGCCCCCCGGGCCGCCACGCCGAAGCAGGGCCGGGCCAGCCCCTCGATGCGGAGGTCCTCCAGGAGCTCCGCGCGGGCCCCCTTCTCCTCCGCGTCCCCGGCGAAGGGGTACTCGCGGACCTCGAAGTGCGCCCGGGCGGCGGCGAGGAGCTTCGCCGGGTCGAAGCCCGGGACGCCGTAGACCAGCCGGTGCGTGCCGAAGATCGTCAGCTCGTCGTCCATGTTGATGAGCGTCGCCAGCACGCACTCGTGGCTCTCGGGCCCCGGGGCCCGGACGCCGCGGCGGACCATCTCCTGTCTGTAGTTCCAGCTGGTCTCGTAGCGGTGGTGGCCGTCGGCGATGACGCACTCCTTCGCCTCCAGCGCCTTCTGGAGCGCCGCGATCCTCGCCGGATCGTCGATGCGCCAGACGCGGTGGAACTCGCCGTAGTCGTCCCGCGCCTCCAGGTCGGGCGGCCTTTGCGCCGCCTCGTCGAGGATCCGGTTGACGGCCTTCTCCGGATCGGAGTAGATGAAGAAGACCTGCTCCGTGTGCGCGCCCGTGGCCGAGAGGAGGTTGAACCGGTCGATCTTGGGCCCCGTGTGGGTCTGCTCGTGGGGCAGGATCTTCCCCTTCCCGGGCTCGTCGATCTGGACGAGGGCGCTGAGGCCCTTGCGGATCCGCTCGCCCCGCGGCGTCTTGTAGGCCTGGGTGTAGGCGTAGAACGCCGGCCTGGAGTCCCGGACCAGGATGCCCTTCGCGAGCCAATCGTCGAGGGTCGCCGCCGCGTCCTTGTACTTGTCGCGGCCCGGCTCGGCCTTCCGCAGGATGACGCGGACGACGTTGTGCTCGTGCCTCCCGTAGTACTCGTCCTGCAGTTTCGGGCCGATCTTGTCGTACGGCTGGGAGGTGACCTTCGAGAGGTCCCCGATCCGCGCCGCGTCGAAGTGGATCGCCTTAAACGGATGGATTTTCGGCATTTTTCGCTCCGCACACGCGCCTGTAAATCGCCTCGTACTTCGGGACCACGAGGTCCGTCCCGAACACCTCCCGGGCCCGCCGCCGCCCGGCCTTCCCCATCGCGCGGCCGAGGTCCCGGTCCCGCAGGATCCCCACGGCCGCCTCCGCCAGCGCCTCGACGTCCCCGACCGGGGCGACGCGGGCGCACTCGTCGCTGACGACCTCGCGGACGCCGCCGGAGTCCGTGGTCACCACGGGCACCTCGCAGGCCATCGCCTCCAGGACGGCCAGTCCGAAGCCCTCGAACTGGCTGGTCGAGAGGAGGAGCCCCGCCCCCCTCAGGTGGCGCGCTACCTCGGGCTCCGTCCCCACGAAGCGGACGTCGCGGAGGACCCCCAGCCGGCCCGCCAGGCGGCGCGCGGCGTCCTCATCCGGGCCGCGCCCCACCACGACGAGCCCCGCCTTCACGCGGCGGCGGATGAGGGAGAACGCCCGGATCGCGTCCTGGGTGCGCTTGACGGGGCGGAAGCTGGTGACGTGGACGACCGTCGCCGCGCGGGACCGGACGGGGGTGAAGCGGCGGACGTCCACGAAGTCGGGGACGACCTCGACGCGGCACCCGCAGTCGAACCACCCGAGGGCCTTCTCGCGCAGGAACCGGCTCACGGCGGTCACGGCGTCGCTGCGCCCCAGGCCGAAGCGCGTGGCGCGCGCGAAGGAAGGATCCTGGCCCGCCAGCACGATCTCCGTCCCGTGGAGCGTGACGACCGTGCGGAACTTCCGCTCCGCCATCTCCCGGGCCAGGCAGGCGCTCACGGCGTGGGGGTAGGCGTAGTGGGCGTGGAGGACGTCGAGCGGCACCTCCGCGATCTTGCAGGCCGCGGCCATCCCGTAGGACGGGTATTCGAAGAGGGGATACTTCGGGATCGTGATCTCGTGCCAGTGGAACCGCCGGCTGTGGGGGCGCCAGCGGAAGGGCCGCGCGTAGCTGAAGAGGTGGACCTCGTGGCCGCGGCCGGCCAGCGCCATCCCCAGCTCCGAGGCCACCACGCCGCTGCCGCCGGCAGTCGGGTAACAGAGAATCCCGATCCTCACCTGTCTACTCCGCGCCCCCGCCTGTCCGCGGGCCGGGGGTTCAATGCCTGAAGTGGCGCATGCCGGTGAGGAGGACGGCGATCCCGCGCTTGCGGGCCGCCTCCAGCACCTCCTCGTCGCGCATCGAGCCGCCCGGGTGGACGACCGCGGTGACCCCCGCGTCCATCAGGACCTCCAGCGCGTCCGGGAAGGGGAAGAAGGCGTCGCTGGCGGCCACGGCGCCCCGGGCCCGCTCCCCCGCCTTGCGGACGGCGATCCAGGCGGAGTCCACCCGGCTCATCTGCCCGGCCCCCACCCCCACCACCTTCTCGTCGCGGGCGATCAGGATCGCGTTGGAGCGGACGTGCTTGGCCACGGTCCAGGCGAACATGAGGTCGCGCTTCTGCTCCTCCGTGGGGGAGCCGTGGACCACCTTCACCTCCGCGACCAGGGCGTCGTCGGGGGTTTGGACCAGGAGGCCGTCGCGGATGGACCGGGCGCCCGGCGCCGCCGCCGACGCGGGAAGGTTGCCCGCCTCCAGGATGCGGAAGCCCTTGCCCCACTTGGTCTTCTCGCGCAGGATCTCCACCGCGCCCCGCCCGTACTGGGGGGCCGCGATGCACTCGAAGAAGTTCTCCTTCCGGGCGATGAGTTCCGCGGCGTTCGTGTCGACCGGGACGTTGAAGCCGAGGAGGCCCCCGAAGGCGGAGACCGGATCCCCCTCGAGCGCCTTCCGGAACGCCTCGGCCGCGGAGTCGGCACAGCCGGCGCCGCAGGGGTTGTTGTGCTTGACGATGACGCACCCCGGGCGCCGGAGCTCCTTGGCCGCCTCGAACGCGCTGTCCAGGTCCAGGTAGTTGTTGTACGAGAGATCCTTCCCGCCCAGGAACTCCGCGTGGGCCACGGACGGGCCGGAGCGCGCGGTCGAGCGGTAGGCGGCGGCCTTCTGGTGGGGATTCTCGCCGTAGCGCAGGTCGTCGACCTTCTCGTACTGCAGGGTCAGGACGTCCGGGAAGGATTCGCGTCCCGCGAGGTACGAGGCGATGGAGGCGTCGTAGCGGGCGGTATGGGCGAACGCCTTGAGCGCCAGCTCGCGGCGGAGCATCTCGCTGGTGGAGCCGTCGCGCCGCTGGAGCTCCTCGGCCACGCGGGCGTAGTCGGCCGGCTCGGTGACGACGGTGACGTAGCGGTGGTTCTTGGCGGCGGAGCGGATGAGCGCCGGGCCGCCGAGGTCGACGTTCGGGATGGCGTCCTCGAGG
>CAYNDR010000547.1:0-3315 GCA_964395295.1 uncultured Planctomycetales bacterium
TCCCCTTCGAGGAGATCATGAGGACGATCTGCGTCATCCTGACGGCGCTGTCTTTCGCGGGGTGCGGCGCGCCCGACCCCATCCCCCTGGGGGAGATGGAGGGGCGGGACTTCCGCCCCGCGCCCGCCCCCGCCCCGGCGGCCGCCGCCCGGGAAATCCTCGCGCGGGACGAGATCACCCTCCCGGACGCCCTCGCCGTGGCGGACGCCCTGAATCCGCACCTCGCCGCCGAGCGGAGGAACGTCGACCTGGCCGAGGCGGCCGTGTGGGAGGCCCGGCTCTACCCCAATCCGTCCCTCCTCCTGGAGGTCGAGGACTACCGGACCCGGGACGGGGCCACGACGGGGAAGATGGAGCGGACGGCCGGCGTGGGCATCCCCCTCGTCTTCTCGGGCCGGATCGGGAAGGCCGCGAGCCTTGCCGAGGCGGAACGGCATGAGGCGGCCCTGCGGTACCTCTGGCGCCGCCGCGAGATCCTGGGCGACACGAAGCGCGCCTTCGTCACCCTGCTCTCCGCGCGGCGGGCGGCGGACTTGGCGGGGGAGACCCGCGACCTTGCCCGCGCCGTCCGCGACGCGTCGGAGGAGCGCTTCAAGGCCCAGGCCGTCCCCGAGATGGAGGTCCTCAAGGCCTCGGTGGCCCTGGCGAGGGCGGAAATCGACCTCCGGACCTCCAGGAAAGAAGCCGCCGTGGCCCTCAAATCCCTTCACGCGCTCCTGGGGGAGGCGGACTTGGCCAAGGACCGCTTCAGCGGGGAACTCCACTCCCGCTTCCGGGTCCCGCCTTTCGAAGACCTTCGCGCGCGGATCGCGACGGCCCACCCGCTCGTCGAGGCCGCGGCCAAGGCCCGGGAGGCGGCGGAGCTCGAACTCTCGCTCGCGCGGGCCGAACGCCTCCCGGACCTCCAGCTCGAGGTCCTGGCGGGGAGGGATCCCGAGGACGCCTCGATCCTCGAAGCGGGCCTCTCGATCCCCCTGCCGCTCTTCAACCGCAACCAGGGCCGCATCGCTCGGGCCCAGGCCCGCATCCGCCAGGCCGAGGACCGGGCGCGGGCCGTCCGGGACGACCTCCTCCTCCGCCTCGCGGAGGCCCACGGGGACTTCCTGGCCGCGCAGGACCGGGTGAAGGCCTTCCGGGAGGAGATCCTCCCCCAGGCGGAGAAGGCGCTCGGCCAGACGAGCGAGGGCTACCGCCTGGGGAAGTTCACCTACCTCGACCTCACGGACGCGCAGAGGACGTTCGCCGAGGCCCGGTCCGCCGGCGCGGCGGCGCTCGCCGAGCTCAACCTCGCCGCGGCGGAGCTGGAGAAATTGACGGGGACAAGACTGGAGCCGATCCGATGAAAGAGAAACTGCTGACCGCCGGCGTGTTTGTCGTCCTCATCGGCCTGTTCGCCTTCGCGGCGAACGACTGGAAGCGCCCCTGGGCGAAGGCCGCGCCGCCCGCGGACTGGTGCGAGGAGCACGGCGTCCCCGAGTCGAAGTGCGAGGTGTGCCGTCCCGAGCTGGCCCGAGGGGGGACCCTGGCGAACCTCCAGCGCGAGCCCAAGGCGGGCGAGTGCCCGAACGCCCTCGCCCGGATCACCCTGGGGTCCGGCGCCGCGGAGGCGGCCCAGCTCGCCTTCCACGCGATGGAGTCCTCGCCCGTCCCCGAGGTTGTCCAGGCGAACGCGGAGACGATCTATCCCCCCTCGCGGTTCGCCCGGGTGACGCCGCGCCTGCCGGGCGCGGTCCGGGAGGTCAAGGCGTCCCTGGGCCAGGAGGTCGAGGCCGGGGAGGCGCTCGCCGTCCTCGAGTCCGCCGACTTCGGCCAGGCCAAGGCGGACTACCTCCAGGCCGCGGCGCTCCTCAAGCTTCGCGAGAAGACCTTCGATCAGGAGAAGGTGCTCTCCGAGAGGAAGATCACGGCGGGGCGGGAGCTCCTGGCGGCCGAGTCGGGGCTCGGCGAGGCCCGGCTGGGCGAGAGGCGGGCCATCCAGAAGCTCCTGACGCTTGGCCTCTCCGCGGAGAAGGTGAAGGAGATCGCCGAGAAGCAGGAGACATCTCCGTTGATCGAGGTCCGGGCCCCATTCGCCGGGCAGGTGGTCGAGGCCTCGGCCGTGCCGGGCGAGATGGCCGTGCCCGAGAAGCCCCTCTTCGGCGTGGCCGCCATGGACCGCCTCTGGGCGATGATCGACCTCTACGAGGCCGACCTTCCCAAGGTGCGGAAGGACCAGCCCGTGGCCTTCTCGCTCGGCGGCCTGCCGGGGAAGGGCTTCGCCGGGAAGGTCGTGGCGATCGGCGGGGAGGTGGACGAGCGGACCCGGACCGCGCACGTCTACGCCGAGATCGAGAACGGGGAAAGGCTGTTGAGGGCCCGGATGTTCGGCCGCGCCGGGATCACGGTGAAGGCGGCGGTCCCCCAGCGCGACGACGACTGCAGTTTCGTCTTCGTCTCCTCCGGCAAGGACGTCTTCCTGGCGCGGAAGGTGCGGCTCGGCCCGCTCTACGGGGAAGGGTACGAGGTCCTCGACGGGCTCGCGGCGGGGGAGAAGGTGGTGACGCGGGGGAGCTTCCTCCTGAAGGCGGAGGTCCTCCGGAGCCAGATGGGGGCGGGCTGAGGAGGCGAAAAATGAACCGCGGAGCGGTTTGACGATGCTTAATTGGATCATCGACGCCTCGCTCGGGCACCGGAAGCTCGTCCTGGCGATCGCGGCCGTCTTCGTCGTGACGGGCGCGGTCTCGCTCGGGAACCTCCCGATCGACGCCTTCCCCGACGTGACCGACGTCCTGGTGCACGTGAACACGATGGCGCCGGCGCTCTCGCCGCTGGAGGTCGAGTCCCAGATTTCGGCCCGGATCGAGGCGGCGATGGGCGGGCTCCCCGGCCTCAAGCTCGTCCGGTCGATGTCCAAGTACGGCCTCTCGCAGGCCACGCTCATCTTCGAGGACGGGACGGACCTCTACTTCGCGCGGGCCCAGGTCCTGGAGCGGCTCCAGTCGGTCGAGCTTCCGGAGGGCCTCGATCGGCCGACGCTGGGCCCCGTGGCGACGGGCCTGGGGGAGATCTACCACTACATCGTCACCGCTCCCGGCGGGGACCTCACGGAGGCGCGGACGATCCACGACTGGATCATCAAGCCCCAGCTCCTCTCGGTCCGGGGCGTGGCGGAGGTGAACTCCTGGGGCGGCTTCGAGAAGCAGTTCCAGGTGGTGGTCGATCCCGCGCGGCTCGTCAAGCACGGCCTCTCGATCGCGGACGTGCTGGAGGCCCGGGAACGCGCGAACGCGAACGTGGGGGGCGGCGTGGCCCGGGGGTCCGGGGAGGCCCTCCTCA
>CAYNDR010000548.1:0-3297 GCA_964395295.1 uncultured Planctomycetales bacterium
GTAGCCCGCCGTGGAGATCTGGGCCGAGGGCGCCGCCGCCGGCAGGATCCGCTCGGCCAGCGTGACGTTGTAGTCCGGGAGGAAGACGATCCGGAGCCGCCCCTTCACCGCCGGGTCGCGCTCCAGGGCCCGGCCCACGGAGTGGATGAGGCGGATGATGCGCTTGGCCATCCAATAGGCCGGCGCCGCCTTGGCCCCGAAGATGAAGGTCCGCGGCACGATCTCGGCCGAGGGGTCGTCCCTCAGGCGCCGGTATAGCAGGAGGATGTGCAGGACGTTGAGGAGCTGGCGCTTGTACTCGTGGATGCGCTTCACCTGGACGTCGAAGAGGCTCCGCGGGTCCACGCGGGCGCCCACGGCCTCGAAGATGGTGCGGGCCAGGGCCTCCTTGGCCCGGAGCTTCACCTTGAGGAAGCGCTCCCGCGCCGCGGGCTCGTCGGCGGCGGGCTCGAACTGGCGCAGACGCTCCAGGTCCGTCACCCACCGGTCGCCGATCCGCTCGGTGATCATGGCGGCGAGGCCGGGGTTGCACGTCTTGAGCCACCGCCGCGGGGTGACGCCGTTGGTCTTGTTGTTGAACCGCTCGGGGAACATCTCGTGGAAGTCCCTCAGGAGGCGCGTCTTGAGGAGCTGGGTGTGGATCCGCGAGACGCCGTTGACGGAGTGCGAGCCCAGCAGGGCCAGGTGCGCCATCCGGACGCGCCGGGGGGCGTCCTCGTTGATGAGGCTCATGCGGCGGGGCCGGTCCGCGTCCCCGGGCCAGCGGCGGCCGACCTCGTCCAGGAGGCGGCGGTTGATCTCGTAGACGATCCGGAGGTGGCAGGGGAGGACGCGCTCCATCATCTCCACGGGCCACTGCTCCAGGGCCTCCGGGAGCAGGGTGTGGTTCGTGTAGGCCAGCGTCGCCCGCGTGATCTCCCAGGCCTTCTCCCAGGGGAGGCCTTCCTGGCTCACCAGCAGCCTCATGAGCTCCGCCACCACGAGGGAGGGGTGGGTGTCGTTCATCTGGATGGCGACCTTGTCCGGCAGGCCCGCGATGGGATTGCGGTCGTGCTTGTGGCGGCGGAGGATGTCCTGGAGGGTGCAGGAGACGAGGAAGTACTGCTGGCGGAGGCGCAGTTCGCGGCCCGCGTAGGCGCGGTCGTCGGGATAGAGGACCTTGGTCAGGTTCTCGGCGTGGACCTTGTGCTCCACGGCGGCCGCGTAGTCGCCCTCGCTGAAGTCCTCGAAGTCGAACTCCTCGGCGGACTTGGCCGACCAGAGGCGGAGCGTGTTGACGTTGGGACTGCGGTAGCCCACGACGGGGATGTCGTAGGGCATGCCGAGGACCACGTGGGCGTCCGACCAGCGGAGGTCGCCCTCGCAGCGGCCCCCGAAGAGGACGGGGACGGTGAAGGTGGGGCGGGCGAACTCCCAGGCGTGGCCCCACCTCAGCCAGTTGTCGGGCTCCTCGACCTGGGCGCCCTCGCGGATGAGCTGGCGGAAGATGCCGTACTCGTAGCGGAGGCCGTAACCGATCGCGGGGTAGCACCGGGTGGCCAGCGAGTCCAGGAAGCAGGCGGCCAGGCGGCCGAGGCCGCCGTTGCCCAGCCCGGCGTCGGGCTCGAGGTCCAGGATCTTGTCGTAGTCGACCTTGAAGGACTTCAGCGCCCGGCGGCAAGTGTCCTCGAGGCCCAGGTTCGCCAGGTTGTTCTGGAGCGAGCGGCCCATCAGGAACTCGAGGGAGAGGTAGTACACCCGCTTGACGTTGAGGCGGTGGTAGGCCTGCTGGGTATGGATCCAGCGGTCGACGACCCGGTCGCGGACGGCGAACGCCAGCGCGAGGAACCGTTCGTAGGGGACGGCGCTGAAGCGGTCCCGGGCGAGGGAGCGCTTGAGGCGCAGGGCGATGTCGTTCTGGAACGCCCGGACGGCCCTGCCGTTTCGCGGCTTGCGGGGCATGGCGGACATGATACCATGGGGGGAAATTATGGGGAATCCCATGAAAGCGATCGGGTTTTTCGAGTACGGCGGCCCCGAGGTGCTCCGTTTCGTGGACGTGGAACGTCCGCGGCCGGGGCCGAGGGACGTCCTGGTGCGGGTCAAGGCCGCCGCGGTCAATCCCGTCGATTCGAAGGTGCGGCGGGGCCTGCGGGGCGGGACGCTGAAGCCCGGCGAGCCCGTGATCCCGGGATGGGACGCGGCCGGCGTGGTCGAGGAGGCGGGGGCGGAGGTCCGGCGGTTCAAGGCCGGGGACGAGGTCTACGCGGCGGGGGCGCCCGGGAGGCCGGGCTCGTACGCGGAGTACGTGGCGATCGACGAGAGGATCGTGGGAGGAAAGCCGCGGTCGCTCGGATTCGAGGAGGCCGCCGCGGTGCCGCTCGTGGCGGTCACGGCCTGGGAGGCCCTTGTCGAGCAGATGGGGATCGCCGAGGGGCAGGGGAAGGGGCGGACCCTGCTCGTCGTGGGGGGCGCGGGGGGCGTGGGATCGATGGCGATCCAGATCGCGGGGAAGGTCCTGGGGCTGCGCGTGGCGGCCACGGCCTCGCGGCCGGAGTCGGCGGACTTCTGCTGGAAGATGGGGGCCGACGCGGTGGTGGACCATTCGAAGGACCTGGCGCCGCAGGTGCCGGAGGGGGCGGAGTACATCCTCTCGTGCGCCGAGAAGCCGGACTGGAAGGCGCTCGGCCAGGTCCTCAGGCCCTTCGGGAAGATCTGCTCGATCCTGCCGGCGCCGGCGGCGGACCTCTCCGGGATCTTCCAGAAGCGGGGGACGCTCTCGTTCGAGTGGATGTTCGGCCGGTCCGTGTTCGGCGTGGAGTCCGAGCGGCAGGGGGCGATCCTGGACCGCGTGGCGGAGCTCCTGGATCAGAAGGTCCTGCGGAGCCCGGTCCGGAAGGTCCTGGACTGGTCGGAGTTCCGCGCCGCGCACGAGGCGATCGACACGGCGCACACGCTGGGGAAGATCGTGCTCCGGGTGTCGTGAGGGGGAGCGAGATAAATCAAAGTGTTTGATTTATAATCATGCTCCCCTGAGGATCTCCGCCACCGGACGCCCCAGAAGGCGCCGCGTGGGGAACCACGACGCAACGAGACCCGCCGCCGCGCAGACCGCGAACGTCGCCGCGAACGTCAGCCACGGCAGGGTGAAGACGATCGGCATCTCCATCAGGATCGCCGCCTGCGCCACGAAGAGGTACGCCAGCAGGAATCCCATCCCGCCCCCCAGCCGGCCGCACGAGACCGTCAGCGTCACCGCCTCCGCCGCGAACCTCCGGTAGAGGTGGCCCTGCCGCAGGCCCACCGCCTTGCGCACCC
>CAYNDR010000549.1:0-3264 GCA_964395295.1 uncultured Planctomycetales bacterium
TGCACGAGGGTTTCTCCGACTAAACGTCCTTGCCGGCCCGCATGGCCAGGATGGACATGGGGGTGTGCCAGCGGTCGCCGGGCGCCAGGATGACCGCGTCGACGTCCCGGCGCGCCAGCAGTTCGCGGAAGTCGACGTACGCGGCGCAGTCGCTGTTCCCGTTGCGCTGGTCGACGGCCCTCTTGGCGGCTTCCCGCCGGCCTTTCGACACGTCGCAGACGGCCAGCACCCGCACGTCCGGCTCGTGGAGCGCCGTGCCCAGGTCGCCCGAGCCGCGGCCGCCGACGCCGATGGCGCCCAGGGCGATGCGGGAACTGGGCGCGATGGCGCCGTCCAGGCCCAGCGCCGCGGCCGGGATGACCGTCGGCGCCAGGCAGGCGGCCGCCGTGCCGAGGAACCGCCTTCTCGAGAAGCCGGTGCGCGGGGTGGAATGCATGGGCTCTTCTCCTTCCTGCGGGGTCCGGGGGGAGCCGCGGTCGCCCTAGAACATAACGCCCCGGACCCGGTCCGCGGCCCCCGGAAGCATTGTAGCGAATGGGCGGCCTTGTGTACGAAATCGGCGCGCGGCCGGGCCGCGGGATTCAGCCGTTTCCGCAGGCGTCCGGCCGGGAGGCCGCCAGGTACTGCTCGCGGTACCGGCCCGGCGACAGGCCGACGACGCGCGTGAACTCGCGGGTGAAGTGGCTGTGGTCGTAGAAGCCGTGGTCGAGGCCCACGGCGAGGATCTTCTTGTCGGTGCGCCTCAGTTCCCGGCAGGCGGCGCGGACGCGCAGGAGCGTCAGGTACTTCCGGGGCGTGACGCCGAAGATCCTGCGGAACTTCCGCTCGAGCTGGCTGAGGGACAGATGCGCGAGCGACGCGAGCCGGGTCATCTCGATCCGTTCGCTGTAGTGCCGCATCATGTGCTCGATCGCGTCCGTCATCTCGACGTAGGGCTGAAGAAGGGGGCCGGCCTGGCGCGAGTCGCGCATGACGCCGGCGACGCCCATGACGCGGCCCCGGCCCGAGCGCACGGGGATCTTGGTGCAGACGTACCAGTCCAGGGCGCCGGCGCGGCTGGGGACGAGCCAGATCTTGTCGACCTCGGGCGCCGCGTTCCGGATGACCTGGTGGTCCTCGTGCTGGTATTGCGCGGCGATCGCGCCGTCGAAGAAATCGAAATCGGTCTTCCCGACGTACTGCTCCTCGCGCTCGACGCCGAGCAGGCGCATCAGGGAGCGGTTCGACGAGACGAAGAGGCCGTCGCGGTCCTTGACGAAAAAGTACACGTCGGGCAGGAAGTCGAAGAGCTGGCCGCAGAGCTTGCCGGTGCCGACGCGCTTGAGGAACTCCTTCTGGAACTCGACGGGATTCAGGGATTCGGGCGGAACGGGCGCTCCCCGCCTCATGGAAACAGTATACAAGCCCTCGCTCCCTTTGTCTCCGGGGGGGGCGGATTCGAGCCGCTCCGCCGATGAGGTATACTAATCCCGGCCGGTGCATGGGCAAGGCGATCGTCTATTGCGGGGACTGCGGGAAGAGCCTCTTCGAGGAGGACTTCGTCAAGGGCAGGGCCCACACCCATGAAAGCGGCCCCTACTGCGTCCAGTGCCGGCCCCGGCCGGCCCCGACGCCGGGGGCGGTCGTCCAGCAGGGCTCCTCCGCGCGGCTCAGGGCCATTTCCGCCGGACCTTCTTCCACGGCGAGAATCCCCAAGCCTCCGTCGACCACGCGCCTGCCCGCCCCGCCCTCGAGCACCCGCCGGTCCGCGGCCTCATCCTCCGGGGGGAGCCCCAAGGCCCTCGTCCTCGGGGGCGTCCTCGCGGGCATAGCCGTCCTGGCGATCCTGATCGTCGCCCTGTCCGGCGGCGGGAAGAATTCCCCGAGGCCAGGGACCCCGGCCGTTCAAGCCCGCCCGCCGTCCTCCCCCGCCGTCGATCCTGACAAGGACAAGATCGAACGCGAGATGCGCGAGCGGCGCGGGCGCGAGGAGGCCTCCAAGCTGGACTCGTTCCTCTCCCAGATTCGCGCCATGGTCAAGGACACCCCCCGTCCCCAGGAGCGCCGGGTCGAGATCGAGGGCATGCTCTCCTCGGCCGAAAAGTCGGCCGGCCCCCGCCGCGCCGAGATCGACGCCCTCCGCGCCGAGTTCGCCGCGAGGATCAAGGAAACGGAACAGCGCGAGCAGGCCGAGCGGTTCGAGCTGGCGCTCTCCCAGATCCGGGATCTGATGCGGGGGAACCTCCGGGACGCCGAACGCCGCGCCGAGGTCGAGAAACTGCTGGCGGAGGCCGGGAAGGAAGCGGGGCCCCGCCGCAGTGAGATCGACGCCCTTCGCGCCGAGTTCGCCCGGAAGTCCGAGGCGGCCGCGAAGCGGCAGGACCTCCTCGGATGGTGGCGGCTCGACGGCAACGCCGAAGACTCCTCGGGCCTCGGATTCCACGGGAAGGTGAAGGGGGCGAAGACCGTCCCCGGGAAGATCGGGCAGGCCCTTTGGTTCGGCGGCGAGAGCGATGTCGTGACGCTTCCCTCCGACTTCGAACTCAACCGGATCCAGGAGGAGAGTTACACGGTCATGGCCTGGCTTCGCCCCGAGGACGTCCCCCCGGGGATCAGGGATGAGGACAACAAGTCCTACTACGCGGTCATCATCAAGGAGGGCATGCACATCGGCCTTTCATACCTGCGCGAACAGACCTTCGAAATGTGCCACTGGGCCGTCAACACGACGGGGGGCGGGGTCAAGGGCCGGAAATCCTATCCGCCGGGTTCGTGGCACCACGCGGCGGGGACCGTGGACCGCCCCGCAGGGAAGACCGCCCTCTATGTGAACGGCATCCGGGAAGGCGAAACGACATGGCCGGCGGGCAAGGCCACCCACCCTTACGGGAACAAACCCTGGAGGATCGGCCATGCCATGCCGGGCGCCAAGGAATGGGCCTGGCCCGCCAAGGGGGCGATCGACGACGTCCGCTTATACGGCCGAGCCCTCCTGGAGGAGGAGATCCGGAAGGTTTACGAGGCGGGCCTCGCCGGCCGCGAGAACTGACGCAGTGCAGGCGGCGTTTTTCGCGTAAAATCCAGGCCGGCGCGGCAACATCAAAGCGGCGCCCAAGGAGGCCCCCCCGTGGAACGTCTGAAATCGCTCACGACGCAGTTCCTCGCGGCCCGCCCCGCGCTCATGGCGTTCATCGCCGCCATGGTGCGCGATCCGGCGTCCGCGGAGGACATCTACCAGGAGGTCTGGCTCCAGCTGGCCGACGCCGTGGAGCGCGGCGTCCCCAT
>CAYNDR010000550.1:0-2187 GCA_964395295.1 uncultured Planctomycetales bacterium
GGGCAGGGGGGACTACTCCTTGATTCTCGATTCTCCATTCTTGATTCTCGGATGCCCTGGTTACGATCGGATAATATTCTATTGCATTTCCGCGTGACGCGCGCGTCAAAAGGACGTTGACCCTTTCAGACGGGGGCCCCATGGAACAGCAGGAAGAAGGCCTCGCACGGCGGGCCCGGGACGGAGACCGGGCGGCGTTCGAGGAACTGGTGCGGCGGACGTCCCGCCTCGTCTACGCCCGCCTCTACGTCGAGACGGGCGATCCCCAGCAGGCCGAGGACCTCGTCCAGGAGACCTACCTACGCGCGTTCCGGTCGATCCGCCAGGTGAGCGAGCCCGCCGGATTCCGGCGGTGGCTCCTGGCGATCGCCCAGACCGTCGCCATCGACGCCTTCCGACGCGACGCCCGCCGCCGCCGGGCCGCCCCGCCGCGGACGGGCCAATCGGCCCTGGAGAACGTCGCGGCCCCTCCCTCCGAGGAGCCGGGCGCGGCCGAGCGGCGCGAGAAGGTCCGGTCCGTCCTCCAGTCCCTCCCCGAGGAATACCGCCTCCCGCTGACCTTGCGTTACGTCGCGGGGGCGGACTACGACACGATCACGATGCAGTTGGGTCTGGGCGCGGGATCGTTGCGGGGCCTGCTCTACCGCGGGCTCCAGATCCTCCGCCGAGCCCTCAAGTCGGAGGTCTCCCATGAGTCACGCTGACCACGAGTGGGCCAAGGAACACCTCCCCGCGCACCTGGCGGGGGGACTTTCGGCCGAGGAGCGGGCGCGCCTGGAGGCGCACGCGGCCGTCTGCGCCGAGTGCATCGCGGAGATCGACGCCCTGCGGCGGTTCGAGCGCGGGATGGACGATCTCTTCGCCCCGGTGCGGCCCAAGCCCGACCTGGAGGAGCGCGTGATCCGGGCGGTTCGCGCGGCGCCGGCGAGGCTGGCCGTGCCCGCGGCCGCGCGGGTGGGGCTCGCCGTGGCGGCGGTACTGCTCATGGGGATCGTGGGATTCGTGATCATGAGCGCGGAACTTATGATGGCGCGGCCTGCCGCCAAACCGGCGCTTCCGTCGCCGCTGGCGGGGAGGCCAGCCCCGGAGAATATGCGGATCGACGGCGCCTACGCCGGGTGGCACTCGGTGCCCCAGTTCGAGGGAAAGACGCTCGCCAGCGCGGACGAGATGGCGCGCCTGCGGGCGGGGGAGATCCTGGGGCGGCTGGGGAAGGATGTGTCCGATCCCGTGTTCCGCAAGGACGCCGAGGAATCGGACCACAACGAGTCGCGTGACGACGAGGAATTCAAGAAAGCCAAGGGCGAATCGCTGGGTTCCGTCTCCGACAAGCCCTTCAAGGGGAAGGGGACGTACGACGTGATCGGGACCGGCGGCGGGGCTGGAGGCCGGTTCGGAGGTCGAATGGAGGCGAGGAGGGAAAGGGCCTCGGAATCCCCGGCCAATACGGCCCCGCCCCCGCCCCCTCCGGCGGTCGCCCTGCCGGTCGATGCGGCCCGTTTCGAGCCTCAGACCGAGAAGTTCTACAGCTACCGCAACAACGCGCCCGCCGCCCCCAAGCCTGCCGCGCCGCCCCAGAACTTCAGGCCCGGCGAGGTCGCCAAGGCCTTCGTCCCGCCCGCCGTCAAGGCTGCCACGAACAAGGGGGAGGAGAGGAGCGAGAAGAGGCAGGCCGCCGCCGACCCCAAGGCCGCGCCCGCCGACAGGACGGAACAGCAGCAGGCCGAGCCGCAGGTCCAGAGAAAGATCATCCGCTCCGGCGAGATGGAGTTCGAGATCGAGTCCTTCGACTCGACCGTGGCCCAGATCGTCAAGATCGCCGCCGAGGAGAGGGGCTTCGTCGCCACCGTCAACAGCGAGAAGCTCCCCAACGGCAAGGTCCGCGGCAGTGTGGTCGTCCGCTGCCCCCCCGAGGGTCTGGACACCCTGATCCTCAAGCTCCGCGCCCTGGGCGAGCTCAAGAGCCAGCGGATCGGCAGTCAGGACGTCACCAAGATGTACACCGACCTGGAGAGCCGCCTCCGCGCCGCCCGCGCCATGGAGGAGCGCCTCATCAAGATGAGCAAGGGCGGCGACGGCTTCTTCTGGATCGGCGGCCCGGGCGAGGAGGCCTTCAACGTCCCCCTGGGCCTCCTGGTCAAGAAGGGCGCCGGCCCGCGCTACGATTACCTCCACCTCCACTACCGC
>CAYNDR010000550.1:2197-3247 GCA_964395295.1 uncultured Planctomycetales bacterium
GCGCCTCATCAGGATCATCAAGGACGGGTCGGGCTCCATCAAGGACCTGCTGGCCGCCGAGAAGGAGCTCGGCGAGTGGCGCACCAAGATCGAGTCCGTCGAGGGCGAGATCCGCTACTACAACAGCCTGATCTCCCTGAGCACCCTCACGATCACCCTCTACGAGAAGGAGATCCGCGCCCCCTTCGGCGTCGTGGAGACCGAGCGCGTCCAGATGGGCATCGAGGTCGAGGACGTCGACAAGGCCCTCAAGGACGCCCTGGCCGCCGTGACCGACGCCAAGGGGCGCGTGACGCGGTCCGACCTCAAGCAGACCGGCCCCGGCCAGCTCAGCGCGATCGTCAACTGCGAGGTCCCGCCCGAGGCCGCCGGCCCCCTCCGCGACCGCCTCAAGCAGCTCGGGAACGTGGCGCGCCTGGACGTGGAGCGCAGCCAGCAGACCGAGGGCGGCTCGGGGCGCGCCCCCGAGATCAAGGTCAAGCGGGAGGACACCCAGTTCTTCGTCTCGCTTTACAACCTCCTCACCGTGGCCCCTCGCGAGACGGTGCACCTCAACCTCGCGTGCGTGGACGCCGAGAAGTCCTACAAGGACATCCTGGCGCGCGTGGAGAAGGCGGCGGGCGGCCGCGTGGTGACCTCCAGCCTCCAGCAGCCCAAGAAGGAGCAGACCACCGGCACGGTCCAGTTCGAAGTCAAGAGTACCGACGCGGAGGCCGTCCTGCTCGACCTCAAGACGTACGGCGAGGTCATGCGCCTCCAGCGCACCGAGAATCCCGACGCCCAGAACGTGACGCGCTCCAAGCAGGGCTTCCAGGTCCAGGTCTCCGCGATGGGCATGGTGGCCCCCCGGGAGACGACGTCGATCCAGCTCGTCTGCAAGGACGTCCCCGCGGCGTACGCGGCGGTCCTGGCGGCCGTCCAGAAGGCGGAGGGGCGCATCCTGATCTCCAGCCTCAACAAGCAGGACCGGAGCGACGTCACGGGGACGATCGACGTCGAGGTCCGGCGCGAGGCCCTGAAGGGGGTGGACGAGGCGCTGGCCGCGGCCGG
>CAYNDR010000551.1:0-2072 GCA_964395295.1 uncultured Planctomycetales bacterium
CGGTTGGGGTGCATCTCGCGGAAGTCGGTCGCGACGAGCCCGAGGAGCTCGCGGGGCTCCTCGAACATCCCGCAGCTCCGCGCGTTGTTGCACGAGTCGTGGAAGGTCATCGGCTCGGGGTTCCGGGTCCGGTCCACGCGGATCCGCCCCTCCTTGATGTAGCGGAGCATGGTGATGACGGAGCGCTCCATCTCGAAGGGCACGTCGAACTTCGCCCAGTTGGGGGCCTCGCAGCGGGTGGAGCGGTAGCCGTGGCCGCACTCGGAGAGGACCAGCTTCTTCCCGCGCAGTTCCACGACCTTCTCGTACAGGCGCCGCCCCACGGCGCCGCCGAGGTCGTCGTCCCCCGAGAACAGGCCGAAGTTGGTCATGTCCCAGCCTTCGCTGGGCATCGTCCAGCTCTCGCCGGCCAGGTGGAAGATCTTCGCCGCGTCCGCGATCGTGCGGGGGTCGTACTTCACCTCGCGCGGATTGATCGCGTAGACCACCGCGGCGTCCGCCTTGTCCACGGGGATGCCCGCCGAGGGGTCCCCCAGCTCGGAGCGCAGTTCCTCGGACATCCACTCCAGCGTCTCGAGGTAGTCCTCCTTGAGGACCCCCATCTGGTTGCCGATCTCCCACTGGTCCTTGCTGACCACGGCGACGCCCTCGGGCATGACGCCCACGGAGACCAGGAGGCCCCGCGCCATCCGGTTGGCCACGGCGAAGTCCACGCCCATCGGGCAGTTGATCGAACAGCGGCGGCAGTTCGTGCACTTCCCGAAGACGACGTCCTTGAGCTCCTCCAGGTCCTCGTCGGTGTGGACACTGCCGGCCTTCACCCACCAGGGGAAGACCCGCCCGGTCCAGTCGTAGTGACGCTTGAACAGCCGGCGCAGGCGGTCCGCCTTGTAGGCCGGGGCGAACGTCGGGTCGTCGGGATTGGCCAGGACGTAGTGGCAGGACTCCGCGCACAGGCCGCAGTGGACGCAGGCCGCGAGGGAGCCCACGATCTGCCGGCTCAGCTTCTGGCCCAGCCGTTCGATGAGCTTCCGGGCCCTGGGGGACCGGGTCTTTTCGCTCATGAGGTCTTCTCCACCGGCCGCGGGCCGCGCTGGATCGGGAAGACGCCCCGCCGCCCCGTGGACTTGCCGAGGTAGTACCGCGTGAAGGGGTAGTAGAGGTAGTGGGAGATCTTGCTGAACGGGACGTAGACCAGGAAGAACGCGGTCAGGAAGAAGAAGGCCAGGAGGGTCCCTTCCCCCCCGGCGGCGCGGTTCGGCGCCGCGAGCGCGGCGAAGAGGAGCCAGACCGTCAGGAGGGCCAGCGAGAAATAGTCGTCCGGCGAGCTGATCGCGCGCATGAGGGGGCGGGAGACCCGCCGGACCAGGCGCAGAACGCCCACGGCGCACGCCGCCGCCGTGACGGCCTGGAAGGCGATCGCGACCGGCCGGTGGGCCACGATCCCCGGCGCGTAGGGGATGAGGAACGACAGGAGGATCGCCGCCGCCACGCCCGCGTGGAAGACCGCGAACTGGAGGTACATGAAGGGCCGGGTCCGCGTGCTCTCCATGGCCCAGGGCATGGCCACGTTCGCCAGGGAGTACGCGATCCCCCGGCGGGCGGACGTGCCCGGCCCGCCGGTGGGGGCCTGGCGTTCCATCCCGGCCTTGAAGCGGAAGAGCCAGACCAGGCGGACGGCGTACACCAGCGCCATGAATACGAGGGCCGCCTCCTGGAGCCGGTGTTCCGCGAAGTGGAGCAGGTCGCTCACGCCGCATCCTCCATCAGCGCAGGGAATCCATCTGGGCCTTGAACGGCTTGTATTCCCGGGAATCCAGCACGCACAGGACCACTTCCTCGATCGCGCCCCCGGCCTTCAGGTGCTCGCGGACCGTCTCCACCATCACCCGCGCGCAGAGGTCCAGGGGGACGCCGTAGAAGCCGGCGCCCATGGCGGGGAAGGCGATCCGGCGGAGGCCCTTCTCCTCCGCCCGCTTCAGGGAGCTCCGGACCGCGGCGCGGAGCTTCCCTTCCATGTCCTCCTCCTGGAAGCCCGGCCCCACCGCGTGGACGATGTGCCGCGCCTTCAG
>CAYNDR010000551.1:2142-3204 GCA_964395295.1 uncultured Planctomycetales bacterium
CCTTGCCCTGCAGTTCCTCCTTGATGCCGGGGCCGCCGCGCACCGAGATCGCCGATCCGAATCCCGAACCCAGGGCCAGGTCGGGACGGGCATAGAAGACGATGGCGTCGACGTCCAGGAGGGTGATGTCGCCCCGGACCAGCTGGAGCGAAGCCCGGTTGATCTGCCGCCGTTCCGCCGTCGCCTCGGCCATGGAGGTCCCCCCGAGATCGCGCCGTCCGGCGCCCTGATATGCGCCGTAACAGCGCTATTCATGGCTATTTTACCAGAAATGTGTGCCGTTTCTCAACATATATGCATTCCTGGAAATACTGTCAGGACAGGCCTCCCGCCTCATTTCTCTCGATTTTCCCGCCGCGGGGCCCTTATAATGGGCGTACCCAGAACCGGCGTATATCAACGAAGGGAGCCATGCCCGGGAAGAAGACCTACCGGACCGGCCACCCCCACGAGGCGGTGCGGTCTCTGGAGGGCATCCGGCAGAGGATGGGATGGTCGCAGGGCCGGATGGCCAAGGCGATCGGGGTCCCCTTCCACACCTACCAGAAGTGGATCTACACGGACCAGCGGCCTCGCCACGCCGCCGCCCTCCTGGCGCGGGCCGAGGCGATCGCCCCCCAGCGGCGGGCGAACTGCTGGGAGATCCTCCGTTGCGGGCGCGAGGCCGGCGGGTCCAAGGCCCACCTGGCGGGCCCCTGCCCGGCGGCGGTGGACGCCTCCGCGGACGGGGTGAACAGCGGGACGCGGGGCGGCCGCGTCTGCTGGGCCATCTCGGGCACCTTCTGCGGCATGCAGGTCGAGGGGGCCAAGGCCTCCAAGCTCATCTCCTGCTTCAGCTGCGACTTCTTCACCCGGGTCCTCCAGGAGGAGGGCCTGGCGAACTTCAAGCTCCTCAAGCCGGGGCAGGCGTACACGCAGGCCTGAGCCCGAAGTCCCTCCCCTTGCTCACCACAAAGGCACAAAGGCCACAGCGCGGCCGAGCCGCAACCCAAGGATTGTTGCGGCGGTTGCCCCCCCGCGCACGGAAGGGGGACGCGAATCCACGCCAGTCATTGGAATCAC
>CAYNDR010000552.1:0-3197 GCA_964395295.1 uncultured Planctomycetales bacterium
CCAAATAGATGCGGTTTTCGCGAAGTCGGTGGGGTTCATCAACAGGAACTAGCTAGAACCGCTCCATCTCCCCCGACAGGAAGGCCTTCGCGAAGAAGTCGGCGCTCGCGTCGGTGTCCATCAGCATGTCGAGCTGGCGGGCGCAGAGGGTGAGCCGCCCGAGCTCGACCAGGCGGGACGAGAGGAACTCGCGGTCGTATTTTTCCAGCCGCGCCACGATCACGTCCTGGCGGCACTGGACCTTGAAGCCCAGGCCGGTCAGGACGCTGGACAGGAACCGGCACCGGCGGGCGCGCCGCGCCTCCTGGGCGCCTCCCCCCGTGAACCGGAAGTGGATGTAGTTCTTGTTCAGGCTCTGCCCGCAGTAGGTGTCCACGGTGTTGAAGTGGTACCCGGCCTGGGTGCTGAAGTTCATGTACCGGTCGGAGACGGCCGCGAAGGAGGCCTTCCCCACGCCCCGCACCTCCGGGGGGAGGCCGGCCATCGACTCGCCCAGGACCGACAGGAATCCCCGCCCCGACACGGCCCGGGGCTGGTCCCACCGGATCCGCGGATCGAGGAATCCATCGAGGAACGCCTTCATGGGGAACGAGAGGATGTCGGACGGGAAGACCTGGCCGGGGGTCTCCATTCCGTGGGTGAGCCCCCCTCCCAGGTCCAGGATCCAGACGTCGTACGGGAGCCGCGCCGCGAGCCGGGCGGCCACCACCTGCGTCTCCGCGGTCTTCTTCCCCAGGTGGAACATCGCCTCGAACAGCTTCTCGTGCGCGAAGCGGGTGATGTCGTGGAGCGACTTGCAGCCCATGGGGGTGAAGCCGGGGGAGGCGGGATCCACGAGGTGCAGGGGCGTGACCCACTGGGCGATGCGCCTCAGCTTCCGGACGGCGGGGGACCGCTCCAGCCGCGACGGGGCGTCCTTCTGGCTGAGGATCGCCTCGATCCGGCCGTCGTAGATGCGGCAGGAGGACGCGTCCACCGTGACCCGCCGGCCGTTCGCCAGGGTCTGCATCGCCCCCTTCAGGCCCGTGATCGAGGGGACCCCGAACTCGCGCGCCAGGATGGCCATGTGGCCCGCCGGGGAGCCGTAGTCCGTGACGATCGCCGCGCAGTGGGCCATCACCTGGGAGAACCGGGGGGAGGAGTGCGGGGCCACCAGGACCGCCCCGTCGGGGAACCGGCCCAGGTCCTCGTCGGACGGGACCCGGTACACCTCCCCCGATGCGGCGCCGGGACAGGCCGAGAGCCCGCCCGCGAGGATGGGCTCCACGGGAGGCACGGTCCCCTCCTTCAGGATGCTTTCCACCGGGGGGGCCGCCATCATGGGGCGGCTTTGCAGGATGAAGAGGTTCCCGTCCCGGTCCACCGCCCATTCGATGTCCTGGGGCTTCTTGAAATAGTCCTCGATGCGCCGGGCCGTGCGGGCCAGGTTGTCCAGTTCCGGGCGGCTCAGGTAGGCGGAGGCCGCCGGCTCCTTGTCCGGGGAGAGGGTCAGCTCCTCCCCGTTGGCCGATCCGCACGCGAGCCCCTCCGCGAGCCCCGGGACGATGCTGACCAGGATCCGGTCCGCCTGGAGGTCCTCGAAGCCCCGCGTGAACAGGATGCCGCTGCAGCGCGGCTCGACCATCCGGAGGCACCCCACCGCCATGCGGGCGTCGGCGACGCTCAGGCCGTGCTGGAGACGGTAGGAGATCGGGCCCGGGGCGAAGACGCTCGACAGCACGCCGCGATAGGCGTGGAGGAGCCATCCCCGCCCCACGTTCAGCTCCGTCTGGTACTGGCCCGCGTGGGACGTGGCCTGGTCCTCGCCCGCGGCGCTGCTGCGGACGGCCACCAGGACGTCCCGGCCGCCCCACAGGGCGTCGAAGGCCTCGACGATGGCCTTTTCCATGTCCTCCGGCAGGCTCCCCGCGATGACCGTGGTCTGGACCTCCCGGCAGGCCTCGGAGGCCACGCGGACCCCGAATACCTCCATCACTTCTTCCAGCATCTCCGCGCGGCGGCGCAGGTCGTTGTGGGCCATGAACCTCGCGAAGGCGTGGGTGGTGATCGCGAAGCCGTCGGGGACGTTGAGTCCCAGGGCGTTCCGGATCTCGCCCAGGTTGGCCATCTTGGACCCGGCCAGGGCCGTGTCGCCGGCCCGCAGGCCGGAGAGGGGGAGGACGAGGGGGCCGGAGGGCGTCTCCTTCAGGTCCGCGCACTCCTCGTCGATCTGGGCGTTCAGGCACCTCAGGCTGGTGTAGAGGTCGATGTGCCGGCCGTCGGCGATCTGGTTCAGGTTCTTCACCATCACCGAGACCTCGGTGGTGGTCCGGTGGATCTGCCGGATCATGGACTTGAGGGAGAAGGGGACGCGGCCGGTGAGCCCGTCCTCGATCGTGGCGATGGTCTGGAGGGTCGAGTCGTTGATGCCCAGGATCTCGCGGAACAGCTCGTAGAGGAGGCGGATCTTCTCGGCCCGGCGCCGGGCGTCCTCCGCCTTCCTCGCCTGGCGCCACCCGAGCCGGAAGACGGACTTCACCCACCCGAGAAAGGAGCCCTTTTCCGGAAGGAGGGCCATGCGGTTCCCCCTCACGGGTTTCCCGAGTCCAGTTCCTTGAGCCGCCTCAGCAGGGCGAGCGGAGAATCCGACTCCGCCATCTTCAGGATCTCCGCCAGCCGCTCTTCCTTCATCTGGGTCTTGTTCAGGATCTTCTTCCGGTAGGCCTGGACCAGGACGTCGAGCATGCGGTCCAGCTCGCACGGCTTCTGCAGGTAGAAGTAGGCCCCGCCCTTGGTGCATTCGACGGCGGAGTCGATGGAGCCGTGGCCGGTGAGGATCACCACCTCCATCCAGGGGTGCTCCTTCTTCAGGAGGGTCAGGACCTCCTCCCCCCGCATGCCGGGCATCTTCAGGTCCACCAGCGCGATGTCGATGGGGGTCGTCCGCGCCAGTTCGACCGCCTTGTCGCCCCGGCTGGCGGTGACGACGTCGAAGCCCCGGACCTCGAGCCGCTTCTTGAGGGAGTCCAGGATGGCCTCCTCGTCGTCCACGAACAGGAGGTTGATCTTGTCCTTTCCCACGGCATCTCCTCCCCGATGAACGCGCGGCGGACGCCTCAGCCTCCCTATTTTAGCCCGGCCCCGCCGTAACCGGACCAGGAATACGCTTCGTATGCGTTCAGTCCTTGGTTGTGGCCAGAATCGAGAATCAAGAATCA
>CAYNDR010000553.1:0-3179 GCA_964395295.1 uncultured Planctomycetales bacterium
AGCCCCACGATGGTCTTGCCGCTTCCGCACGGGAGCGCGATGACGCCGCTCCCCCCGCGCTCCGAGCCTGCCTGGTAGAACGCCTCCGCCGCGGCGCGCTGGTAGTCCCGCGCCGCGAAGGGGACGCCCATGGAGCAGGCCTCGCGGAAGGCGATGGCCAGGGGCTCTCCGTCCGCATAGCCGGCCAGGTCTTCCGCCGGATGTCCGGCCGCGACCAGCGCCTGCTTGATCGCTCCCCGGTGGCCCGCGTGAACGAGGAACCTCGTCTCGTCCAGGCGCCGCGAGAGGTAGGGGCCGACCCCCTTGTCGCGGGCCAGGAGCTCCGCCAAGGGCCTGTCTCCCGCCTCGAGGCGGAGGTCCCCGCCCTCGCGGGACAGGGTGATCCGTCCATAGCGGCGGGCCAGTTCCTGAAGCTCCGCCTCCACGGAGTCAGGGACGGGATATCGGGAGTGCTCGCGGAGCGCCTGGACCATCCGCTCCCCGGTCAGGCCCGAGGCGCGGGCGTTCCATATCGACAGCGGCGTGAGGCGGTAGGTGTGGATGTGCTCCGGGCTCTTGACCAGCTCGGCGAAAGGAGCCAGCGCCGCCCGGGCCTCGCCGCTCCGGGGAGCGTGGACCTCCAGGAGGACCGTGAGGTCGCTCTGGACGACCAGCGCGTTATCCGCCCGCGGGGTCATCGGTCCGGTTCCCGGCTCCCGCATGGTCCCCTCCGCTCCCCGCTGAATGGGATTCATTCATACCCTGCCGGGCGGGGGGGTGCAAGCAACAATCGTAGCCAGCAGGCCGGCCTTTCGCGCGCCCCCACAATGGCTCGGAGGATCAGGTCGTCTCTTTCGGGGGAAAGGGCCTTCGACGAATGCCCTTGTCCGTGAGGACGACGAATAGGGAGGTTTCCGGCGGCGGGGCTCCGGCGAGCAGCGTTTTAAGAAGTCGGATTCGCGCCTGAGCCGTGAGGTCCCTGCCGCGGATCAGGATCACGCCGCAGCTGGGCAGCGCGCGGCGGAAGCAAAGCTCACCGAAATCCTTGTCCGAAGTGATCAGGATACGCCCTTCGGACGTCGCGCGTGCCAGCACTTCGTCGTCCTAGGCCCGGGGCTGGATTTCAGCGGCCTACGGGACGTCGTGTCCCGAGCTTCGCAGGAAGGCCACGGCCTCCGCCTCGATGTTCTCGTTGGCGTGGAACTTCAACGGCTCTGTCCCCGGAGCGGCATGTAGGAATCGTCGTGCAGGTATTGCGCGGCGAAGAGCAGGGCCGCGGAGATGTCTTCAGCGGTCAGAAGGGGGTAACTGCGCCGAAGGTCGTCGGAGGTCAGACCCGCCGCAAGTTTCTCGAGGATGAGTTCCACGGGGATGCGGGTCCCCCGGATCACGGGCTTTCCGACCATGACCTTCGGGTCGATCTCGATCCTTCGGAGGAGGTCATTCATCGTTGCCATTCTACGCCGACGCTCATCGTTCCGCAAGTCCGTTACATCGGGGCCCCCGGAACGATACCGGTAATCGCGACGAGGGAAGCCCCCCGGACCGCCCTCTCTGCCCCAGAAGTTCCTTCAACCTGCAAGGAAGCGGCACCTGTCCCCGGACCTGTCCCCATTGCAGTCGGTATGAGTTGTTGTGGTCGTAACCGTCGCTATAATTCGCATGATTTCGCGGTTTCGTGCCCTTCCGCGAAATTCGTAAAGCGGGGGTTGTGGGTTCAAATCCCATTCCCGGCTCCATCAAGGAGATCCGGAAAAGGCCGAAGACGACATCCTTCAACGGGGACGTGGATGCCTTGACCGCCAAAGGGCGCGCCTGAGGAGGTCCGAGGACGCCCCGCGCTCCCGCCGGGCCGGCGGCCCCCTTCCCTACCTCCTGGACCGGGCTCTCCGCTACGGGCTGGAAAGGGCCGTCGGCGGGCCTCCCGCACGGCGCGCACGTGACGGTGAACGTCCCCCTGGAGGCGGGGCTCCCCCTCCGCGGGCCCCGCGAGCCGCCCCTGTCCTCGTTCCTCATCCGGGCGACCTGGCGGCACACCGCGCAGCGCCTGGGCTCGTTCGCAATCCCAGCCGCGCGTGGTGTTCCTGTTCGCGCACCGAGAACACGAACTCCGCCCCGCAATCCTTGCACGTGAGCTTTTTGTCCGCGTAATTCGTCATGATCGATTCCCGCCGCGAGCCGGGGGGATTATACAGTACGGAGGGGCGTGTGCCAAATCCCTTGAGCGGCCGCGCCGTCCGCCTACGGCGACTCCTTCACGCCATCCCCGGTGGCCCAGGCGATGGCGTCCAGCAGGGCCTGGCCGTCCACGGGCTTGCGGAAGTAGGCCGCGGCGCCGAGCTCGCGGGCCCGCCGCCGGGCGTCCGGGTCGTCGTTGGCCGAGAGGACGATGAACGGCAGCTGGATGCCCCGGCGCCCCAGCTCCTCCACGAGGCCGAATCCCGTGAGCCCCGGCATGCGGTAGTCCACCACGAGGCAGGCGTCACAGGCCGGCGCCTCCCCGTCCAGCAGGGCCTTCGCGGAATCGAACACCCGCGCGTCCATCCCCGCCGATTGGAGCAGGCGCCCCATGGCCTTCTGGACCGAAGGGTCGTCGTCCACGATGTAAACTACTTTTTTCAATGGCGTCGCCACCCCCTGAGCCGCCCTCATGATAGCGGGAATCCGTCGCGGGGCGCCATGGGACCTTGGTCTCATGGGCGGGGCGGCCTCAGGCGGACGCCGGCCCGATGCCCACGGCCTGGGCCATCCGCGCCAGCTCGGCCACCGAGCGGATCCCCATCTTCTGCATCACCCGCCCCCGGTGGACCTTCACCGTCTTCTCGGCGATCCCCAGCCGGTCCGCGATCTGCTTGTTGAGCAGTCCGGCCAGCAGCCAGGGCACGAGCTCCCGCTCCCGCGGCGTCAGGGCCCCCAGCCGCTTGCGGACCTCCGCCGCCTCGCGGTGCTCCGACCGGCCTTCCCGGTCCCTCTCGATGGCCCGGCGCACGGCATCGAGGAGGGCGCCGCCGTCGTAGGGCTTCTGGAGGAAATCCACCGCGCCCCCCTGCATGGCCTTCACGCTGGTGGGCACGTCGCCGTGGCCGGTGATGAAGACGACGGGCAGGCTGTACTCGGCCCGGGACAGCTCCTCGTGGAGGTCCATCCCCGACCGGCCGGGCATGCGGAGGTCCAGGACGATGCAGCCGGCGCGCCCCTGC